>NZ_JBHSQS010000005.1:0-458847 GCF_042658605.1 Micromonospora vulcania | reverse complement strand
CCTCTATCCGGCGTCGATCTAGGGCATATCACCGTTAGTCGATCTCCCTGAGCAGTGATTTGCCCTAGATCGACGCGGGGCGGGGGTGTCGCGCCCATGTCTGACAGCGCGGGGATGGGGTGGGCGGGGCTTGCTTGTGCCGAGGGTTGGTGCCGGATTTCACCTGTTCAGGGGGCGGGTGTGAAAAGCGCGTCAAGAAACGGTGCGCCTCCGTCATGGTCGCGTTATGACCCCTGCCATCGGGCCGATGAGGGGCTTTGATTGCCCGGCGCGACCGGAAGGCGGTCGCGACGAACCTTTCCGGTCTGAGGAGTCAGCGTGTCTGACGTGGTGTTCGTGGTCCTGACGGTGGCGCTGTTCGCAGTGCTCGCCCTGGTGGTCCGGGCGGTGGAGAAGCTGTGAGCGCGGTCAACACCGTCGGTCTGGTGCTCGCCATCGTCCTGGGTGCGTTCCTGGTGTTCGCCCTGTTGTTCCCGGAGCGCTTCTGATGACCATGACAACAGCGGGCGTCATCTTCGTGCTGACGCTGGTGGCGGCCCTGGTCGCCGTTTACAAGCCGTTCGGCGACTACATGTTCCGGGCGGTCTCCGGCACCCGGCAGTCCCGGGTCGAGCGGGGCATCTACCGCCTGGTCGGGGTCAACCCGGCCGCTGAGCAGACCTGGGGCGTGTACGCCCGCAGCGTGCTGGCGTTCTCGGCGATCTCGATCCTGTTCCTGTACCTGTTCCAGCGGGTGCAGAACCACCTGTGGCTGTCGCTGGGCTTCGACCCGGTGGTGCCGCACGGCGCGTGGAACACCGCCGTGTCGTTCGTGACCAACACCAACTGGCAGTCGTACTCGGGTGAGTCGACGATGGGCCACCTGGTGCAGATGGCCGGGCTGGCGGTGCAGAACTTCGTCTCGGCGGCGGTCGGCATCGCGGTGGCGGTCGCGCTGGTACGCGGGTTCGCCCGCAGCCGCACCGGGCAGCTCGGCAACTTCTGGGTCGATCTGACCCGGATCACGCTGCGCATCCTGGTGCCGATCGCGGTGCTCGGCGCGATCGCGCTGATGATCGGTGGAGTGGTGCAGAACCTCTCCGCCGGCACCGACGTGACCACGCTGACCGGCGGCACCCAGACGATCACCGGTGGCCCGGTGGCCAGCCAGGAAGTGATCAAGGAGCTGGGCACCAACGGTGGCGGCTTCTACAACGTCAACAGCGCGCACCCGTTCGAGAACCCCACCACCTGGACGAACTGGCTCCAGATCTTCCTGATCTTCCTGATCCCGTTCAGCCTGCCCCGGGTCTTCGGCCGGATGGTCGGGCAGAACCGCCAGGGTTACGCCATCGCGGCGGTGATGGGGATCCTCGCGTTCGCGAGCGTGGCCATCACCAACATCTTCGAGCTGACCGGGCACGGCACCGTGCCGCAGGCGGTCGGTGCGGCGCTGGAGGGCAAGGAGGTCCGGTTCGACGTGTCGAACTCGGCGACCTTCGCCGCGGCGACCACGCTGACCTCGACCGGCGCGGTGAACTCGTTCCACGACTCGTTCACCTCGCTCGGCGGCATGATGACCATGTTCAACATGATGCTCGGTGAGGTCGCGCCCGGTGGTACCGGTTCCGGTCTCTACGGCCTGCTCATCCTCGCGGTGATCACGGTCTTCGTGGCCGGCCTGATGGTCGGTCGCACCCCGGAGTACCTGGGTAAGAAGATCGGCGCGCGGGAGATCAAGTTCGCCTCGCTGTACTTCCTGATCACGCCGATCCTGGTGCTGATCGGTACGGCGGCCGCGTTCGCCACCGGCAACAACTCCACCGCGCTCAACGTCGGTCCGCACGGCCTCTCCGAGGTGCTCTACGCGTTCACCTCGGCCAGCAACAACAACGGTTCCGCCTTCGCCGGCATCACGGTCAACACGACCTGGTGGGACACGGCGCTCGGGTTGTGCATGCTGTTCGGCCGCTTCCTTCCGATCATCTTCGTGCTCGGGCTGGCCGGATCGTTGGCCCGCCAGGCGCCCACCCCCGCGTCCGAGGGCACCCTGCCGACCCACCGACCGCTGTTCATCGGCATGGTCGTCGGCGTCACGGTGATCCTCGTCGCGCTGACCTTCCTGCCCGCACTCGCGCTCGGCCCGCTGGCTGAGGGGCTGTGACCATCATGAGGAACGAGGACATGTCCGTCACCTCTGTGACATCCGGGACCGGCGAGCAACCGACGCCCGGCACCCCGGCCACCCAGGGCAACCGGGTCGGCGGGGGACTGCTCGACCCGAAGCAGCTGCTCCGGTCCCTGCCGGACGCCCTGCGCAAGCTCAACCCGGGCACGCTGTGGCGCAACCCGGTGATGCTGATCGTGGAAGTCGGCGCGGCCTTCACCACGATCCTGGCGGTGACCGACCCGTCGGTGTTCGCCTGGGCGATCACCGTCTGGCTCTGGTTGACCGTGCTCTTCGCCAACCTGGCGGAGGCGGTCGCCGAGGGCCGGGGCAAGGCTCAGGCCGCCGCGCTGCGGCAGGCGAAGAAGGACACCATCGCCACCCGGCTGATCGACTGGACGCCCGGTGCCCGGGCGAACGCCTACCGGGACGAGGCGGTGCCCGCACCGCAGCTGCGCCAGGGCGACATCGTGCTGGTCGAGGCGGGCGGCATCATCCCCGGTGACGGCGACATCGTCGAGGGCATCGCCAGCGTCGACGAGTCGGCCATCACCGGTGAGTCGGCCCCGGTCATCCGGGAGTCCGGCGGCGACCGCAGCGCGGTCACCGGTGGCACCAAGGTGCTCTCCGACCAGATCATCGTGAAGATCACCCAGAAGCCGGGAGAGAGCTTCATCGACCGGATGATCGCCCTGGTCGAGGGGGCCAACCGGCAGAAGACGCCGAACGAGATCGCGCTGAACATCCTGCTCGCCGCGCTCACGGTCATCTTCCTGCTGGCCGTGGTCACTCTCCAGCCGTTGGCCATCTTCTCCAAGGCGTTCCAGGCGGCCGCGCCGAACAGCGGCGCGATCACCGACTCGGGTGTCACCGGGGTGGTGTTGATCTCGCTGCTGGTCTGCCTGATCCCCACCACCATCGGCGCCCTGCTCTCGGCCATCGGCATCGCCGGCATGGATCGGCTCGTGCAGCGCAACGTGCTCGCCATGAGCGGCCGGGCCGTCGAGGCGGCCGGCGACGTCAACACCCTGCTGCTGGACAAGACCGGCACCATCACGCTGGGCAACCGGCAGGCGGCCGAGTTCGTACCCGTCGAAGGGGTGACGGCCGCGACCCTGGCCGACGCCGCGCAGCTGTCCAGCCTCGCCGACGAAACGCCCGAGGGTCGCTCGGTGGTGGTCCTGGCGAAGAACGAGTTCGGCCTGCGTGAGCGCGAGCCGGGCGTGATGCCGCACGCCACGTTCGTACCGTTCACCGCGCAGACGCGGATGAGCGGCGTCGACATGGCACCGGACGCCAGCGTGGACGCGGGAGCGGCCGGTTCGGGTCGCAGGGTCCGCAAGGGCGCCGCCGCGGCCGTGATGAAGTGGGTCCGCGAGAACGGCGGGCACCCGACCGAGCAGGTCGGCGAGATCGTGGACGCGATCAGCGGCACCGGCGGTACGCCGCTGGTCGTCGCCGAGCACGTCGACGGTGAGCCGGCCCGCGCACTGGGCGTCATCCACCTCAAGGACGTCGTCAAGTCCGGCATGCGGGAGCGGTTCGACGAGATGCGCCGAATGGGCATCCGGACCGTGATGATCACCGGCGACAACCCGCGTACCGCCAAGGCGATCGCGGACGAGGCCGGCGTGGACGACTTCCTGGCCGAGGCGACGCCCGAGGACAAGCTCGCGCTGATCAAGAAGGAGCAGGAGGGCGGCCGGCTGGTCGCGATGACCGGTGACGGTACGAACGACGCTCCGGCGCTCGCTCAGGCCGACGTCGGGGTGGCGATGAACACCGGTACGTCGGCCGCCAAGGAGGCCGGCAACATGGTCGACCTCGACTCCGACCCGACCAAGCTGATCGAGATCGTGGAGATCGGCAAGCAGTTGCTGATCACCCGTGGTGCGCTGACCACGTTCAGCATCTCCAACGACATCGCGAAGTACTTCGCGATCATTCCGGCCATGTTCGCCGGCCTCTACCCGAGCCTGGACGCGCTGAACATCATGCGGCTGGCCAGCCCGGAATCGGCGATCCTGTCCGCGGTCATCTTCAACGCCCTGGTGATCATCGCGCTGATCCCGCTCGCCCTGCGCGGCGTGCGGTACCGGCCGGCCGCCGCGTCGAAGCTGCTCAGCCGCAACCTGCTGGTGTACGGACTGGGTGGCATCATCGTCCCGTTCATCGGGATCAAGCTCATCGACCTGCTCATCCAGTTCATCCCGGGGATTTCGTGATGCGCCTACCCAACTGGCTCGCCCAACACCTCGCCGCCCTGCGTGCCGTACTCGTCTTCACGGTGCTGCTCGGGCTGGTCTACCCGCTGGCCCTGGTCGCCGTCGGCAAGCTGCCCGGCCTGAACGACAAGGCCGATGGTTCGCTCGTCAACGCGGGCGGGACGACGGTCGGCAGCTCGCTGATCGGTCAGCTCTTCACCGACGCCGACGGCAACGCCGTCCCGCAGTACTTCCAGTCCCGGCCGTCCGCAGCCGGCGACGGCTACGACCCGACCTCCACCTCGGCCAGCAACCTGGGCCCGGAGAGCGTGGTGGACACCATCGCCAGCGACCCGGAGGAGTCCAGCGAGAGCCTGCTCACCCAGGTCTGTGGGCGCAGCAAGGCGGTCGGCGAGTTGGACGGCGTCGACGGCCGACGGCCCTTCTGCACCACCGACGGGGTGGGCGCCGTGCTCGCGGTGTTCCGCGCCGACGGGCTGACCGGCCCGGTCACCCGGGTGGTCAGCGTCAACCAGGTCGCCCCGGCCACCCCGTTCGTCGCTTCCTACCAGGGCGTGCCGGTGGAGCTGGCCAAGGCCGACGAGGACTACGTCGCCGCCGGTGGGGTGGTCACCCCGATCCGTGGCGACGCCCCCGCCGACCCGGCCGTGCCGGCCGACGCGGTCACCGCCAGCGGTAGCGGTCTCGACCCGCAGATCAGCCCGGCGTACGCCGAGCTGCAGGTCAACCGGGTCGCGCGTGAACGCGGCGCGGACCCGGCGGCGGTCCGTCGGCTGGTGAACGAGCACACCATCGGACGAGGGCTCGGCTTCATGGGCGAGCCGGGGGTCAACGTGCTGGAGCTGAACCTCGCGCTGGACAAGCAGTTCCCGAAGCGCTGATCGGTTAGGAAGGGCCCCTTTACCCGCACCAGGCGTTAAGAAGGGGCCCTTCCTTTCGCCGACCAGGAAGGATGTTTCCGTGTCACGCGGAGAACTGCGCATCTATCTCGGAGCCGCCCCCGGCGTCGGCAAGACGTACGCCATGTTGGAGGAGGCCCAGCGGCGCGCTGCGCGCGGCACCGACGTGGTGATCGGCTTCGTGGAGACCCACGGCCGCCAGCACACCGCGGCGATGCTCGGTGACCTGGAGCAGGTCCCCCGCCGCACGGTGAGTTACCGGGGTGCCGAGTTCACCGAGATGGACCTGGACGCGGTGCTGGCCCGTCGGCCGGAGATCGCGGTGGTCGACGAGCTGGCGCACACCAACGTGCCGGGATCGCGACACGACAAGCGCTGGCAGGACGTCCAGGAGTTGCTCGACGCGGGCATCGACGTGCTCTCCACGGTCAACGTGCAGCACCTCGAGTCGGTCAACGACGTCGTCGCGCAGATCACCGGCACCACGCAGCGGGAGACCGTGCCGGACGAGATCGTCCGCGCCGCCGAGCAGGTCGAGCTGGTCGACATGACCCCCGAGGCGCTGCGTCGGCGGATGGCCCACGGCAACATCTACCGCCCTGACAAGATCGATGCCGCGCTGGGCAACTACTTCCGGGTCGGCAACCTCACCGCGCTGCGCGAGTTGGCGCTGCTCTGGCTGGCGGACAAGGTCGACGAACAGCTCGACCGGTACCGCAGCCAACAGGGCATCGCCGCTACCTGGGAGGCCCGGGAGCGGGTCGTGGTGGCGCTGACCGGTGGCCCGGAGGGCGAGACGCTGATCCGCCGGGCCGCGCGGGTCGCCGCCCGCAGCAAGGGTGCCGACCTGCTCGCCGTGCACGTCGCTCGCAGCGACGGGCTGGCCGGCGCGGACCCGGCGCAACTGGCCCGTCAGCGGGTGCTGGTGGAGAGCCTCGGCGGCACCTACCACCAGGTGCTCGGTACGGACGTGCCGGCCGCGCTGCTGGACTTCGCCCGTGGCGTGAACGCCACCCAGTTGGTGCTCGGCGCCAGCCGGCGGGGGCGCTTCGCGCAGATCTTCGCCCGTGGCGTCGGGGTGACCACCACCGCGCTGTCCGGTGCGATCGACGTGCACCTGGTCAACCACACCGAGGCCGGGCGGGGCCGGCGGGTGGCGATGCCCGCGGCGCTATCCCGGCGTCGCCGACTGCTCGGCTTCGCCCTGGCCGGGTTCGGTATGCCGCTGCTGACCCTGTTGCTGCTGACGGCGCCCGATCTGACCCTGACCAGCGACATCCTGCTGTTCCTCGCGGGAGTGGTCGGGGTCGCGCTGGTCGGCGGGCTGTGGCCGGCCCTGGTCGCCGCACTCGGCGGGTCGCTGCTGCTCAACTGGTTCTTCACCCCGCCACACCACACGTTGACCATCGCCGAGTTGGACAACCTGCTCGCCCTGGCCGTCTTCGTCGGAGTGGCCGTCGCGGTGAGCTGGGTCGTCGACGTGGCGGCCCGGCGTACCCGGGAGGCCGCTCGCGCCGCCGCCGACGCGCAGACCCTCGCCGCCGTCGCTGGCGGCGTGTTGCGCGGCGAACGGCCGCTGCCGGCGCTGCTCGACCAGCTCCGGGAGACCTTCGGGCTGCGCGCGGTGAGCGTGCTGGAGTTGGCCGAAGAGGCCAGTGGGCGGCCGGCCCGAGCCCGGGAGGAGCACGCCTGGTGCGTGGTGGCCAGCGTCGGCGACCGGCCGGCCTGCACGCCCGACGACGGCGAGACCGCGGTGCCGGTGGACGAGCGGATCACTGTCGTGCTCAGTGGCCGGCGACTGGAGGCGGCCGACCGGCGGATCGTCGAGGCGTTCGCCGCCCAGGCCGCCGTCGCGCTGCGCCAGGAACGGCTCGCCGAGGAGGCGGCCACGGCCCGGCCGCTCGCCGCGGCGGACCGGATGCGTACCGCGCTGCTCGCCGCGGTCAGCCACGATCTGCGTACGCCGTTGGCCTCGGCGAAGGCGGCGGTGACCAGCCTGCGCAGCCAAGACATCGAGTTCGACGAGCAGGATCGTGAGGAGTTGCTGGAGACGGCCGAGGAGTCGTTGGACCGGCTCGCGCGACTGGTCGGCAACCTGCTGGACATGAGTCGGCTCCAGGCCGGTGTCCTCGGCATCACGGCGACCGCGATCGGCCTGGAGGACGTCGTACCCCGGGCGCTGGACGAACTCGGGCCGCCCGCCGCCACCGTCGGTACCGACATCCCGGCCGACCTGCCCGAGGCCACCGCGGACCCCGGCCTGCTGGAACGGGTACTGGTCAACGTCATCGCCAACGCGCTGCGCTACAGCCCACCCGGGCAGCCGCCGACCATCACGGCGAGCACGCACGCCGGTCAGGTCGAGCTGCGGGTCATCGACCGTGGGCCGGGCATCCCCGAGGACCAGTGGGAGCATGTCTTCCTGCCGTTCCAGCGACTCGGCGACCGGGACAACCAGACCGGTGTCGGCCTCGGTCTCGCGCTGTCCCGAGGTCTGGCCGAGGCGATGGGTGGCAGCATCACCCCGGAGACCACCCCCGGTGGAGGGCTCACCATGGTGCTGCGGCTGCCCGCCGCCGCGCAGACCAGCTCGGAGGGGCCGCAGGAATGACGCGCATCCTGGTCGTCGACGACGAACCGCAGATCCTGCGTGCTCTGCGGATCAACCTGCGCGCCCGCCGGTACGACGTGGACGTCGCCGACACCGGTGCCGGCGCGCTGAAGGCCGCTGCCAGTCATCCGCCCGACCTGGTGGTGCTCGACCTCGGCCTGCCCGACATCGACGGGGTGGAGGTGATCCGTGGCCTGCGTGGCTGGACCGCCGTGCCGATCATCGTGCTCTCCGGCCGGGCCGGCAGCGAGGACAAGGTCGCCGCGCTCGACGCCGGCGCGGACGACTACGTCACCAAGCCGTTCGGGGTGGAGGAGCTGCTGGCCCGGATCCGCGCGGTGACCCGGCGGCTGGGCGCCCCCAGTGAGGCGGTGGCCGCGCTGCGGATCGGCCAGCACACCGTCGACCTGGCCGACCACAGCGTGCGGCGGGACGACGGCACCGAGGTCAAGTTGACCCCGACCCAGTGGAGCGTGCTGGAGAAGCTGCTGCGCCACCCCGGCAAGCTGGTCAGCCAGCGCCAGCTCCTGCAGGACGTGTGGGGGCCGGAGTATCAGAACGAGACCAACTACCTGCGGCAGTACCTGGCCCAGCTGCGACGCAAGCTGGAGGACGACCCGGCCCGCCCCCGGCACCTGATCACCGAACCCGGGATGGGCTACCGCTACCGCCCCTGAGCGAACGTGTCCGACCTGGTCAGTCCGCGGCGACCCCCTCAGTCCGCGGCGACTCGGAGCCGCTCGGTCTCGTCCAGCCGGTAGCCGACGCCGTGCACGGTGGTGATGACCGGACCACGTCCGGCCAGCTTTTCCCGGAGCCGACGCACGTGCACGTCGACAGTCCGCGCACCCCGGCACATCTCGTAGCCCCAGACCTCGCGTAGCAGTTGTCCCCGGGTGAGCACCTGGTGCGGGTGGCGGGCCAGGTGGAGCAGCAGGTCGTACTCGCGCCGGGTGAACGTCACCGGCTCGCCACGGAGTTGGGCGGTCCGGCGTACCGGTCGCAGCAGCAGCTCGGGCCGGGCCGGCTGCGGGGCGGTCACCAACCGGCGCGGTGCGGCGGCGTCGTCGCCGAAGGACGCGTCGCTCCAGTTGGCCGGACCGCACTCCTGGTGGAGCACGCCAGCGGCGAGCGCCGAGAGCCGTTCGGTGAACTCGGCCACCTGCTCCGTGGCGGCCACACCGGATCTGATCACGATGGAGATCTCGACCGTGATGACCTGCGGATCGGGTTCGGCAGCGGCCGACGAGCGGCGCGGCGTCGTCGGCAGCACGGTGACCGGGGACAGCATCTGGAGACCTCCGCGGATACGGGCCCGGGTCGACCGGGGGCGGCGGATCCGACGCTACGTCGACCGGCGCGCTCGTGAGCGTTTCGCTACGCGATCGTCACGGCGAAGCCGCCATCAGGTACGCGCCTTTGACGCGACCGATCCGCCGGACCCGATCATCGGCACGGCTCCCCGGTTGACACCCGCCGACGGAGATTGAAGAATTTCGTTCGCAGTCGCAGCGGCGTGCCTCTGTAACCGTCCCGTTCCGGTTACCCCTGGGGAGTCGCCGTGTCCCTGCCCCTGTCCCGCCGTCGCCTGCTGACCGCCGGCGGTTCCGGCCTCGTCCTGGCCGGTCTCGCCGACCCGTTCCGGGCCGGCCCCGCACGGGCCGCCGTCACCACCGCCGACCTGGTCGTCTACGGCGCCACCTCCGGTGGGCTGGCCGCCGCGATCACCATGCGTCGTCTCGGGCGGACCGCCGTCGTACTGGAGCCGACCAGCCACGTCGGCGGGTTGAGCACCGCCGGGCTGGGCGCCACCGACACCGGCGTCCAGGCGTCCATCGGCGGTCTGGCCGCCGAGTTCTACCGCCGGGTGTACGTGAAGTACCACGGCGGGACCCTCACGCCGACCTCGCCACTGCGGATGACCTTCGAGCCACACGTCGCCGCCGCCGTCTTCGCCGACCTGCTGGCCGAGGCGGGCGTGCCGGTGATCAGCAACGCCCGCCTCGCCGGCCTCGGCCGCAGCGGAAACCGCATCACCGAGCTGCGTACCGAGGACGGCTCGATCTACCGGGGCGGGGTGTTCGTCGACGCGACCTACGAGGGTGACCTGCTGGCGATGGCCGGGGTGGGGTTCACCGTCGGCCGGGAGTCCAACGACACCTACGGCGAGACGATCAACGGGGTGCAGTCCCGCAACACCCACCAGTTCGCCTACCCGGTCGACCCGTACGTTACCGCCGGCTCGCCCGGCAGTGGCCTGCTGCCAGGGATCTCCGCGACCCCACTCGCGCCGCAGGGCAGCGGTGACGACCGGATCCAGGCGTACTGCTTCCGGATGTGCCTGACCCAGGCGGCCAACCGGATCCCGTTCGCCAGGCCGTCGGGCTACGACCCGATGCAGTACGAGCTGCTGCTGCGGCACATCCAGGCGGGCTACACCGGCCCGTACTTCACCACCCACTCGATCGGCGGTGGGAAGACCGACTCGAACAACAACGGCGCGGTCTCCACCGATCACATCGGCTTCAACTACGCGTACCCGACGGCGAGCTGGGCCGCGCGGGAGAGCATCATCGCCGAGCACCGCAGCTACCAGCAGGGGCTGATGTGGTTCCTGGCCAACGACACCCGGCTACCGGTCTCGGTACGCGACTCGACCGCGCGGTGGGGGCTGCCGGTCGACGAGTTCACCACCACCGGCGGCTGGCCGCCACTGCTCTACATCCGCGAGGCTCGCCGGATGGTCTCCGGGTACGTGATGACCGAGCACGACTGCCGGGGCCAGGTACGCGTCACCGACTCGGTGGGGCTGGCCAGCTACACGATGGATTCGCACAACTGCCAGCGGGTGGTGGTCGACGGCAGGGTCCGCAACGAGGGAGACGTGCAGATCGGGGTTCCCGCGCCGTACCCGGTGAGCTACCGCTCGATCGTTCCGCTCCAGGCCCAGTGCGCCAACCTGCTGGTGCCGGTCTGCCTCTCGGCGAGCCACATCGCGTACGGGTCGATCCGGATGGAGCCGGTGTTCATGATCCTCGGGCAGGCGGCGGCCACCGCGGCGTCGCTGGCGCTCGCCGGGAACCTGGCCGTGCAGGCGGTGTCCGTGCCGACCCTGCAGGCCCGGCTGCGTCAGGACGGCGCGGTGCTGGAGTGGGGGTCGACCGGCGAGGTGATCCTGGACAACGCGGCGGCCAGCGGGATCACCCGGGCCGGGACGTGGCTGCGCAGCAGCAGCATCGGCGGCTACTACGGCCCGGACTACGAGCACGACGGCAACGTCGGCAAGGGGGTCAACCGGCTGCGGTTCCGCCCGACGTTGCCCAGCTCCGGGTCGTGGACGGTGCAGCTGCGCTGGACGGCGCACGAGAACCGGGCGACCAACGTGCCGGTGGACATCACGTACTCCGGCGGGTTGGCCACCCGGACCGTGGACCAGCGGCAGGCCGGCGGTCAGTGGGTGTCGCTGGGCACCTACCCCTTCATGGCGGGCACCGACGGGAGCGTGCTGATCCGTACCGAGGACACCGACGGCCACGTGGTCGCCGACGCGGTCCGCTTCGTCCGGGCCTGACCGGCGCCGGGTGCGGTGCCGACCGGAACGGTCGGTGCCGCCCGGTCGCCGACGCTCGGGTCGAGCGGCGGGGCCACCAGCAGGGGGTCGACCTGGATCCGGTCGATGCCGAGGGGGCGCAGCATGCCGCGCAACGCGGACTCGCACAGCTCTTCCCACGGCTGGTCGGCGCCCATCGCGGCGACCAGCAGCTCCGGTCGGGTGAAGGCGATGCCCACTCGCTGACCCTGTGGTGACCGGCCGGTCCGTACCGTCCCCATCATCCGTCCCGGCAGTTCGCGCACCGGAACGGCGTAGATTATCGGGGCCTCGTCCATGGTCGGGGCGATCCTTTCCGTTCGTGCCGCCGCTCTGGCGGCGAATCCGACGCTACGGCGGGACCACCCGCCGTAGCGGAGTCCGTGACGCGATCATCACGCCGATGCCGCCGATCGCTACGCGCCTTTGACGGGCACCGGGGAACGGCGGCGGTGGTCACCGGCTGAACCGTTCGAGGTCGCGGGAGAAGCGGCGGATCGCCGCGGCCCGGGCCCAGGACGGCGCCGGCACCGCGACGACCGGTACGGCCGCCCGGGTCACGCAGTACCGGGTGACGTGGCCGTGTGAGCTGCCGAACCGGCCGCGTTCCGGGCTGCCGACGACGAGCAGGTCGGAGTCCCGGTGTGCGTGGTCGACCAGCACCTGACCGGCGTAGCCCTGCGTCACCACCAGTCGTACGGCCACGTCCCGGGGCAGCCCACCGAGCGCCGCGTCGAAGACGCCCTTCAGATAGACCTGGGCAGCCCGGTCGCACTCGTCCTGCCAGCGCCAGGTCAGCGTGCCGGGCCGCCACGTCGGTGCGAAGACCCAGGCGCGTACCGCGTCCAGTTGGGCGTGCTCGCGGCGGGCCAACTGGACGGCGCGGCGCAACGCCTGCATGCCGGCGAACGACCGGTCGACGCCCACCACGATCCGTGGGGCGGTGCACGGGCGGCTCATGCTGCGGGCGCGACCCACGCCGGCGCGGCCGGCGTGGTCAGGTCGAGCGCACGGAGGATGGAGTGTGCGACCACCACTTCCACTCCGGCGCGGCGGCGCAGATCCGCCACGGCGCGGTGCAGCACGGTCATGCTGTCGGCGGAGAGCCGCACCACGGCGTCGACGTCGGCGGCGATCCACCACGCGGCGACCGCACAGGGCTCGTGCCGCAGGTACTCCACCAGGTGACTGCCGGGTGCCGACGGGCCGAGCCGGACGCTGACCAGCGCCTCGTGCCGTCGTTCGGGCTCGGCCGTCCTGGTCGCGCGTGGTTCCGCAGGCTCACCGGCGCTGCCGTCACGCACCGATGGTGCGCCGTCCCAGGCCGGCGGTGTGTCGATGCCGGGCGACAGGTCTCCCCGCTCCCAGCGCGTCATCCGCCAAGGGCTCATCGGCCCATCGTCGCCGCACCATGTCGGCGGATCACCCGTCGATACGCCGTTCTGACGGGCCACGGTCGATTCTTCACGCCCCGTTCACGCGGTCCCGGTCCGGTCTTGCGGCGGGGGTCGCCGGCGCGGCGGGTAGCGTTCCGGACGGACCAACGACTGGCGTACGAGGAGAACCTGGTGCAGACGACGACGGTGGACATCCCGACCGACGACGGGATAGCGGACGCGCGCCTCACCCGGCCGGACGGCGACGGTCCGTTTCCGGCGGTCCTGCTCTTCCAGGACGCCTTCGGCCTGCGCCCGCGCCTGGTGGAGATGGCCGAGCGGATCGCCGCTCAGGGCTACCTCGTGCTGATTCCCAACCTGTTCCACCGGGCCGGCCGGGCACCGCTGTTCGACCTGTCCGGGCTCGCTGATCCGGCCCAGCGCGGCGCGATCTTCGAGAAGATCATGCCGCTGATCGGGTCGCTGACGGCCGACGTGATCAGCCGGGACACCGCCGCGTACCTGGACTTCCTGGCCGCTCGCGACGACGTCCGGCCCGGCCCGGTCGCGATCACCGGCTACTGCATGGGCGGGACGAACGCGCTGCGGGCCATCGAGGCGCACCCGGACCGGATCGCCGCGGTGGCCAGCTTCCACGGCGGCCGGATCGTCACCGACGCGCCGGACAGCCCGCACCTGGGCGTCGGCTCGATCACCGGTGAGGTGTACTTCGGGCACGCCGATGCGGACCAGTCGATGACGGCCGAGCAGATCGCGACGTTGGAGAAGGCGCTCGACGCCGCCGGCGTGCGCTACGGCTCCGAGGTGTACGAGGGCGCGCACCACGGCTTCACCATGGCCGACACCGCGGCCTACGACGAGAGGGCCACCGAGCGGCACTGGACGGCCCTGTTCGACCTGCTGGCCCGGGCCCTGCCGACCGGCTGACCCGCGCTGGCGGGACGGGTCGTCAGCCCAGGCCGCCCGCGTCCCGGTCGGTGCGGGACCGGCCGGGCGTACGGGTGGTGACGCTGAACCGTCCGTCGGCCTCCATCCGCACCTCACGGACGTCCGCGAGGTCGGCGACACCCTGCTCGCGCAGCAGAGTGTGCAGCTCCTCGTTGGTGATCAACTCTCGACGCATGTTGCGGCGCATGATCTGCCCGTCCCGCATCAGCACCAGCGACTCCGGCCGGATCAGCCGGGCGACGACGTGCCAGCGGTAGGCGACGGCGTTCAGCAGGTACGACCAGCCGATGATCACCCCGACCAGCAGCACCCCGTCGGTGACCGAGGTGTAGCCGCCCGACAGGCCGTTCTGCGCCGCGTCCGCGAGCAGCACGATCACCAGCAGGTCGGTGACACCGGTGGTGCCGCTCTCCCGCTTGAGGATGAGCCGCAGGAGAGCGAAGAGCGCGAGGTACATGACGCTGCCCCGGATCGCGATCTCCAGCAGCGGAGTGTCCGGGACGAACACCTCTCTCCAGTCGGCCACCTGACGGGCTACCCGCCGGCCGAGCCGCCATGCCTCCGTTCAGCTGGCGAAGGCGTACGCGATCGGCAGACCGGGGACCGGGACGTCCACCGCGAACAGCGCGCCGTCCGCCGGTCCGGCCGGCGACAGCCCGTGCCGGGCGGTGCCGACGAAGAGCCGGCGCAGGTCGGGGCCCCCGAGACAGATGCCGGCCGGTTGCCTGGCCGGTAGCCGGATCTCCCGGTCCAGCGTGCCGTCCGGCCGGTAGCGGCGTACCGCAGAGCCGCCCCACAGCGCGACCCAGAGGTGACCGGCCGCGTCGACCGTCATGCCGTCCGGGCCACCGTCGGCGGCGGGCAGCCGCAGGAACGGCTCCCGTCCGAGCAGTTCCCCGGTGCGGGGGTCGACGGTGAACCGGTCGACCTCGCCGCGCGGCGAGTCGGCCAGGTACATGGTGGTGCCGGGGGCATCGAACGCCGGACCGTTCGGCACGGTCAGCCCGGTCACCGCCGGCACCGGTGCCGCGCCCGGAGCCAGCCGGTACAGCGTGCCGCCGCCGGGCACCCCGGCGTACGTCATGCTGCCGGCCCAGAACCGGCCGTGCGGATCGGCGACCGCGTCGTTCATCCGAGCCGGCTCGGGATCGTCGGCGACCAGCTCGGCGACCGGCCGGGGCTCACCGTGGGCGGGCAGCAGGGCGACGCCGGTCCCGGCGGCGGCCAGCCAGTCGCCGGGACTCCCGGCCACCGGTGCGACCGCGCCCAATGGGACGTCCAGCCGGCGCGTCTCGCGCAGCGGGCCCGGCCGGTCGCCATCGGTCTCCAACAGGCGCCCGGCCAGCAGGTCGACCAGGACCAGCCGGTCGCCCACCCAGCGCAGCCCCTCGCCGAGCTCCAGACGGTCCCCGCTCCACACGGTGGGTTCGGTCAGCTCCATCTCGCTCCTCCCAGAGTTGTCAGCCCGGCGGTCAGCGCACGGTGCCGCCGGGCCCGTGGTCGAGCAGTGCCAGCTCGGCCCGGTCGGGCAGGCCCTCCCAGTCGCCCCGGGTGGCCACCGCGAACGCGCCGGTGGTGACCGCCCGGTCCAGCCGAGCCGGCACGTCGGCGCCGTCGAGCCAGCCGGAGAGCAGCCCGGCCACGAACGCGTCGCCGGCACCGACGGTGTCCACCACCGGCACCGTGCGCGCCGGGCGGTGCACCGTGCCGAACGCGCTGTGGCTGGTCGCGCCGTCGGCCCCGTGCTTCACGACGACCTCGGTCACGCCGGCCGCGCGCAGTGCCTCGACCGGGTCGGCCGCGTCGGTCAGTACGGCCAGCTCGTCGTCGGACGCCACCACCAGGTCGATCGAGGGCAGCAGCGGCCGCAGTGCCGTGGCGGCGTCGGCGATCGACCAGAGCCGGTGCCGGTGGTTGACGTCCAGGCAGACCGTGCTGCCCGCCGCTCGGGCGAGCCGTACCGCCGCCACCACCGCCTGGTACGGCTCGGCGCCCAGCGCGCAGGTGATGCCGGTGACGTGCACCAGGCGGGGTGGTGGCCCGGGTGCGTCGAAGGCGCGGTTCACGTCGGCCGGGCGCAGCCTTGAGCCGGCCGATCCGGCGCGGTGGTAGGTAACCCGGTTGATGTCGGCGACCCGGGACTCGAAGAGGATCAGCCCGGTCGGAGCCGCCGCGTCGACCCGGGACCAGGTCAGGTCGACACCCTCGGCGCGCAGCGTACGGCGGATCAGCTCGCCGGGCTCGTCGGCGCCGGTCACCCCGACCCAGGCGGCCCGGTGGCCGAGCCGGGCCAACCCGATCGCCACCGTCGACTCGGACCCGGCGACCGAGATGCCGGCGGTGCCGCCCAGCCGCAGCGGACCGGTGGTGCGGAAGGCCGCCATCGTCTCGCCGAGGGTCAGCAGGTCGGTCACGGCGCGACCGCCGCGAGGAAGCCGGCGGCACGTTCGCGCAGGCCCGCCGGGTCGCCGCCCCGGACGGCGTCGCCCAGCAGCGGGGATCCGACGCCGACCGCGACCGCTCCCCGGTCGAGGTAACGCCGCGCGCTGTCCGCGTCGACGCCGCCGACCGGTACGAAGGCGGTGCCGGGGAACGGGTCGCGCAGCGCGCCGAGATAGTCGGGCCCGCCGAGGGAGGCCGGGAAGAGCTTGACCGCGGTGGCCCCGCCACTGCTGGCCTGCACCACCTCGGTGGGGGTCAGCGCGCCGGCGAGCACCGGCAGCCCGAGATTGCCGGCCTCGGCGAGGCTCGGTGCCAGCGCCGGGGTGACCAGGAAGCCGGCACCGGCGTCGGCCGCCGCCCGGGCGTCCCCGACGCTGAGTACGGTGCCCGCGCCCAGGGCGAAGTCCGGCCCGAGCGCGGCCCGGGCACTGCGGATGATGCCGAGTGCATCCGTGCTGGTCAGCGAGACCTCCACCAGCGCGACGCCGCTCTCGGCGAGGGTGAGCACCGCGGTCAGCGCCGCGGCCGGGTCGGGGCCGCGCACGATGGCCAGCAGTCGGTGGGTACGCAGCTCGTCGAGCAGGTTCATCGCGGGCGTCCTCAGTGGAAGCGGTGGGCGGAGATGATAAGCCGCCAGGCGACCTCGCCGGCGGGTGGGACCACTGCCGCGTCGGCCGGGCCGGCGTCGGCCAGGTCGAAGGCGGCGCCGAGCATCGGCTCGACACCGACGCTGCGGTAGGGGGCGGCGGTCGGCCAGCCGCCCAGGTTGCGCCAGAGCGCGGTGCTCCGGGGCTGGTCGGCGCACTCCAGCTCCAGGGTCAACCGGTCGGCACCGTCGATCACCCGTACCCGGGGACAGTCGAGCAGCACCGCCCCGAGTGCCGTCCCGTCGTCCGGGCCGAAGGTGTCCAGCGTCAGCCCGGCCGGGGCCGGCCATGGCCCGGTCAGCCAGGGCTGGTCGGTGGGCCAGCTGCCCGGCGGCAGGAGTACGGCGGCCTCCGGATGCAGCCGGGTCGGCGTGCCGGCGGACGCGTCCAGCCGGGCCGCCGGGGACAGGTCGAGCAGGGCGTGCGCCGCCCAGACGAAGCGATGACCGGGTGCGGCGGCGAGCAGGTAGTCGGCCACCACCGCGCCGGCCTGGTCGCTGATCCGCCTGGTCAGCGTGAAGTCGGGGCGCTCGATGACGCCGGTGCCGGTGCCGGCCACCCGCCACGGCCGGGACCAGACCTCGCCGTGGTCCGGTCGGCCGCGCACCGTGGGCAGGCACTCCTCCAGCCCGCCGGCGTCGACGAAGGCGTCGTCCGGGCGTACCTCGTGTCGGCCGGGCTCCGGGCCGTGCCAGAGCCATTCCCGGCCGCCGCCGTGCAGGCTGGTCCACCGGCCGCCGTGCGCCGCGTCGTACGTCGCCCGCAGCGGCGCCGGCTCCGGCCCGGTCACCATTCGGCGAACGACCCGTCGCGGTGCTGCCAGACCGGGTTGCGCCAGGCGTGCGGCGTACGGGCGGCCTTGCGGACCGCGCCCTCGTCCACCGTGATGCCCAGCCCCGGCCGGTCGAACCGGGCGATGTGCCCGTCCACGAACCGGAACGGCTCCGGGTCGACCACGTAGTCCAGCAACTCGGAGCCGGCGTGGTAGTGGATGCCGATGCTCTGCTCCTGGATCAGGAAGTTCGGCGTCGCGAAGGCCACCTGGAGGCTGGCCGCCAGCGAGATCGGGCCGAGCGGGCAGTGCGGGGCGAGCAGCGCGCCGTACGTCTCGGCCAGCGCGGCGATCCGGCGGACCTCGGAGATTCCGCCGGCGTGCGACAGGTCCGGCTGGACGACGGCGACCCCGGCCTGCAACGGGCCGAGGAACTCGGAGCGGCCGTAGAGGCGTTCGCCGGTGGCCACCGGGATCGGTGTGCCGGCGACGATGTCCCGCAGGTGGTGGGCCTGGTCGGGCAGGACCGGCTCCTCCACGAAGAACGGCCGCAGCGGGGCCAACTCGGGCAGGATCCGGCGCACCGCGGCCAGCCCGGCCCGACCGTGGAAGTCCAGGGCGATGTCCCGGTCGGCGCCGAGCACCTCGCGGGCGGCGGCGACCCGACCGATCACGGCGTCCACCTCGGCGGAGGTGGGGATGGGGGAGAGCCGCCCACAGGCGTTCATCTTGACCCCGGTGAGACCGGCGGCGACCTGCGCGGCGGCGGCGTCGGCGACCTCGTCCGGCTCGTCGCCGCCGATCCAGGAGTAGATCCGGACCTCATCGCGTACGGGGCCGCCGAGCAGCGCGTGCACCGGCGCACCGTACGCCTGCCCGGCGATGTCCCAGAGTGCCTGGTCGAGGCCGGCGACCGCGCTGGAGAGCACCGGGCCGCCACGGTAGAAGCCACCCTTGGTGAGCACCTGCCAGTGCTGCTCGATCCGCAGTGGATCCGCACCGATCAGATACTCGGAGAGCACCTCCACGGCACTGCGCACCACCTCGGCGCGCCCCTCCACCACCGGTTCACCCCACCCGACCAGTCCGTCGTCGGTCTCCACCCGGCAGAACAACCACCGTGGCGCGACCAGGAAGGTCTCGATCCGCTCGATCTTCACCGACTGCCCCTCTGTCCCCGTGCCTTCTCGACGTCCCGGACGGCCTTGTCCAGCAACTCACGCATGGCGGTCTCGGCCGCCGTCTCGTCCCGCGCCCGGAGCGCGTCGACCACCGCGCGGTGGCTGGGTACCGGGTCGTCGTGCGCGGCGCCGCCGTGCACCAGCCGGTCCCGTTCGGCGAGCCCGGTCTCCATCACCACCTCCATCCGCTCCAACAGCTCGTTGTGGGTGGCGGCGAGCAGGGCGCGGTGGAAGGCGAGGTCGGCGGCGACGGCGGCCGCCGGGTCGCCGTTGGCCCCAGCCATCTCGGCCAGCGCCCGGTCCAGGGCGGCCACGTCGTCGTCGGTGGCCCGGCTGGCGGCCAGCCGCGCGGCGGCCGGCTCGATGATGGCGCGTACCTCGTGCAGCTTTTCGAGGAGGTGCTCGTCGGCGCCCTCGGCGAACTGCCACCGGATCACGTCGCCGTCGAGCAGGTTCCAGTCCGCCCGGGGGCGGACGAACGTGCCGCGCTTCTGCCGGGCGTCGACGATGCCCTTGGCCGAGAGCACCTTCAGCGCCTCGCGCAGCGCCGTCAGGCTGACGTCGAACTCCTCCTGCAACGCGGCGATGTTCAGGGTCGCCCCGGCGGCGATCTCACCGGTGAGGATGCGACGGGCGATGGCCTCGACGGTCTGCCCGTGGACGCCGCGGCGTGCGTACTGTGCCAATGCTCTCCTGGCCTTCTCGCTGGTCGGGATCGATCTCTCAGGCCGAGGCTTTCACCGCGGTCCAGCCACCGTCCACCACCAGGCTCGCGCCGGTGACGAATGCGGCGTCCGGTGAGGCGAGGAAGGCCACCGTGGCCGCCACCTCGTCGGGTGTGCCGAACCGCTTCGCCACCGTCTCCGCGACGCTGCGTTGACGGTCCTCTTCGGAGACATCGGCCCAGGCGCCGGTGAGGATCGGCCCGGGCAGCACGGTGTTGACCCGTACCTGTGGGCCGTATTCCACCGCGAGTTGGCGGCCGAGCGCGACCAGACCGCCCTTGGCCGCCGCGTACGCGGGTCGGCCGGGCAGCCCAACCAGCGCGTGCACCGAGGACACCAGCACCACGGCACCGGCCCGGGCACGAAGGTCGTCCAGGCAGGCCCGGACGCCGAGGAACGAGCCGGTGAGGTTGACCCCGATCTGGTGGTCCCAGGACTGCCGGCTGGTCTCGTGCGCCGGCGCGACCTGCACCGCGTACGCGTTGCTGACGAGGATGTCCACCGGGCCGAGACTGTTGCGTACCGCCGTCACGGCGGCGGCCCAGTCGTCCTCCTCGCTGACGTCCGCCACTACGGACAGTGCTCGGTGGCCCTGCGCGTTCAGCTCCTCGGCCAGGGGGCTCGGGTCAGACACGTCGAGCAGCGCGACGGCTGCTCCCTCGGCGGCCAGCCGCCGCGCGACGGCCGCACCGATCCCGCCCATCGCGCCGGTGACCAGCGCGCTCTTGCCTTCAAGTCGGCGCACAGGCTGATCCATCTGACCCTCGCCCTGGTCTCATCTAATCATTAATTACGAAGATATCTTGACAGCCGGCGAGGGCCGATGCAACCTTCTGGTCACACCATTCACATGGCCGACACATTGCGCCGTGACGCTACGTGTCGTAGAGGAAGGACACCTCCGTGAGCGACTTCGACCCCGGTCGCCGGCGATTCCTTGGCCACCTCGGGCTCGCCGGCCTGGGCGCAGTCGGCGCCAGCTCGTTCCTCAGCGCGTGCGCCAGTTCCGCCAGCGGGCCGACGACGGGCAAGGGCTCCGGCGCGGTCACCATCCAGTCCAACCTCTCCTCGCCGCAGGCCAAGGCGGCGATGGAGAAGCTGATCTCGAACTTCAACGGGCAGGGCAAGGGCACGGCGAGCCTCAACACGATCGCCTCGGAGACCTTCCGGACCCAGCTGCCGACCTACCTGACCTCGGCCAACCCGCCGGATCTCTACACCTGGTACGCGGGCTCGGTCGCCAACGACTACGCCGGACGCAATCTGCTGCTGGACGTCTCCGACGTCTGGAAGTCGCTGGGCGACTACCCCCAGTCGCTGCGGACCCTCTCCACCGACGCCAGCGGCAAGCAGATCTTCGTGCCGATGAACAACTACTGGTGGGGCTTCTTCTACCGCAAGTCCAACTTCGCCAAGTGGGGCGTGCAGGAGCCGAAGACCTGGACCGAGTTCCTGGCGCTGTGCGAGACCCTGAAGAGCAAGGGCGTCCCGCCGATCGGCATCGGTCTCGGCGACACCCCGTGGGTGGCCTCGGCCTGGTTCGACTACCTCAACATCCGGATCAACGGCGCCCAGTTCCACCGGGAGCTGCTCGCCGGCAAGCAGCGCTTCGACGACCCCAAGGTCAAGGCGGTCTTCACCCGCTGGCGCGAGGCCCTGCCCTACTTCGACCCCAAGGGCAAGGCGTACCCGTTCCAGGAGGCGACCACCGCGCTGCTGGCCGGCAAGACCGGCATGTTCCTGATCGGCACCTTCTTCGCCGACGCGGCACCCAAGGACGCCCTCGGCGACCTGGACTTCTTCCGCTTCCCGATCATCGACCCGGCGGTGCCGCTGGCCGAGGAGGCCCCGACCGACGGCTTCTTCGCCAGCGCGAAGACCGCCAACCCGACCGGCACCAAGGCCCTGCTCAGCTACCTGGCCTCGGTCGAGGCGCAGGAGGCGTACGTCAAGGCCAGCTCCGGCATCGTGCTGCCGGCCAACCCCAGGGCCAAGGCATCCGACTCACCGTTGGTGGTCAAGGGCAAGGCGATGCTGGACGAGGCCAAGGAGCTGACCCAGTTCTTCAACCGCGACTCCAGCGACGCGCTCCAGCCGACCGCGGACACCGCGCTGACCAAGTTCATCGACAAGCCGGACCAGATCGACGCGATCCTGCGGGAGTGGCAGACCAGCGCCGAGAAGGTCTTCAAGGGCTGACGTGACAGCAACGATCTCCACGACTC
This sequence comes from Micromonospora vulcania, assembly GCF_042658605.1. NCBI lineage: Bacteria > Bacillati > Actinomycetota > Actinomycetes > Micromonosporales > Micromonosporaceae > Micromonospora > Micromonospora vulcania. The sequence continues at coordinate 437,040 of NZ_JBHSQS010000005.1, read as the reverse complement.
CGGTCACCCCCACCCGGCGGCGGCGACGGTCGGCCCGACTGTCGCCGCTGCTGGTGGCGTTCGTCCTGGTGCCGTTCGCGGTCGAGAGCGTCTGGGTCTTCTGGCCGGCGCTACAGGGCTTCTGGTTCTCCCTCACCAAGTGGGACGGGATGTCGCCGCCGGCCTTCGTCGGCGTCGACAACTACGTCGAGCTGGCCGGTGACGCCACCTTCCGGGGCGCGCTGCTCAACACGGTGATCTGGCTGGTGCTCTTCGGCGGCCTCTCCGTGTTGGGCGGCTTCGGCATGGCGCTGGTCCTGCAACGGGAACGGCGCGGGGTCGGCTTCTACCGGGCCGCGCTGTTCACCCCGGTGGTCTTCTCGCTGGTGGTGACGGCGCTGGTCTGGCGGGTCTTCTACCAGCCCGACGGCGTCGCCGACACGCTGCTGCGCGCCGTCGGCCTGGAGCAGCTGATCCGGCCCTGGCTGGCCGACCCGGAGACCGCGCTGTACGCGGTGATCCTGCCCGCGCTGTGGCGGCAGATCGGCTACGTGATGGTGCTGTACCTGGCCGGGCTCAAGGCGATCGACCCAGCCCTGCACGAGGCGGCCCGGATGGACGGCGCCAACTCCTGGCAGCGGCTGCGACACGTGACCATTCCGCAGCTCCGGGGGGTCAACGCGGTGGTGCTCTCGGTCATCGTGATCGACTCGCTGCGCTCGTTCGACATCGTCTGGTCGCTCACCAAGGGCGGGCCGTACCACTCGTCGGAGCTGCTCAGCACCTACATGTACTCGACCGCGTTCCAGAGTCTGCGGCTGGGCTACGCCTCCGCGATCGCAGTGGTGATCTTCCTGCTCGCGCTGGCGGTCATCCTCGGCTACCTCGTGCGCGCGTTCCGGGAGGAAGCGTGATGAACAAGCTCCGCACCGGGGGCTTCCACACCGGCATGATCCTGCTCTCGCTGCTCTGGCTGGCACCGGTGCTCTGGGTCGTGGTGATGTCCACCCGGTCGTTCGACGACATCGCCGCGCACGGCGTCGGCAGCCTGCCCCGGTCGTTCACCCTGGACACCTACCGGCAGGCGTGGACCGACGGCGGCGAGCTACGGGCCCTGGTCAACAGCCTGCTGGTCACCATCCCGTCGGTGGCGCTGAGCCTGGCGCTGGCCGCGGTCGCCGCGTTCGCACTGAGCCGCTACCGGATCCCCGGCCGGCGCACCATCCTGCTGCTGATGCTCGCCGGCAACCTGCTGCCACCGCAGATCCTGCTGATCCCGGTGGCCAAGTTCAGCGAGCTGACCGGCCTGTACGACACGCTCTGGGCGTTGATCGCGGTGCAGGTCGGCTTCGGGCTCGGCTTCTACACCTTCGTCCTGCACGGCTTCATGCGGGACCTGCCGGGCGAGATCCAGGAGGCGGCCACGATCGACGGTGCCGGCCCGGCGCAGATCTTCACCCGGGTGATGCTGCCGCTGACCCGACCCGCGCTCGCCGCTCTCGGCGCGCTCTCCTTCACCTGGATCTTCAACGACCTGCTCTGGGCGATCACCGTGCTGCGTACCGACGACCACATGCCGGTCACCCCGGCGCTGCTCGGGCTCCAGGGGCAGTTCGTCTCGTCCTGGAACGTCATCGCCGCCGGTACGGTCATCGCGGCCGTTCCCACGGTGGCCGTCTTCCTGCGCTTCCAACGGCACTTCGTCTCCGGCCTGGCGCTCGGAGCGGTCAAGTGAGCGCCCCGACGACGGCCGGGCAGCGCTGGACGTTGCGCGGCACGCACACCGAGTACACCGTCACCGTCCCGGCGCACGGGCGCTGGCTGGAGCTGGTCGCGTGGGGCCCGCACGGTGTCTCCGACGGGCCGTCCCCGGTCGCGTACGACGGCCCGGTGCCGTTCCTCACCACCGGTGACGCCGCCCCGATCGAGTACGCCACCGACGCGGACCGGCCGTTCACCGGCGCCGATCTGGTGGTGGAGACCCCCGCCGGGCAGCGCCGGGTGGGTTTCGGTCACACCGACGTGCTGGCCGACGCCGACCAGCGGGAACTGGCCGTCGGCTTCGCCGACCCGGTCACCGGGCTGCGCGCCACCGTGCACTACCGGGTGCCGGTCGGGACCGACGTGGTGCAGCGGTGGGTCGAGCTGACCAACGCCGGCACCGGCCCGCTGCGGGTGGTCCGGGCCGGGTCGGCCGGGTTCTGCGTACCGACGCCGCACGGCGCGCTGCTCAGCCACCAGTGGGGGCAGTGGGCGCAGGAGTTCCAGCTCTCTCACGTCGAGCTGGGTCACGGCACCTTCAGCATCGGCAGCACCCAGGGCGTACCCGGGCACCTGCACGTGCCCTGGTTGGCCGTACGGGACACCGCCGAGCCGGCCGGCCCGACCTGGGGAGTGGCGCTGGCCTGGACCGGCTCGTGGGAGATCAGCGCCGAACGGGACACCGGCGGGCTGACCCGGCTCCGCGTGGGTCGTCAGCTGGTCGACGGCCCGTTGGAGTTGGCTCCCGGCGACCGGCTGACCCTGCCGGTGGTCACCGGTGCCTACAGCCCGGACGGGCTGGACGGTCTGGCCCGCGTCTGGCACACCCATCAGCGCCTGCTCGCCGGTACGCGGCTCACCCCTCGCCCGGTGCTCTACAACTCCTGGGAGGCCACCTACTTCGCGGTCGAGGCGGAGAGCCAGTTGGCGCTCGCCAAGATCGCGGCGGACCTGGGCGTGGAAACGTTCGTGGTCGACGACGGCTGGTTCGTCGGCCGCGGCGACGACACCGCCGGGCTGGGTGACTGGACGCCCGATCCGGCCAAGTTCCCGGCCGGGTTCGACGCGTTCATCGCCGAGGTCCGCGGGCTCGGGCTGAACTTCGGGCTCTGGGTCGAACCGGAGTGCGTCAACCCACGCTCCCGGCTCTACGCCGAGCATCCGGACTGGGTGTACGCCGTCGATGGCCGCCCGCTCACCCCGGTGCGTAACCAGTACCTGCTCGACCTGGGCCGGCCCGAGGTCGCCGACTTCGTGCACTCCACCGTGGACGGGCTGCTCCGGCGGTACGACATCGACTACCTGAAGTGGGACTTCAACCGTCCGCGTACCGAGCCGGGACGGCCGGGCGGGGTCGCGCCGCTGGATCTGGACGGCGCCCACGTGGCCAACCTGCACCGGATCTACGAGCGGCTGCGCCGGGACCACCCCGGCGTGCTGATCGAGGCGTGCGCCGGCGGAGGTGCGCGTACCGACCTGGCGATGGCCGCCCGGGCCGACGTCTTCTGGCCGAGCGACAACACCGGCCCACTGGACCGACTGGCTATCCAGCACGGCTTCCTGCACGCCAATGCCCCGCACCTGCTCAGCTCCTGGGTCACCGACGCGCCCGGCCTGTTCGACCAGCGCCCTCGGACGCTGGCGTTCCGGTTCGTGCTCGCGATGGCCGGTGTGCTCGGCATCGGCGCGGACATCCGGGCCTGGACTCCGGCCCAACGGTCCGAGGCCGCCGGCTGGATCGCCCGCTACAAGGAGATCCGGGACGTCGTCACGCACGGCGAGGCGTACCTCATCGGCGGCCCCGACCAGGCTCGCTGCGCGGTGCAGTACGTCGCGCCGGACGAGCGTCGGGTGGTCGTGCTGGCCTGGCACACCGGCCGGCTGGACGGCGCCGGCTCGCTGCCGGCCCGTCCGGTCCGGCTGCCGCTGCGGGGGCTCGACCCGGCCGCCCGTTACCGGCACGGCGACCAGCACTACTCCGGCAGCCACCTGAGCGCGGTCGGCCTGCCGGTGCAGTGGAGCCCGACCCATGACGCCGACCTCATCGTGCTGCACCGCGACTGAGGCCGGGAGCACCACCGCACCCCACCATCGAGGGACAGGAGTACCCCCCATGCGCCTGAACCGTCCGCTGACCGTCGCTTTGGCCGTGCTCGGCCTGGGCCTGGTCAACCCGCTGCCGGCCCAGGCCGGTCCACCGCACGCCGGCCCGCCGCCGGCCGTCGGCCACGGTGGCCCCGGTCATGGTCACGGTGGCCCCGGTCACGCCCCGGCCGCCACCGGGGCGGAGGACCAGGGGGCCCCGACATACTTCAACAGCGGGCTCGCCCCGACGCCCTATCAGGGCTGGAATACCTACTTCGGCCTCGGTGGCGATCCCACCGAGGCCGAGGTCAGGTCGGTCACCGACTACCTGGTGAGCAGCGGCCTCCGAGACGCCGGCTACACGTACGTCTGGATCGACGGGAACTGGGCCGCGCCCACCCCGCGTGACGAGGCCGGCCGGCTCGTCGCCGACCCGGCCCGGTTCCCCGGCGGGATGACCGCGCTGGCCGCGTACATCCACAGCAAGGGACTGAAGGCCGGCATCTACACCGACGCCGGACCGTACCTGCCGGGGCAGTGCGGACTGGGCAGCAACGGCCACTACCAGGCCGACATCGCCCTGTTCGCCAGCTGGGGCTTCGACGCGCTCAAGGCCGACTGGCTCTGCGGCCGGGCCGCCGGCCTGGACCCGGAGACCACCTTCCGCGAGCTGGCCGACGCGGTACGCCGGTCGCCGCGGCCGATGCTGCTCAACATCTGCAACCCGGTCAGCTCCGACTGGGGCGGTGGTCCGTACACCCCGGAGCAGCTCTCCACCTGGAGCTACACCTACGCGCCCACGGTCGCCGACTCGTGGCGGACCTACACCGACGTCGGGCTCACCGACCCGACGCCGCAGTGGGCGTTCCCGTGGGTGCTGCGCAACATGGACGTCAACGCGTACCACCCGGCGGCCACCGGGCCGGGGCACTACAACGACCCGGACTACCTGCTGCCGATGCGCCCGCTGGCCGACGGCGGGTACGAGCTGAGCCTGGAGGAGTCCAAGACGCAGCTCGGCATGTGGGCCATCATGGCCGCGCCGCTGGTGATCGGCTCCGACCCGCGCGGCCTGCCGAGCGAGATGGTCTCGGCGCTGACCAACCCGGAGATCATCGCGGTGGACCAGGACCCGCTGGTCCGGCAGGGCATCAAGGTCGCCGACACCGGCGTCGACGCGCAGGTCTGGAGCAAGGTGCTCACCGGCTCCGGTCGGCGGGCCGTCGCGCTGCTCAACCGGCACGACACCGCCCAGGAGATCACCGTCAACTTCGCCGACGTCGCGCTCGGCGGCTCGGTCGCGGTCCGCGATCTGTGGTCCCGTAGCACCGTCGACGCGCAGCCGGGCACCGCTGGCGTCCAGCCGTTCACCGGCTCGTACACCGTCCAGGTCGCGGCGCACGGGGTGGCCATGCTCGGTCTGACCGGCACCGACCAGGTGGCCGGCGACAGCCTCGGCGGCACCGCCAGCGCCAGCCCGGCGCTGGTCCGGGTGGACGACACCCACGCCGCGGCCTTCGTCCGTACCGCGCAGGGCGCACTGGCGGTGAACACCCGCACCGGTACGACGTGGGGGACCGGCTGGACCTCGCTCGGCGGCCCGGTCGGCGGCAAGATCCTCGGGCAACCGGCGGCGTACGCCTCGCCGGACGGTCGGCTCGACGTCTTCGTCCGGGGCACCGACAACGCGGCCTGGCAGCGCAGCTACATCGGCGGGTCGTGGCGACCGTGGCGCAGCCTCGGCGGCACGCTGACCGACGGGCCCACGGTGGCCTGGACCAGCCCGACCCAATGGACGCTCGTCGTGCGCGGTGCCGACGGCAAGCTCTGGTCACGCACCCCGAACACCGGCTGGACCGGGATCGGCGCACCCGAGGACCGGCCGATCTACGGTCGGCCGAGCGCGGTCGTCGACGACGCCGGGGTGCTGCACGTGGCGGTCCGCAGCCGGACCGACGAGGTGTGGTGGCGCAGCCGTACCGGCACCACCTGGTCGGCCTGGACCAGCCTGGGCGGCACCACCAGCGGCAGCCCGACCCTGCTGGCCACCTCCGGGCGGGTCTACCTGTTCGCGCTGGCCGCCGACAACCGGCTCTGGCAGCGCAACTTCACCGATGGCGCGTGGGGCGGTTGGTTCCGCCGTGGCGAGTTCGCCACCGACGCGTTCCGAGGCGCACCGGGGGCCGCCGCCGGCGCCAACGGCAGCGCCTGGCTGGCGGTACGCGGCGTGGACGATCGGGTGCACCAGATCGTCCTGTGATCCACCGGTGGCGGGCCGCCGCATCGGCGGCCCGCCACCCACCTCAGCTCAGGCCGGAACGAGTTCCCGGCACCGGCGCAGGACGGCCAGCGCTAGCGGCGCGTCCCGGCCCTCGATACCGGCCGCCAGTTCGGCCACCGCGGCCGCGGCCCGCGCCGGATCGCCCGCCGCCCCGGCGGCCTCGGCCAGCACCAGGACCGCCTCGGCGGCCCACGCCAGGATGCCCTTGCCGCGTACCAGCGTCAGCGCGTCGGTCGCGTGCCGGACGGCCTCGTCCGGCTGCCCGGCCAGGGTCAGCCGGGCCAGGGCCGAGAGCGCCTGCACCAGCGGCCAGATCGCGCCGACCCGTCGGGCGTCGGCCACCACCTCGCGCAGTGCCCGTTCCGCCGTCTCCACCTGGTCGTCGGAGGCGGTGCGGGCCAGCACCGTGGCCAGCTCGGAGCGCGCGTCGAGCAGGGTGACCGGCATCCGCCCGGCGTCGGCCACCAGCCGGGTGAGCCGCCCGGTCAGCCCGTCCAACCGTCCGGCGGCCCGGTCCAACGACAACGCGGTCGCCTCCACCAGCGGGGCCAGCCGCTCGTAGCCGGACTCGTCGACCAGTTCCCGGCCGGCATCGAGGAGCGCCGCGGCCTGGTCCAGGTGCCCTGCGTGCAGCGCACCCTGCGCCCAGTTTAGGCAGGCGCGGGCATGCTCGCGGGGCCGGTCGGCCAACTCGGCGGAGGCACGCAGCTCCGCGATGATCGCCCAGGCCGCCGGGTCGCCCAGCTCCAGCAGCAGCGAGGCGCGGGCGATGCGGACAGCGAGATGCGCCGCCGGGTCGCCGCTGGCCGCCGCGGCGGCCTCCGCCTCGGCGCACCGGGCCAGGTGGTCGTCGACGTGCCGGCCGACCACCGTGTCCGGGGCCGCCAGCACCGCGAGGGCCGGGGCCCGGCGACGCGGCGCACGCAGGTACTGCACGGCACGCTCGATCTCGGCGTACCCGCGCAGTGCCTCGCCCTGCTGGCGCAGCATCCGTCCGAGCACCAGGCCCAGTTCGCCCCGGGCTCCCGGGGGCAGTCGCCGGTCGGCCAACAACCGCTCCAGCACGGGGATCGCCGCCGCCTGGCTGAGCCCGTCGATGGCCGACCGGCCGAGTTTGCCGGCCAGCCGTGCCCGGACCGGTCGGGGCAGTTCGGCGACGTCCATGGTCTGGAGCAGGAAGCTGGCGGCGGTCGCGTCGTCGCCGCGCTCGGTGGCCAGGTCGGCGGCCGCCTCGGCGTTGCGGACGAAGTCCGCGCCGCTGCCGGCCAGCCGGTAGTGGTGCGCCAACTGGGCCACCGGGCGGGGCAACTCCTGCTCCAACACCCGGGCGACACGCAGGTGCAGCCACTCTCGGGTCTCCCGGGGCACCAGGTCGTACACCACCTGTCGGGCCAGGTCGTGGCGGAACCGCAGCCCGTCGTCGGCGTCGTGCAGCAGCCCCGCCCGGTGGGCTGCGGCCAACGCCGTGCTCACCGTCGCCCGGTCGGTGCCGAGCACGGCGGCGAGGACGCGCTGGTCCGGCGCCAGACCCAGGACGGCGGCCGCACCGAGCACCTCCCGGGTGGCCTCGTCGAGCGGGCGCAGTCGCCAGAGCAGCACGTCCCGCAGTACGAAGGGGACACTGTCGTCGGCCAGTGGGTCGCCGCCCCGTTCGGCGAGGGTGCGCAGCACCTCCTCGACCACGAACGGGATGCCGGCGGTGCGCTCCAGCAGGGTGGCGGTGAGCCGTGGCGGCGGCTCGTCCAGTCGCAGCGTCCGGGCGGCAAGTCGGCGTACGTCATCGGCGTCGAGCGGGCCGAGCGGTACGCGGGCGATCGCCCCCGGCGGGGTACGCGCCAGCGTCTCGTGGATCGGCGTACTGCCGCCCGGCGTCGGTGCGCGTGCGGTCAGCACCACGGCGAGTCCGTCCACCGGATGGGTGCTCAGGTAGCCGACGAATTCGCAGGTCGCCGGATCGGCCCAGTGCAGGTCCTCGAGCAGCAGCGTGGCGGGGCTCAACGCGGTCAGGACCGCGGCGACCGCTCGGAGCAGCCGGTGCCGTTCGGCCGCTGGATCGGCCAGCGGCGGCGGTACGGCGGGCAGCGCGGCGGCGAGCTCGGGCAGCAGTGGTGCCAGGGCGCCGGCCACCGGACTGAGTGGACCGAGCCGGTCGCCGCCCGCCCGGATGGCGTCCAGCAGCACGCCCAGCGGGAACGGTTCCGGTACGTCGTCGCACTCGCCGACGAGGTGGCGTCCGGGCAGTTCGGCGAGCAGTTCGGCCACCAGTCGGCTCTTGCCGATGCCGGGCTCACCCTCCAGCAGGACCAGGCACGGAGGAGCCGCGGTGAGTCGGCGCAGCTGGGCAAGCTCCGTCGTACGTCCGACGAACTGGACGGGTCCGCGCAGGCGCGCGGGGCGGGCGGGAGATGAACCCCCGCCGCCCCGCGTCGTGTTCCCGCTGCCGTCGATCACCGTGGGGCGAGCAGATCACCCCTGCGTCGACGGACGGCCGGCCGGCGGACCGATGGTGACCTGAGTCACACACCGGTCCGTCGACCTGGTGTCACCGTCAGGACTGGACGGTGACCGGCACGGTCTTGAGCGAACCGTTGCCGTTGCGGAACTCCAGCACACCGACGTAGCGCTGTCCGGGGGCCAGCCCGAACCAGCGCAGCGTCAGATTCGCCGTCGCGCCCGCCTGTACGCTGCGCTGCTTCGGGTCGATGACGGTCCGGCCAACGGAGGTGCCCGGCGCGCCCGGCAGGTAGGTGGTGACGGTGTACGCGTTGTCCTCGTGCCCCTTTGGCAGGTTCTCGGTGAACTCCTGCTCGACGACGACGATGTAGTCGCCGGGGCCGTCCGGCAGCGTCACCTTGGCGCCGATCCGGGTGCTGGCCGTCGCGGTGACGAACTTACCGGTGGTGTCGTACACGTCGAGGCTGAACTCCGTGCACTCCATCACCCCCTCCTCGTCCTCCCAGTCGATGTGCGAGCAGGTGGGCCGCTCCGACGTCACATGGATCTGCGGGCTACGGGTGCCGGCCGGTACGTGCAGCGTGGTCTTGCTGATCGACGTCGGCAGTGGCACCGGCAGGTTGTTCGACGAGCTCCAGTCCCAGGAGGGGCCGTCGCCGTGCAGGGTGACCGTGCTGGCGGTGCCGGCGGTCAGACCGGAGAGCTGCGAGATCAGCTGACCCTGGTAGCCGACCTCGGCGGCGATCCGGACGCTGCCGAAGGTGCCCGTGCCGGTGATGGCGTCCGGCGCGACCAGCCCGGAGTTGTGCACGACAAGCGGGGTACGCACCTGGTGGTGGAACTGGTCGCGCCAGGTCAACGCGCCGTCGGCCCAGGTGTCGAACGCGGCGCCGGTGTTGGTGACCTCCACCGTGAAGCGGGCGCTCTGGCCGGCACGAACCGTCAGCTTGGCCGGGGTGACCTTGACCTTGTAGCCCTTCGGTGCCTGCACCGACGAGGTGTAGGTGCTGGTCCTGCCGCTGACGTTGGTGACGGTCCGGGTGACCTTCTGCTTGCCGACCATCCGGCCCAGCGCGATCGACGGGTAGTTCAGCTGGGCGGTGTCGATGGCGCCGATCGTGTCGCAGCCCTCCAACTCGCCGAGCCCGAAGTCGCTGCCGCGGTCGGCGGAGACCCCGCACAGATAGCGCAGCCAGTCCTGCCCGTTGGAGTCGTAGACCAGGCCCGGGTCGAAGGCGCTGCCCGGCTTGACCTGCCCGGCTCCGTAGTTCAGCGGGGTGGCGTCGTACGTGCCGATCTTGATCGGCTTGCCCTTGCCGGTGGTGTCCTGCGCGCTGGTCATCAGCGCCGAGCGGACCGCCGCCGGCGACCAGTCGGGGTGCTTGGCCAGCAGCAGGGCGGCGAGGCCGGCGATGTGTGGCGCCGCCATCGACGTACCCGACTCCAGGGCGAAGTCGTTGCCACCCTGCGACGGGGAGAACGCGGCGACGATGTCCTGCCCGGGCGCGCTGATGTCCGGCTTGAGCAGCTCACCGGCGTTGAGGTTCGACGGGCCGGCCGAGGAGAACGCGGCGACCGAGGGGGCGTCGACGATCTCCAGCTTGCTCGGCGAGATGCTCGCCGTGGCGTTGCCGGCCGCGACGTACGCGGTGACCGTGGCCAGGTCGACCTCGTTGATGTGCACGGTCGGGACGGTCTGCACGTCGGCGTTGAGCGAGTTCAGCGAGTCGTTGAACAGCACCATGCCGACTCCGCCGGCCCGGGCCACCTCGATGCTCTTGTCGGTACGCGGGATCTCGCCCCGCAGGCAGAGCACGATCGCGCCCTTGACCTTGGCTGGGTCCAGGGTGTCGTCGGCGCAGAGGTTGGCGCCGTACGTGTCGTTCGGGTCGAGCGCGCTGTCCTTCGCGAAGACCAGCCGCGTCGACCCGACGCCGGTGTCACCCATGCCCGCACCGGTGATGGTGGTGCCGTTGCCGAGGGTCAGCTTCCGGCTGTTCTCCTGGTCGGTGGTGCTCGCGGCCACCGTGGTCACCCACGGGGTGGAGTTGTCGACGGTGTTGGCGTACGGGCCGGAGTTGCCGGCGGCTGCGGACACGAAGACCCCGGCGGCAGCGGCGTTGAAGAACGTCGCGTCGATCGCGCCGAAGTACTCGCTGTCGTCACCGATCGAGTAGTTGATCACGTCGACACCATCGGCGACCGCGTCGTCGATGGCGTGCACGATGTCGATCTCGCTGCCGCTCGCGGAGCCGGCGCCGTTGTCGTACAGCGCCTTGTAGATCGACAGCCGGGCGGCCGGCGCCATGCCGGAGATCTTGCCGAGGTCCTTGCCGGCCTGCTGCGCCGGAACGCCGTGGTTACCGGCGGCGGTGCTGGCCGTGTGGGTGCCGTGACCGTTGCGGTCACGCGGCGAGAGGTAGTCGTCCGGGAAGGCGTCGGCGATTCCGCTGTCGTTGTACCAGCGCGCACCGATCACCTTGTTGTTGCAGGTGACCGGCGCCTCGGTGCCGGCGTCGCAGGTGCCCTTCCACTTGGCGTCGATGATCGCCTGGTCCGGACGCGGAGTGGGCAGCGGGGCGAAGCTCGCGCTCTCCGGCCAGTAGCCACTGTCGATGACCCCGACGATGATGCCCTCGCCGGCGTGCGAGTCTCCGCCGAACTCCTGCTTCCACACTCCACCCTTGCCGGTCAGGCCCAGGTAGTCCGGAGTGTGCGAGGTGGTGGCGTGCACCGTGCGGTTCTCGTACACCGCCCGTACGCCCTTCGTGGCGCGTAGCCGGGCCGCCTGCGGGCCGGTCAGATCGGCGGCGAAGCCGTTGAACGCGGTCTCCAGGGTGACCCGGGTACGGTCGGCCGGCACGCCGACAGCGTCGAGCACCGACGTGCGCTTCTGGCGCAGGTGCTCCCGGTAGGCGTTGGCGCTGCCGGAGGCCCGGTTCAGCTTCCCCCCGGGGGTCGGCTTGGTCGCCGCGATGCCGGGGACGCCGCCGGTGTAGGTGGCCAGCGGCTCCTCGTCGAGCTGGACCAGGTAGCGGGCGGTCGGTCCGCTGCTGGCCGGGGCGGCTGCGGCGCTGCCCGGCAGGCTCGTCAGGCCGGCTGCGGCCAGCGCGAGGGTGGCCAGCATGCTGACCCCGCGTCTGGTCCGTCCGGGCCGATGTGCGTTCGGTTGTGGCACGTCGTTGCCTCCACGTTCGGTGCCGGCCGCCACGGCTGATGACGGTGGCCGAAACGTAGGATCGACATCGATCAAGCAGAAGAACTCGTAACCTGTACGTAATCTTGGAAACAAGCTCGTAACGCAACGGGTACTTTGCGCGTCATTTTGGCCCGCGTTCGGGCCCGCCCCACGCTCTCGGCGACCGGTGACTCGGTGACTCGGTGACTCGGCGACTCGGCGACTCGGCCACCCGGCGACTCGGCGACCGGGCGACCGGGCGACCCGGCGACCGGTGATCGTCGGTTCAGTGCGGATCGTCCGAGCACCCGTCCGGCCGGCGAACCTCTGCATGGATCGTCCGGGGGGCCTGGCGGTCCGAGGCTCCGCCCGCTCCTGCGCGGATCGTCCGGGCAAGGCCGCCGGTCCGAGGTTTCGCCAACTTGTGCGCGGCGGACGGGCATTCCGGTCATCGCGTCGCCCGCCGCCCTGTCCGGACCATCTCCGCACGCCGAGGGTGCCCGACGGCGGCTTGCGAACCCGATCCGAGACGTGGTGCTCGGGTTCGTCGGCGTGATCCGTACTCGATCCAGGATCCAGTGGCATCGCCGTGGCGTTGACGCCACTAGATCCTGGATCGAGCGCGATCACGACGGGGTCTCGGCCGATCACGATCGCGCCGGGCCTCGGTCGGGCGCGATCGCGCCGGGTGTCGGCCGAGCGCGATCACGACGGGTCTCGGCCGATCACGATCGCGCCGGGCCTCGGCCGATCACGATCGCGCCGGGCTTCGGCCGAGCGCGATCACGACGGGCTTCGGCCGATCACGATCGCGCCGGGCCTCGGTCGGGCGCGATCGCACCGGGTATCGGCCCAGCCCGACCGCCGCTGGGTCGCGGTCGAGCTTGAGCATGGCCGGGTCTCGGCCGCCAAGATCCGGACAATTTCCGGGAAAGTGCTGCTTGCGGCGGGTCGGAGGCAGCAACTTCCGGGAAGTTGCTGCCGACAACATGAGTTGTCTTGACAAGAAAAGTTGTCGGTGACAAAGTGGGGGCATGTTCGACATCGCAGTGATCGAGGATCCGGCGGCGGCCGAGGCGTCGCTGGACCCGACGCGGGCCCGCCTGCTCGCCGCGCTCGCCGAGCCGGCCTCGGCGACGATGCTCGCCGCCCGGGTCGGCCTGCCCCGCCAAAAGATCAACTATCACCTGCGGGCGCTTGAGCAGCACGGCCTGATCGAGCTGGTCGAGGAGCGCCGCAAGGGCAACGTCACCGAGCGCGTCATGCGGGCCACCGCAGCGTCGTACGTGATCTCGCCGGTGGCTCTCGCGGCCGTGCGGCCCAACCCGTCCCAGTCGCCCGACCGGCTCTCGGCGCGGTGGCTGCTCGCGCTCGCCGCCCGGCTGGTGCAGGACGTCGGCGCGCTGATCACCGGTGCCGAGCGGGCCCGCAAGCCGGTGGCGACCTTCGCCGTCGACGCCACCGTCCGGTTCGCTTCCGCGAGCGACCGGGCCGCGTTCGCCGAGGAGTTGGCGGCAACGGTCGCCAAGCTCGTCGGCCGCTACCACGACGACCAGGCCCCCGGCGGCCGTGAGCACCGGGTGGTGCTCGCCCTGCACCCCAGCGTCAACCCGAGCGTCAACCCCAGCACCGACACCGCAGCGAAGGAGTCCTGAGATGACCGCCATGACAAGCACGGCCACCGCCCCGATCCACTCGACGGCCCAGGCCCGGAGCACCGCGACCCTGCGCCGTCGGCAGCGCGCCCTTGGCGTGGGTGCCGCGGTGGTCGCGAACAGCGTGCTCTACCTGGCCGCCCGGGCAGCCGGCACGGACTTCACCCTCACCGATCCGGGCGCGGCCCAGTCGCACCCGCTGATCCTGCCGGAGATCGCCGTCTTCAGCCTGGTCTTCGCGCTGCTCGGCTGGGGGGCTCTGGCGTTGCTCGAGCGGACCACCCGGCACGCGCGGGTGATCTGGAGCGTGCTGGCCGGCACCGTGCTGCTGGCCTCCTTTGTCCCGATCTTCATCGAGCAGGCCACCACGGGCACCCGAATCATGCTCTGCGTGCTGCACCTCACCGTGGCCGCGGCGCTGCTGCCGATGCTGCGTCACCGCGCTGACGCGCGTACCCGCTGACGCGGGTACCCACTGACGCGCGTACCCGCTGACGCGGGTACCCACTGACGCGCGTACCCGCTGACCTGACGAGACCGACACCTCACCGACCGAAGGGCACCACCAGACATGGGACACCAATTCGAGCTGCACAAGGACATCGAGCTCGCCGCCACCCCCGAGCAGGTGTGGGAGGCGATCGCCACCGGGCCGGGAATCGACTCCTGGTTCATGGGCCGTAACGAGGTCGAGCCGGGCGAGGGTGGTCGTACCCGGATGACCATCGCCGGGCACACCGAGGAGGCCACGGTCACCGGGTGGGAGCCGGGGAAGCGGTTCAGCTACGGCACCCAGCCCGGGCCGGATGGTACCTTCCTGGCCTTCGAATACCTCATCGAGGGGCGCGCGCAGGGCGGCACCGTGCTGCGGCTGGTGCAGAGCGGCGTCCTCGGCGACAACTGGGAGACCGAGTACGAGGCGATGCAGGTCGGCTGGAACATGTACATCGAGACGCTGGCCGCGTACCTTGCCCACTTCCCCGGCCGGAGTGCCATCCCGGTCACGGTGTTCCGCCCCGGTGCCGGTGCGCCGGAGCAGGTCTGGGCGGCGGTGACCGCTGCCTTCGGCATCACCGGCCCGGTCGCCGAGGGGCAGCCGGCCCGGATCACCGTCGACGGTCTGCCGCCGATCGAGGGCATCGTCGACCTGGTCGCCCTGCCCGCCTACTTCGGCGTACGCACCGACGACGCGCTCTACCGGTTCGTCCACTCCGGCAGTGACCGGGGTGACGCCCTGATGCTCGGGCACCACATCTTCGCCGCCGACGAGGACCCGGCCGCGACCGAGCGAGCCTGGCAGGCCTGGCTGAGTGAGCTGCCGGTCAGCTGACCCGCTCATGCGACCGTGGCCGCTCTCCCGAACGGGGAGCGGCCACGCCGTCGCGTGTCACACGCGTCGGATCAGGCCCGGGCCGGCGGTGATGTCGATGTCGCCGCTGTCGACGTCGTGGCCGGCCGCGCAGCGGAGCACTGCCCGGATCGGCTGGCCGCAGTCGCGGTGCTCGGCGATCACGGAGGGGCCGGTGTCGTCGGCGGCCCAGGTGTCGCCCCAGTTGCGGAGTGCGGTGAGGACGGGCATCAGGTCCCGGCCCTTGCGGGTGAGCTGGTACTCGTGGCGGGTGCGCTGCCCCGGCTCCCGGTAGGGGATCCGTTCGAGCAGGTCGGCGGCGACCATCTCCTTGAGGCGGGCCGCCATGGCGGGCTCACCGACTCCGACTCGGCGCACGAAATCGTCGAAACGGCGCGTACCGAGCAGGGCCTCGCGTAGGACGAGCACGGTCGACCTGCTGCCCACGATGTCCATGGCCCGGGCGATCGAGCAGTTCGCCGACGACCAGGAGTCGCGGTCCTCCCGTAGGTCCTCCATGCCCCCAGCGTACGACCTGACTTGCGCAGACGCTAGCTAGGTGCTTCACTGGGCGGCAGCCTGACTTCGTTATGGATAAGTCAGCCTCCGATGTCAGCCGCCTCTCCGCACGTCGCCGACGCTCGCCGCGTCGGCGTCCGCGTGGATCGACTCCGAGGAAGCCTCGTGAAAGACCAGCTCGCCACGGCCCCGAACGGGCCAGTACGGCCACAGCGTGCAAGCGCGCCGGGGCCGGTCGTGCGCTCATCCGCCCGCGGCTCCCGCGCGGTGACCCTGGTCGCCATGTGCCTGGGCGCGATGATCACGTTCCTGCAGATCACCGCGACCGTCTCCGCGCTGACCACCATCCAGCGGGACCTGCGCGTCGACCCGACCACCCTGATCTGGATCCCCAGCGCCTACACCCTGGCGGTGGCGAGCCTGGTGCTGTCCGCCGCCACGCTGGGCAACCGGTACGGGCCCAAGCGGATGTTCGGTGCCGGCGTGGTCGCCATGATCGTCGGAGGGGCGGTCGTGGCCGGGGCGCCCAGCGTTGCCTGGGTGATCGTCGGGCAGTTGCTCGCCGGTCTCGGCGGGGCCCTGATCCTGCCCAACAGTCTGGCGATCCTCGGCGCGACCTTCACCGATCCGCACCGACGTACCGAGGTCATCACCGCGTGGTCGGCCGCGTCCGGTGTCGGCCTGGCGGTCGGCCCGCTCATCGCCGGAGCCTTGCTGCGGCACTATTCGTGGCACAGCGTCTATGTCTCGACGATCGTTCTGGGCGTGGTCACCCTCGTCGTCGCCGCGATCGGGGTTGCCGAGATCCGGCCCAGCGCGGGCCGACTCGACGTACCCGGCCTGCTGCTCGGCACCCTCGCCATCGCCGCCGCCGTCTACGCCCTGATCCGGGGCGGCCGGGACGGCTACGCCAGCCCGTTGGTGGCCACGACCTGGGTCGTCTCGGCCGCCGCACTGGTCGGGTTCGTGCTGGTCGAATTGCGTTCCAGTGCGCCGATGCTCGACGTACGGCTGCTCCGGTCCGCATCCTTCAGCGCCGTCATGGTCATCGCCGCGGTGTCGCTGTTCGGCTTCACCGGCGTCGCGATCCTGCTCGTCCTGTTCCACGAGCGCGCTCAGGCGCTCAGCCCGCTGGACACCGGCTGGCGGATGGCGGTGCTCTTCGGCGCGTACGTGCTGGTCGCCTCCGCCGCCGGTCGCATGATCCGCCTGACCGGATTCAAGGCGCCCCTCACCGTCGGTCTGGTCCTCGGTGCCGTGGCCAGCTTCGGGCTGGCGGCCCAGGGGCCGACCACCGCGTTCGGTCACCGCTGGCCGCTACTCGCGTTGTTCGGTGCCGCGGCCGGCCTGGTCGTGGCACCGGCGACCGCGGCGGCACTGGCCAGCGTCGCGCCCGCCCAGGCGGCCATGGCCTCGGGTGCGGTCAACGCCGCCCGGCAGGTCGGCTCGGTGCTCGGCTCGTCCCTGTTGGGCACGCTGCTCACCACCACGATGCTGGCCGACCTGCCCGCTCGGCTCGCCGCCCACCAGGTGGGCGAGCCGACCCGTACCGCCGTGCAGGCCGCGGCGGCCGCCGGCGCGACCGGCGGCCAGCCGCTGCCCGGTCCGGTCCGGTCGGCGCTCGCCGAGGCCCTGACCTCCGGCGTGCAGGCGGGGCTGCGGGTCACCGGCATCGTCTTCCTCGTCACCGCCGTGCTGGCGCTCGCGTTCGTCCGCAACCGGCCGCACCGGCGGTGACGGCCGCCCTCACCCGGTGCGCACGGCGGCGGTGACCTCGACCTCCAGCACCGCGCCGTCGAGGAAGAGGCGGCTCACCTCGACCGTGGTGCTGGCGGGCTTGGCGTCCGGGAAACACCGGTCGCGCACGGCCGCGTAGCCCGCCAGGTCGCCGAGGTCGGTCATGAACGTCCGGATGTGCAGCACGTCGGCGAAGGTGGCGCCGTGCGCGGCGAGCAGCCCACCGACCAACTCGAAGATCCGCTCGGACTGTGCCCGCACGTCACCGGGTGCCACCACCGCGCCGGCGTCGTCCACCCCGACCTGGCCGGAGAGCATCAGCAGCGCGCCGCCGGGCAGGTCGAGGCGGGCGACGTGCGCGAACCGGTCGCCGAACGGCGCGGCGACGGTCGTCGGGTTGTCCAGGGTCAGGTTCATCTCTGCTCCTCAGGCGCGGCGTCGGTGAGGCGGGCGATGTCGTCGTGTGGGCGGGGCGCCGCCGCCAGGGCCGAGGCGGCGGCGCGCAGCACGGGCGCCGGCACGTCGCCCAGCACGTCGAGCGCGAGGCGGGCGTCCTTGGCGGCCAGGGCCACGGCGAACGCGGCGTCCGTGGCAGTCGCCCGGGTGACCGCGCCGCCGAGCGGCCCGGTGCCGAGCGCGTCGATCGCCGTACGCCGGTCCACGCCCACGGCGTCCGCGACGGCGAGCGCGTCGGCGACCGCCGTGACCGCGGTGACCAGGGCGGTGTTGAGCACCAGCTTCAGCGCGGCACCGCGGCCGGAGTCGCCGCAGCGGCGTACCGTGCCCAGCGCCTCCAGCAGCGGGGCGACCCGGTCCACGGCCGCGTCCGCGCCGCCGGCCAGCACCACGAGCCGGCCCGCCTCGGCCGCGCCGGCGCTGCCCGCCACCGGTGCGTCCACCAGCGGTACGGCCGATGGCAGCAACCCGGCCAACTCCGCCACGGCCTGTGGGCCGATCGTGGACATCTCGATCACGGCGGTCCCCGGGCGCAGTGTGGACGCGGCGCCGGATTCGACCAGCGCGTCCCGGACCGCGGCCGCGTCGGTGAGCATGGTGATCACCACGTCGGCGTCCTGGACCGCCTCGGTCGGGGTACGGGCGGCTCGGGCCCCGGCGTCGACGAGCGACGCGGTCCTGGCGGCGGTGCGGTTCCAGACGGTGAGCCGGTGGCCCGTGGCCAGCAGGCGGAGGCCGATCGCCGTGCCCATCGTGCCGGTACCCAGCAGTGCGGTCTTTTGCATGGTGCCGACGCTAGGCGGCACCGACCCATGTCACCAACGAATGTTCCGCATCACTGCCATGCTGGGGGAGCATGGCGGCATGCAGCTGAACGCGCTCCAGGTCTTCCGTACCGTCGCCGAGCAGGGCTCCATCACGGCCGCCGCCCGGACCCTGCGTTACACCCAGTCGGCGGTGTCGCGGCAGATCGCCGCGTTGGAGGCCGAGGCCGGGTCACCGCTGCTGGATCGGCTGCCCCGCGGTGTCACCCTGACCGAGCAGGGCCGTTGCCTGCTCGGCCATGCCGAAGCGGTGCTCGATCGACTCGACGTCGCCCAGCGGGATCTGGCCGCGCTGCGCGACGTCACCGCCGGGCGGCTGCGGGTCGGGGCGTTCCCCACCGCGGTCGCCGCGCTCGTGCCGCGTGCCCTGGCGTCCTTCCGGTCCGACCATCCCGGGGTGGCCCTGTCGCTGGTCGAAGGGCTGACGCCGGGCCTGCTGGAGCGCCTGCTCGACGGCGACGCCGATGTCGCCGTGGTGAGCGCCGCCCCCGACCAGCCGTTCGACGGTGACCGCTTCGACCTGCACCACCTCGTCGACGAGGCGCTGCTGGTGGCCGTCCCACGGGAGCACCGACTCGCCCGTCGGCGTACCGTCCGGCTGCGCGACCTGGCCGACGAGGCGTTCATCGCCGGCTCGGCCACCGCCGAGGAGACCCTGCTGCGGGCCACACTCCCGGCGGGTTTCCGACCCCGGATCGACATCGTGGCCGCCGAGTGGACCGGCAAGTTGGGCTGTGTCGCCGCCGGCCTGGGCGTTGCGTTGGTGCCGGCGCTGGCGGTCCGGGCCGCCCCGCCGGACCTGACCCTTCTCCGCCTGCACCCCGACGATGTCCCGGTCCGGCGGGTCTTCGCCGCCACCGTCGCCGGCCGGAGCCGACCTCCGGCGGTACGGCAGTTCCTCACCCACCTCGAACGGGCGACGGACGGGTTGGGCTGACGGTGGCGGGCGTCAGCCGCCGATGGTGTTCAGGTCCTCGATCGCGTCGGCCGGCAGCTTCAAGTCGGCCGCCGCGACGTTCTCCCGCAGGTGCGCCAGGGTCGAGGTGCCGGGGATCAGCACGGTGGTGGGGGAGCGCTGGAGCAGCCAGGCGAGGGCGACCTGCTGCGGCGAGGCGCCCAGCCGGGCGGCCACCGCGTCGAGGGTGTCGGACTGCAGCGGGGTGAACCCACCGAGCGGGAAGTACGAGGCGTACGCGATGTTCTCCGCCGCGCACCGGTCGACCAGGGCGTCGTCCTGCCGGTTGGCGAGGTTGTAGAGGTTCTGCACGGTGACCACCGGTGCGATGGCCTGGGCCTCGGTGAGTTGCGCGGAAGTGACGCCGCTCAGGCCGAGGTGCCGGATGAGGCCCTCCTGGCGCAGCTCGGCCAGGGCGCCGAACTGCTCACCGAGGGGCGCGTCGCCGGTGCCCTCCGCCGAGCCCACCCGCAGGTTGACCACGTCGAGGACGTCCAGGCCGAGGTGCTGGAGGTTCTCCCGGACCTGCGCCTTGAGGTCGCTCGGCTCCAGCGACGGGATCCAGGAGCCGTCGTCGCCGCGGCGCGCGCCGACCTTGGTGACGAGGTGCAGATCGTCGGCGTACGGGTGCAGCGCCTCACGGATCAGCTCGTTGACCACCACTGGGCCGTAGAAGTCGCTGGTGTCGATGTGCCGGACGCCCAGGGTGACCGCCTCGCGGAGTACGGCCAGGGCCTGCTCACGGTCACGAGGGGGGCCGAAGACGTGTGGCCCGGTCAGCTGCATCGCGCCGTAGCCCATCCGGCTCAGGGTGAGGCCCTCGGCGAGGGTCAGGGCACCGCCGGGAACGATCGTGGTCATGTCGTCGTCCTCAAATCCGTTGGTCGAAGGGATTTGCGGCGGTCCGGGGAATCCGGTTGGCCGCGCTCTGACGACTGTGCGTCGTGATCGGCTCGACCGGCAGGGTGAGATGTTCCTGGTAGCGACACACCCAGGCACGGCACCCGTCAGGGCCGGTGCTGGTTCGGGACCGCCGCCGTCGGGATGTGCTCGTAGCGCTTGCGCATGATCTCGCTGGCGGCCGGACCGGCGGCGAAGACGAAGTCGCTGTCGTCGAGCGGGCGTCCGGTGCGGCGATCGACGACGATCGGGTCGGCCTCCACGCCGGTGTGCCGGTCGACCAGGATCATGCTGCGTTCGCTCGGGTCCAGGCGGGAGTTTCCCCAGGCCGCCAGGGCGACGACGACGGGGCGCAGGCTGCGCCCGAGGTCGGTGAGGACGTACTCGTAGCGGTCCGGCCTGGTCTGGTAGCGGCGTCGTTCGAGCAGCCCCTGACCGGTGAGGGTCTTGAGGCGGCTGGTCAGGATGCTGGATGAGACACCCAGATTGGCCTGGAACTGATCGAATCGGGTGTAGCCGTCAAAGGCGTCATGCAAGATCAGGAGCGTCCACCACTCGCCCACGTAGCCCAGTGCGGTGGACAGCGGGCATTCGCGGTCCTCCAACCGGATCTTCCCTGCCACGAATCAGCCCTCTCCCGAGTAGGTGCTAGTGTCGAAGTCAGTAAGTGCTGTTTCAGAAGCAACTATACGGCGTCTCGACGACGCCCGCTTCACGCTGCGACGACAGGAGTAATCGATGGCCGAGACGGTGCCCGCGCGGGACTCACTGCGGGGCCGGCGCGCCCTGGTCACCGGTGGCACGAAGGGTGCCGGCGGGGCGATCGCCGCCCGGCTGCGCGAGGTCGGCGCGGACGTGTGGGTCAGCGCCCGCAGCGAGCCCGAAGGGATCGAGTTCACCGACCGCTTCATCGCCGCCGACACGTCGAGCGTCGACGGCGCGGAGGTGGTGGCGGAGCGGCTGCTCGCCGCCGGCGGTGCCGACATCATCGTGCACGTCGTCGGTGGGTCGCACGCCCCGGCGGGTGGCTTCGCCGCGCTGACCGAGCAGGACTGGATGCAGGAGCTGAACCTCAACCTGCTCGGCGCGGTACGGCTCGACCGGCGACTCCTTCCGTCCATGATCGAGAAGCGGTCGGGCGCGATCGTGCACGTCTCCTCGATCCAGCGCCGCAAGCCGATGTACGAGGCCACCCTGGGGTACGCGGCCGCGAAGGCGGCGCTGACCGCGTACAGCAAGGGTCTGGCCAACGAGGTCGCGCCACACGGCGTCCGGGTCAACAGTGTCGCGCCCGGCTTCATCCAGACCGCCGCCGCCGACGCGCTGGTCGACCGCCTGGCCGCCGGGCAGGGCGTCGACCGCGACGCCGCCCTCGCGGGCCTCATGGACTCGTTGGGTGGGATCCCGCTGGGTCGCCCGTCGCTGCCGGCCGAGGTTGCCGACCTGGTGGCCTTCCTGGTCTCCGACCGCGCCTCGGCGATCGTCGGCGCGGAGCACGTCATCGACGGCGGCACCATCCCGACCGTCTGACCCGACACCGACCGCCCATCCCGGAAAGGACGCCGACCATGACCGACATGCAGACCACGCCGGCCATCATCCGCCGCTACTTCGAGCTGGCCGGCCAGCCCGACAACGAGGACTACTTCGCTCTCTTCGCCGACGACGCCGTCGTCGAGGACGAGTCGACCGAGTACCGCGGCATCGAGGCCATCCGCCGGTGGCGCCGCGAGGTGCCGCTGGTGTCGTACGAGATCACCGAGGTCGAGGACACGCCCGCCGGCACCATCGTGACCGCGACGATCACCGGCGACTTTCCCGGCAGCCCGTTCCCGGGGCTCCGGTACCGCTTCGGCGATTACGACGACGCCCAGATCCGCACCCTGCGCATCGCACCCTGACCGGGAACGTGGCCCGGCGGCCTTGACGGCGAAAGTATGTGAGTGGACACTTACAAACATGCGATCGACCGCCGAGGCCCGCCGGGTCACCGTCCTGAACGCCGCCGTCTCGGCGTTCGCCCGCACCGGCTTCCACGCCACCCCGGTCACCGCCGTGGCCGCCTCCGCAGGCATCTCCGAGGCGTACGTGTTCCGGCTCTTCGCCGGCAAGCTCGGCCTGTTCGTCGCGGCCGCCGGGGCCTGCTTCGAGCGGATCGTCGAGGCGCTCGAAGCGGGGGCGGAGCGTGCCGACGGCACCAGCCCGCAGGAGGTCCTGGACGCGATGGGCGGCGCCTACGCGGAGCTGATCGCCGATCGGGACCTCCTGCTGTTCCAGGTGCAGGCGCAGGCGGTCACCGACATCCCCGAGATCGGCGAGGCGGTACGGGCCGGCTACGGCCGCGTCGCCACCTTCGTGCAAGACCGGTCCGGCGCGAGCGACGGGCAGGTCCAGCAGTTCTTCGCGTACGGCCAGCTCTGCCACCTGATCGTGACCGCGGGCCTGGAGTCGGTGCCCGAGCCCTGGGCTCGGGCGTTGACCGCCGGCATCCGCCACCCCTGACCCCACTCCCACCTCGGGCCGCCAATGGCGGCCCACTTTTCGAACCGACTAAGTGTGTGAGTGCGCACTTACAAACAAAGGAGCGACCATGACGACCGACCTGCTCACCGAAGTGGTGCTGCCCGGCGTGGTGGAGCCGGACGGACTCCGGATCCACCAACGCTCCATGCCCCTCCCCGCCAGCGGAGAGGCGCTCGTCGAGATCGAGGCCACCGGCATCTCCTACGCCGAGCAGGCCATGCGGCGAAACCTGTACCCCGGCCAGCCGAAGTTCCCGTTCGTGCCCGGCTACGACCTCGTGGGTACGGTGCGTGCCGTTGGAAGGGGCGGCGACGACTCGCTGGTCGGCACCCGGGTGGCAGCGGTCACCAAGACCGGCG
Organism: Micromonospora vulcania; assembly: GCF_042658605.1. NCBI lineage: Bacteria > Bacillati > Actinomycetota > Actinomycetes > Micromonosporales > Micromonosporaceae > Micromonospora > Micromonospora vulcania. The sequence goes on along the minus strand of NZ_JBHSQS010000005.1, from coordinate 414,026 downwards.
CCTGGGCCTCGCACGCGGTCGTCGGCGTCGACGAGCTGACCCCCGTACCCGAGGGTCTGGACCCGGCCGCGGCCGAGACCGTCGTCGTCAACGGGGTGACCGCCTGGCAACTGCTGCAACGCGCCGACCTGCGGGCCGGGCAGACCATCCTCGTGCACGGCGCGAACGGCGGGGTCGGGACCGTGCTCGTCCAACTCGGACGCCACCTCGGGCTCCGGGTCATCGGCACCGCCGCCGCACGGCACCACGACGCGCTGCGCGCCCTCGGCGTCGAACCGCTGGACTACCGGGACCCTGGCATGGCCGCACGCATCCGCGAGCTGTCGCCGCGCGGCGTGGACGCCGTCTTCGACCCGGTCGCGGGGCCGGGCGTACGCACGTCGTACCGGCTGCTCGCTCCCGGCGGCAAGCTGATCGTCTACGGCAACGCCGCCGCGCTGGGTTCGGCCCGGTCGATCGTGTGGGTCTTCCTCAAGCTGCTGGCCCGCCTCTACACCTGGAACGCGCTGCCGAACGGGCACCGGGCCGGGTTCTACAACTTCTGGGCCGGGCACCGCACCCGCCGTACGGCGTTCCGTCGCCGGCTGCGTACCGACCTCGGCATCGTGCTCGGCCTGCTGCGCCAAGGCGTGATCGTGCCGCAGATCGCCGCCCGCTTTCCGCTCACCGAGGTGTCCGCCGCGCTGGTGTTCGCCGAGACCCGGAGCCTGCCGGGCAAGGTCGTGCTGGTGCCCTGACCGGCTCCCTACACGGAGGGCGCGGGTGGCTCGGGTGGCCGACCGTGGGCCCGGACGCCGTCCGAGACGGCGACCCCGGCGAGTACGAGGGTCGCGCTGAGACCGGCCACCAGTGCCGGCGCGAAGAGCAGAGCTGGTCCCGCGACCACCAGCACGAGCAGCGCGACGAGCCGGGACGGCGACACCCGGCTGAACACCTCGTACTCGAAGCGGGCGCGTCCGACCAGGAACAGGGCGGGCCCGCCGAGCAGGACACCGACCAGCCAGGGCGTCGCCTGCTCGGTGGGGTGGGCGATGACGACGTCGAATCCGGCGGCGGTGGCGACCACGCCGGCCACCATGAGCAGGTGCGTGTTGGGCGCCGACCGCACGAACCCGCCCGGATCCTGAGCTTCCTCGATGGCGGCCTGCAGCAGGGCCCCGGCGCGGTGGACGTAGATCTGCCACAGCAGCACGGTGGCCGCGAAGCCGACCAGGAGCGCCGCCGTACGGCCGGCCGTCACGTCGTTGTCGGCGTAGGTCAGGGTGGTGGCGAGAATGAGGTCACCGAGGGCGAGAGTGAAGAACTGCTGGTAACGCTCGGCCAGGTGGTCGGCCGCCACCCCGTAGTGGGTTTTCGGGACCCGGCCGATTCGCGGGGTGGGGTAGCGGAGCCAGGCTGCCCCGTAGTTCAGGGCGAGTGCGACCACCCACAGCAGACCCCGTGCCGGGCCGGCCACGAGACCGCCGGCGAGCCACGGCACGGCGGACACGGCGAACCAGAGGACGAATCGGCCGGAGCCCAGCCGTGCCGCCCGGCCGTGCAGCGCGGCGGTGAGGAAGATGCCGCGTCCCACCTGGATCGCCACGTACGCGCCCGCGAAGAGCAGGGCGTGCTCGGTGAATGCTCCGGGCAGCGAACCCGCCAGCAGGATGGTCCCGAGCATGGCCCAGAGCGTCATGGCGAAGATGGGTGGCCGCTGCGCGTTGTACAGGTCGGTCGCCAGCGCGGTGGCGGACCAGACCCACCAGATCGCCATCAGCGACACCACGGTCTGGAAGACCCCGACCCAGTCGAGTTGCCCCGCCAAGGTCCGTGAGATCAGGGCGAGCGCGGCGACGAACACCAGATCGAAGAACAGCTCAAGCAGGGTGGCCCGCTGGGGTCCCTCATCCTCGCGGATCAGCCCTACCGCTTGATCGGTCGTCATCAGGTGCCCGTCCACTGATCCCGGGCTCTTGATGTTAGGTGAGGCCACCACCCTCGTTCTCCCAGATCGCGGAAGAATCGGCGGGCGCCGGCGCTGCCCGGAGTGCGGCCAGGATGTCCGGCGCGCGCCGGAGGTTGCCCGGGTCAGCGGCGGTCGCCATGGCCCACTCGGCCGCTGCGGTCGAGGTGGTGGGCGGCACCACGAGCAGGTCGACCTGGATGTCCTGGCCGGTGGTGATGACCAGCACCGCTGGGTCGAGGCTGTCGAACCAGCCGAGCCGGACCACGTCCGGCCCGACGGTCAACCGGTGGATCCGGCTGTCCCAGCCGTGCAGGTTGAGCATGATGTGCCGGATCCGGCCGTGGCGTTCGGCCAGGGCGACGACGAGGCCGGGGATCTCGGCGGCCGGATCCCAGGATCGCGGCCACCAGCCGCCGTCCAGCACCGTCCGTCCCCGGGCGGTGCCCAGGACGAGCCGAGGTGCGGCCGGCGTCGACGTGTCGGCGTGTCGCGCGGTGACGGACATGGCCGGCTCAGCCTTCCTGACCGGGCGGTGGGGCCTGGGTGATGTCGGTCGTCGCCCGGAAGGCCGGTCGTCCTCCGGAGCGCTTACCGCGCATTCGAAGCTGAAGGATCCGGGCGGTGCCGGGGAGGGCGACGAGCAGGACGCCGATGACCGCGGCCAGCAGTAGTGCCACGCCGGTCGGCAGGGCCACGTGTGCCCCGAGGAAGGCCACCTCGACACGCTGCCCGTTCTGTAGCACGAAGATGAGGAGCAGCAGGAGCACGATCGCGAACACCACGGCCACGATCCACAGATCACCGATCCGCGAGCGCTTCACCCCGAGGCGAAGAGGCGCCGGGTGCGAGGTGGCGGGGCCATCGTGGCCGTTGATGGTCGTGAGTCGGGCGTGTCGGTCTGGGGGTGCGGTCATGACGGACCGTCGCCTTCCGCTGGGTGCCCGGCAGAGCCGGCCGTGGGGGCGGCCAGCGCGGGCGGGGGTGAGGCGGGCTGCGACAGACCGTCGCGGCCCGGGCATTGCCGGTGCGGGGATGGTCCGCCAGCGGCGGACCGTCGGTCACCGGGGTCCCGAGCGACATCCCCAGCGTACGCCTTCGATGTGTGCAGGCAGTTTCCGAAAGAGCCCAGCGATCGTGCGGGTGCGGCTGCCTGCCCGGAGGGCGTACGGTGAGCATGTCGCCCGGGTTCCCCGGTGGCCGCCAGATGCCGTCGCCACCAGCCCACAAGAGGCGTTGACCGATCGTCGTCCCCATCGCCGCAGCAGGTCCGTCGTGGTTGATCACCGGCCACACCCGGCCATCGGACAGACCGGTCACAGCAGGTTCGGGCTCGCCCCGAGGACCGGCGACGCGATCCGACCCCGCGCGTTCACACCGCCGTCCGTGTAATTGATCGTTTCGGATGGCATGACCAGGGAGCACCAGATGAGGATCGCCAGGAACCGAATCGTCGCCGCACTTCGCGAACGTGGCCAGCAGGCCAGGGCGGACTGGGTCGAGCGCGAGCTGCCGGAGTGGGTCGACCCGACCAAACACTCCGGGCTGCTCGCCACCCTGCACCTCGATCCAGCTGATCTCGCCGACGCGTCATCTCCGTGAGGGTTGCGCTGCTCGGGCCGGTCGCCTGGCGCACACCCCCACACCACTACGGCCCCTGGGAGCAGGTCACCGGCCTGCTCGCCGAGGGGCTGGCCACGCGCGGCGTGGACGTGACCCTCTTCGCGACACTGGACTCGGTCACCTCCGCGCACCTCGACGGCGTCTGCCCCCGGGGCTACGCCGACGCCCCGGAGATGGACGGTCGGGTGTGGGAGGCGATGCACGTCTCCCACGCGATGGCCCGCTCGGCGCAGTTCGACCTGGTGCACAGCCACCTCGACTGGCTGCCGCTGGCCTTCGCCGAGCACTGCCGAGCACCGTTGCTCACCACCGTGCACGGCTTCTCCGGCGCGGGAATCCTGCCCGCCTACGCCCGAGCCCGCTCGTCCTACGTGTCGATCTCCGACGCGGACCGCAGCGCCGAGCTCGACTACGTCGCCACCGTGCATCACGGCGTCGACCTCACCGGGCTGCCGTTCAACGGCGCCGCCAGTCCCGGACTGGCCGCACTCGGCCGGATCCACCCCGACAAGGGCACCCACACCGCCATCGAGATCGCCCGCCGCGCCGGCCGGCCGCTGACCATCTGCGGCATCGTCCAGGACGAGCGGTACTTCGCCGAACAGGTGGCCCCGCACATCGACGGCGATCGTGTCGTCTTCCTCGGCTCGGTGGGTCCTCGACGGCGCGCGGAGGTGCTGGGCGCCAGCGCCGCCCTGCTGCACCCGATCGCCTTCGACGAGCCCTTCGGACTCTCGGTGGTGGAGTCGATGGTCTGCGGCACGCCGGTCGTCGCGTACGCCAGGGGGGCCATGCCCGAGGTCGTCGACGAGGGAGTGACGGGATTCCTCGTACGCACCGTCGAGCAGGCCGTCGAGGCGGTCACCCGAGCGGCCGACCTCGACCGCGCCTACTGCCACGCACGGGCTCGACAGCGCTTCAGCGCGGAGCGGATGGTCACCGACTACCTGTCCGTCTACGACCGCCTCATCCGTCAACCGCACCGCTGAACGCCGAACCACCCCAGATCCGTTCCGCCGGCCACACACGCAGGCCGGCGTACGCAGTCACCGCGTGAGGTTCGCCGCCGTACCCCGGCAGGGCCGACAACCGGAAGGCCCGACACCATGCCCAGCTACGGATTCCTCAGCACCCACCCACCGACCCGGTGTGGGCTGGCCACCTTCAACTCCGCCCTGGCCACGCAGCTCACTGCCGACGGCACACGCGGCGGCATCGTGCGGGTCGCCGACCGCCGCGACGACCAGCGGGCCGGGCCGGAGGTCGTGCACACCTGGCCGATGCACGCGCCGGCCGGCTGGCGGGACGCCGCAGCCGCCCTGAACACGTTCGACGTGGCCGTCATCCAGCACGAGTTCGGCATCTACCCCGGCGCCGACGGCGAGGACGTCCTGCCGCTGCTGTACCGGCTCACCGTGCCGAGCATCGTCGTCCTGCACACCGTGCTCCGTCAGCCGTCCGCCCGGCAGAAGTCCCTGCTGGAGCGGATCGTCGCGGCCGCCGGGGCGGTCGTCACGATGACCGACACCGCCCGTGACCGGCTGCTCGTCGGCTACGGCGTCGAACCGGGCAAGGTGACGGTCATCCCGCACGGCGCGGACGACCACGTCGACGTGCCCGTCGACCGCAGAACCCGTCCGCACCTGCTGACCTGGGGGCTGCTCGGCCCGGGCAAGGGCATCGAATGGTCGTTGCGTGCCCTCGCACGACTGCAGGACCTGGAGCCGACACCCACCTACACGGTCGCGGGCCGGACCCACCCGAAGGTGATCGAGCACCACGGCGAGACGTACCGGTCGGGCCTGCACCGGCTCGGTGCCCAACTGGGAGTCGCGCACGCCGTCGACTACCAGGACTTCTACCACGGCCAGTCCGCGCTCGCCCGGTTGATCCGCTCCGCCGACGTGGTCGTCCTCCCGTACGACTCCCCGGAACAGGTCACCTCCGGAGTGCTCATCGAGGCGGTCGCCGCCGGGGTGCCCGTCGTGGCCACGGCGTTCCCGCACGCTGTCGAGCTGCTCACCGGTGGACCCGGTCTGGTCGTACCCCATCAGAACCCCGTGGCGCTGGCCGCGGCGATCCGGCGGGTCCTGACCGAACCGGGTCTGGCGCACCGGCTCGCCGGCCGCGTCCGGCCGCTGGCCGCGCATGTGCGCTGGCCGGCGGTGGCAGCCCGCTACGGCATTCTCGCCGAGCGGCTGACCGAGGTCCGTCCGCCCGCCGTCAGCGCGGCGTCGGCGTGACCGCGACCACCGGCCGGCCCACCGCGCCGGCCGGTCAGCGCTGGAGGACCGCCCCGGCACCGAGCTTCGCGCACCTGATCCGGATGAGTGACGACACCGGCCTCTTCGAGCACGCCCGCCACGCCATCGTCCGCCGCGAGCACGGCTACTGCACCGACGATGTCGCCCGCGGCCTCGTCGTCACCAGCCGCCAGCCGGAGCCCACCGAGAAGGTGGTCCAGCTCTCGGAGCGCTACCTCGCCTTCCTGACGCACGCGCAGCATGCCGACGGCGCCTTCCACAACCGGCTCGGGCACGACCGGCGGTGGACCGACGCGCCCGGGCTCGGCGACTGGTGGGGCCGGGCGCTGTGGGGGCTGGGCACCGCCGCCGCCCGCAGTCCCGCGGCCTGGGTACGGGAGGAGGCGCTGGTCGCCTTCAGCCGGGGTGCCACGCGGCGCTCCCCAGCTCGGCACGCCATGGCGTTCGCCGGGCTCGGTGCCGCCGAGGTGCTGCGCCGCCACCCGGGCCACGTCGCCGCGGCCGCGCTGCTGAGGGACGCGGCCACCGTGGTCGGTGGTCCCGGCCCCGACCCGCAGTGGCCCTGGCCCGGGCAGCAGTTGAGCTATGCCAACGCGGCCCTCGCCGAGGTGGTCATCGCCGCCAGCCAGTTGCGGCACGGTGGCCCGCCGCTGGACACCGGCCTCCGGATGCTGTCCTGGCTGTGGGACGTCCAACTCCGGCACGGCCGGCTGTCGGTGGTGCCCGTCGGCGGTTGGCGCCGCGGCACCGACCGACTCCGGTACGACCAGCAGCCGATCGAGGTCGCCGCCTTCGCGGACGCCTGTGCCACGGCCGCCACGGTCAGCGGTGACCCCGACTGGGAGACCGGCATTCGACAGGCGATCGGCTGGTTCCTCGGCGAGAACGACGTCGGCACGCCGATGTGGGATCCGGAGACCGGCGGCGGCTACGACGGGCTGACCGCGCACGGACCCAACCTCAACCAGGGCGCCGAATCCACCCTCGCGCTCGTCTCCACCCTGCAGTACGCCCAGCGGTGGTCGTGACCGGGCCGCTGGCCGTCCGGCAGGGCCTCACCCTCACCCCGGATCCACTCCGAGTCATCGTCAAGCTCTTCGTCCCGGGTGAGGACGACGCCGTGGTCCGCACCCGCGCGCGGGCGCTGATCGACCGTATCGCCGGTCTCGACGAAGAGGAGACCGGCCGGCTGCTGAGGGACACCTTCGACCGCTTCGGAGCCCGGCACCGAGATCTGGCCGACACGTTCCAGCATCATTACCGCCTGGTCCGGCACCGCGCGGCCCAGGCGCGCGCCCTTTCCCCCACCAGCCGGCTCCTGGTCGGCGCCTACTTCAGCCACGAGTACGCGGTCGAATCCGCAGCCCTGTGCAACCCCTCGATGGTGGCCCACCCCGACCAGACCGACCTGCACGCCGGGCAACTGCGCGTGGCGGTCAGCCTGCGTCAGATCGGCGAGGGCCACCTGTCGTCCATCGGGTTCGCCACCGCGGTCCTCGGACCCGGGCACCACCTCACCGTCGCCGACCGTCGCGGCCCTCTGGTCGTCGGACAGCGGATGGGCGTACGACACCGTCGGGACCTGCTCGCGGCCGGCCTGGCCGAGGAGGACTGCGACAACGAGGTCACCGCCACGGTGCTGGACGCCCTGCCCGAGCGGTACGGCGAGGCCACCTTCGAGCGGGTGCTCGGCGACCTGCCGCCGGACCTGCTCTCCCGCAGCACCGGCATGGGCACCCTGGAACGACTGCGCCGCACCAACGCCGCCAGCTACGCCACCAGCTTCCCCGCCGACACGGCACTGCACGAACGGGTGCTCTGGCCGGCCACCCCGGCCGAGAGCAACGGCATGGAGGACGCCCGGTTCGTCAGAACCGTGGACGAGTCCGGCTCGGTGTACCGGGCCACCTACACCGCCTACGACGGACGGAGCATCGCCACCCGGGCGCTGGCCAGCAGGGACCTGCGGCGCTTCGAGATGACCCCGATGCGCGGACCGGGCGCTCGGAGCAAGGGGGTCGCGCTGTTCCCCCGTGCCGTCGGTGGTCGGCACCTGGCGCTGTGCCGTACCGACGGCGAGACCATCGGTCTGACCTGCCGGGGCGGCGAGAACCGGTGGCAGGCTCCGGTGCCGCTGCACGCTCCCCGGGACGGATGGGAGCTCATCCAGGTCGGCAACTGCGGATCACCCATCGAGACCGACGCGGGTTGGCTCGTACTCACCCACGGTGTCGGCCCGATGCGCCGGTACGCCATCGGCGCGCTCCTGCTCGACCTGCATCGACCGGAGCGTGTCGTGGCACAGCTCCCCGGCGCGCTCCTGGCGCCCGACGACGCCGACCGGAACGGGTACGTTCCCAATGTCGTCTATTCGTGCGGCGGGCTCGTCCACGCCGGCGAGCTGTGGTTGCCGTACGGGGCCAGTGATGCCCGGGTCGGTTTCGCCACCGTTCCGTTGGCGGCCCTGCTCGCCGCGATGGCGGAGTTTCCGCCGCCGAACTCGGGGGACGCGTGAGTGCCAGCCGTCGGGGTTCTTTTCCTTCCTGGGGCCCAATCGGCCCAATCCGGCGTCGCGGGCCCGGCGATCGCCGAGACTGGGGGTGGCCTGACGCGGGAGGACAACGACCGGCGGGAGCAGTCATCGTGAGCGAAACCAGCCTCGGCGTCGACCCCCGACGGGGCAGCGACTACGCGGACCTGTCCCGACAGATCCGAGCGGAGGGCCTGCTCGATCGACGGCCGGGCCACTACGCCGTCCGGACCGGCCTCGTCGTCGGGGCCTTCGTGGGGCTGGGGGTTCTGTTCGTCCGACTGGGTGAGTCGTGGTGGCAGCTCGGTGTGGCGGTGGCCCTCGCGGTGGTCATCGCGCAGGCCGGGTTCCTCGGCCATGACGCCGGGCACCGGCAGATAGCGAGCTCACGCCGGGTCAACGACCTGATCGGCATCGTGCACGCCAACGTGCTGACCGGGATCAGCTACGGCTGGTGGGTGGACAAGCACAACCGGCACCACGCCCACCCGAACACCGAGGGCAAGGACCCCGACATCAGTGTGGCTCCGCTGTCCTTCACCACCGACCAGGCCAGGAGGCGGCGTGGCCTGGGTGCCCTGTTCGCCCGGCACCAGGCGTACCTCTTCTTTCCGCTGCTCCTCCTGGAGGGTCTGCATCTGCACGCCATCAGCGTGGGGGCCGTCCTTGGCCCGCGTCGCATCGCGCGTCGACCGGTCGAAGCCGGGCTGCTGGCCCTGCACCTGGGCGGCTATCTCACCGCCGTCTTCCTGGTGCTGAGCCCCGTGCAGGCGATCGCGTTCATCCTCGTCAACCAGGGTCTGCTGGGCCTCTACCTCGGCTGTTCCTTCGCCCCGAACCACAAGGGCATGCCGATTCTCGGCGCCGAGGACAACCTCGACTACCTGCGCCGGCAGGTCCTCACCTCCCGTAACGTCCGGGGCGGCTGGTTCCTCGACGCGGCGCTGGGTGGCCTCAACTACCAGATCGAACACCACCTCTTCCCGAGCATGCCGTGCCCCAATCTGCGCCGCGCGCGGCCGTTGATCCAGCGGTTCTGCGCCGAGCACGACATCAGCTACCACGAGACAAGTCTCGGCCGCTCCTGGGCGGAGGGCCTGCGCCACCTGCACACCGTCACCTCCGATCGAACGGATGTGGACGCGGCGGTCCGCTGACGGGCCACCTCCGAACAGCGGAGGGTGCGCCCCGGCGGCCGTCACCGGCCGCCGGGGCGCACCGCTCAGGACTCGGTCGTCCGGCGTCGGTAGAGCAGCAGTAGGGCCGCGCCGCTGGCGACGGCGATGCTGCCGATTCCGGTCAGGATGGGCAGCAGGGCGCTACCGCCGCTGCCGCCGGTGACGGGCAGTTCGGTACGGGTGGGCCTTGCCGTGGGCTGGCCGGTCGGCGTGCCGGTGGGCGGTCCGGTCGGCGTACCCGTGGGTGTGCCGGTCGGTGTGCCGGTGGGTGTGCCGGTCGGCTGGGTCGGTGTGCCCGTGGGCTGCAGGCAGACCGGGGCGTTGATGGTGTTGGTCTGCAGGGTGACCGCACCGGTCTGGGCCAGCGCGCGGCCCTGGAGGGTGGCGCCCGTGAGCATGGAGATCGAGGTCTGGGCCAGGATGTTGCCCATGAACCGGGTGCCGGTGCCGATGGTGGCCGAGCTGCTCACCTGCCAGTAGACGTTGCAGGGCGTGGCCCCGTTGATGAACAGGACGCTGCTGTTGGCGGCGGTGACGAGGGTCGAGTCGATCTGGAAGATGAACACCGCCGCCGGGTCGCCCTGGCTGTTGAGGGTCAGGGTCCCGGTCAGTTGTGCGGCGCCGATCCGGTACACGCCCGGAATCAGGGTCGTGCCACCCAACTCCGCGGGCAGGTTGGTGAACGGCGTCCGGCCGGCGGCATCGTTGTAGGCGGTGGTCAGGTCGTTCTTCGCCTGCAACGCGACCGCGTCCCCGAGGTGGGTCTCCCCGGCGACGAGTCCTGGCGGGAAGCCCGGGTTGGTGTTGCCGGGGCTGACACCGAGGCTCTGTGCCAGGAAGCTCGGCCCGGTGTTGGTGACCGTGGTGCCGGCCAGCACGGAGAAGTCGGCTGCCGTGCCCAGGCCGACCGGTGCCTCGGCGGCGCTGGCGCCGGTGCCGCTGAAGATCAGTACGGCGACGGCCAGGCTGCTGGCGGCGACGGCCCCCAGTGCGGACATGGCCGCGCGTCGAGGATGGCGCAATAGGTTGGTTGTCAAGATGTGCCCTTTCGCGAATGCGTTTCACCAGACGCTCGTAAGGGGCGGCGGGGGGAACCGCCCAAATCCGCAGGTGTACGTAATCGGACTTTGGCACACGTAAGCCGGTAAAGTTTGCATAACGGTTCAGATCGGATGTCATAGTCGCGTGAGTGGGATTTTGCACTGACAGTGCACTTGTCTCCCTCTGTGCGGCTGTCTAGCGTCACACCATGGCTGACTCCTGGACCTTCGCCGTGGGCCGCGACGACCTCGGGCGGACCACACTCGCCGACGGCGCGACACCGGACCTGTCCGAGGGTGAGGCGCTGTTGCGGGTGGATCGGGTCGGTCTCACCGCCAACAACGTGACGTACGCGGTGCTCGGCGTTGCGATGCGGTACTGGGAGTTCTTCCCACCCGGCCCTCGCGGGCTCGGGCCGCAGTGGGGGCTTCCGCCACTGTGGGGTTTCGCCGAGGTGGTCGAGTCGACGGTCGCGGGGCTCGCGGTGGGGCAGCGGGTCTACGGCTACCTTCCGCCCGCCGGGCACCTGGTGGTACGACCGGACCGGGTGGACGCGTCCGGGTTCCGCGACGCGAGTGAGCATCGGGCCGCGCTGCCCTCGCCGTACAACGTCTACCGGTCGACCACCGGGGACCCGGCCTACCGCGCCGACCAGGAGGACCTGCTGGTCCTGTTCCGGCCGCTGTTCTTCACCTCCTTCATGCTGGCCGACCAGGTCCTCGACAACGACTGCTACGGGGCGACGTCGCTGGTGCTGTCGTCGGCGTCCAGCAAGACCGCGTACGCCGCCGCGTTCGAGCTGCACGGACGCGGCCCACGCCTGGTGGGGCTCACCTCGCCGGGCAACCTCGCGTTCACGCGGTCACTGGGCTGCTACGACGCTGTCGTGTCGTACGACGACATCGCCACCCTCGACGTGGTCCCGACCGTCTACCTCGACCTGTCCGGTGCGCCCTCGACCCGCACCGCCCTGCGCGGGCGCCTCGGCGACCAACTCGTCCGGGACATCGCGGTCGGGCTCACCAACCAGACGCCGAACGCCGACGCCGCCGAGGAGGTGTTCTTCGCACCGGTGCAGATGCGCAAGCGCAGCCTGGACTGGGGTCGCGACGGGCTCGACCAGCGGTTCACCGACGCGTGGCGACGGTTCGCCGAGGTGGTGGGCGGGTGGCTCGACGTTCGAGCGGGTGCCGGCCCGGATGCTCTGCGGGACGCGTGGCTCGAGGTCCTCGCGGGTCGTACGCCACCTCGGGTGGGACACGTCATCCAGCTGTGAGTGGCTGAGCACCAGGGTCGGCCCGACTACGGGACGATCGCGTCGACGTAGCCGCCGTCGACCCGGACCGCCGCGCCGGTCGTGGCGGAGGCGAGGGGCGAGGCGAGGTAGGTGACCATGTTGGCGATCTCCTCGGGCTCGATCAGCCGCTGAAGCAGCGACTGCGGCCGGTGCTGGCGCATGAACTCCCGCTGCGCCTCCTCCCACGGCAGGTCGTCGCCCACCAGTTCGGCGACGAAGCCCTCGACGCCCCCGGTGTGGGTGGGCCCGGCGAGCACCGAGTTGACGGTCACGCCGGTGCCGGCGGCAGCCTTCGCGAACCCGCGTGAGACGCCGAGCAGGGCCGTCTTGGACACGCCGTAGTGGATCATCTCGGCCGGAATGACGACCGCCGAGTCGCTGGCGATGTACTGCACCCGCCCCCAGCCGCGCTCCATCATCCCGGGCAGGTAGGCGCGGGTCAGCCGTACGCCGGCCAGCACGTTGACCTCGAAGTAGCGCCGCCACTCGTCGTCGGAGATCTCCAGCGCGGGAGTCGGGCCGAAGATGCCCAGGTTGTTGATGAGGATGTCGACGGTGGGCAGCAGGTCGAGCGTCCGCGCCGTGCCCTCGTCGCTGGCCACGTCGGCGTCGATCTCGATCACGTCGGCACCGGGCACCTCGGTGCGCAACGTGTCCGCCGCCCGCCGCACACCGGCGGCGGCACGGCCGTTGACGGCCACCCGGGCTCCGGCGCGGGCGAGCGTGGTGGCGATGGCGGCACCGATTCCCTGCGTCGACCCGGTGACCAGCGCGGTCCTACCGGTGAGATCGATCTGCACGACCATGGGTGTCCTGTTCGTCGGTCCCGGGTGGGGAGGCTGCCGGCGGCACTTTCGACCGTAACGGTGGCGGTCGTACCCGGCAGCCTGGCGCTGAATCGAAATCCCTCCGAGAATTCCGTAATCCGACCCGTCACCGCTGGTCTCCGATCAAGGGGCCGACGGGTACACCGCTTCATCGTCCCGTGACCGAGCGCAGGAGGAGTGAGACCCATGTCGTCGACCGGTCGGGGAGTGCCCGATACCGGGTTGGTCGTCGCGGCCCGGCAGGGCGACCAGCGCGCCCTCAATGATGTCGTGGCGGCGGCGCTCCCGCTGGTCTACAACATCGTCGGGCGGGCGCTTCGCGGCCACGCCGACGTCGACGACGTGGTCCAGGAGACCCTGGTACGGGTGATTCGCCACCTGCCGGCGCTCAACGAGCCGGCGGCGTTCCGGTCCTGGCTGGTGGCGATCACGATCCGTCAGGTGCGCGACTGGGAACAGCGCCGACGCCTCGCCCTCAACCGCGACGCCGGCCTCGACGCGATCCACAACGTGCCCGACCCCGCCTCCGACTTCGCGGGGATGACCATCCTCCGGCTCGGTCTCACCGACCAACGGCGGGAGGTCGCCGAGGCGACCCGCTGGCTCGACCCGGACGACCAGGAACTGCTCTCGCTCTGGTGGTTGGAGGAGACCGGCGCGCTGACGCGTACCGAGGTCGCCGACGCGCTCGGGATCTCGCCCGGGCATGTCGCGGTGCGGATCCACCGGATGAAGGAGCAGATCCAGAGCGCCCGGGCCGTCGTCCGCGCGCTGCGGGCCCGGCCCGGTTGCCCGGAGTTGCGTGCCGCCACCGCCGGGTGGGACGGCAGCGCGAGTCCGCTGTGGCGCAAGCGGCTGGCCCGGCACGTCCGGGACTGCGCTGCCTGTGGACCCCTGGGCACCACCCTGCTGCCGATCGACCGGCTGCTCGCCGGTCTGCCGCTGCTGCCGTTGCCGGCGAGCCTCAGCGCCCACTTCCCAAGCGCGACCCTTCCCCCGACCGGCGCGGAGGCCGCCGGCCATCAGGCCCTGGACCAGGCGGCCGGGCACGGCGCCGGGACGACCTCGTCCGGCGGTGTGCCCACCGATGCGGACGGTGGGCAGAGCCTCGTCAACCTGGCCGTGAACCGACCGCGTGGCCTGCTGCCATCGCTCGCCGTGGGTACCACCGCGGTCGTGCTCGCCATCACCGCGCTGGTCGTGTTCAAGCCGGACGACTCGTCGCCACCCTCGTGGGCCGCCCCGCCGTCGGCGACACCCAACGCCCTGCCGTCCCCGAGCGGGGCGGCGCCCACGCCCAGCGCGCGACCCTCGTCGAAGGCCCCTGCCGTGCCAGCGGTCAGCTCCGGGCGCAAGGGTGTCGGGGTGTGGAACTTCGCCGGGGTCAACCAGGCATTGGCCAACTCGAAGGCCGGCTGGTACTACACCTGGGGGACCGAGCACCCCGGGGTCACCACTCCGCGGGGCGTGACGTTCGTGCCGATGATCCGTAGCGCGGAGAACGTGACCACCGCCGAGCTGGCACGGGCGAAGGCGGCCGGGCCGTACCTGCTCACGTTCAACGAGCCGGACATGCCCGAGCAGGCGAACATGACCGTCGAGCAGGCGTTGGACCTGTGGCCGCGACTGATGGCGACCGGCAGCACGCTGGGCAGCCCGGCGGTCGCCTGGGGTGGCGCGGACCAGCAGAGCTGGCTGGACCGGTTCATGAGCGGCGCAGCCTCACGCGGCTACCGGGTGGACTTCATCACCCTGCACTGGTTCGGCGCCGAATTCGCCACCAGCACCGCCGTGAACCAACTCAAGCAGTACCTCCAGGCCGTGTACCAGCGGTACAAGAAGCCGATCTGGCTGACCGAGTTCGCGCTGATCCGGTTCACCGGCGGCCAGCAGTTCCCCAGCCAGGAGCAGCAGGCGGCGTTCCTCACCGCGGCCACCACCATGCTGGGTCGACTCTCCTACGTGCAGCGCTACGCCTGGTTCGGGCTACCCGCCACCGACAAGGACCGCTCCGGGCTGTTCCGTGGTGCCACCGACGCGACCCTGGTCGGCCGTGCGTTCCAGGCGGCCCGGTGAGCACCGCGGGATCCGCGCGCGGCGCCCGGGCCTGGCGCATCGTCGGCGTCGTCGCGACCCTCGTGACGACGGCCCTGGTCGTCGCTCTCGCACAGGGCTGGGGTCGTAGCGACCGGATCGGGGCACCCCCGCCGACTCCGACGGCGTCGCCGACGCCGCCAGCGCCGACCGCGCCGGTGGTGCTCAACGGCACCGACGACGCCTTCATCCAGCTGCTGATCCCGATGAACGAGGGTGCCCTCACGCTCATCGACTACCTCGACACCCGTACCGCGGACACGGACCCGCCACTGCGAGCCGTCACCGACCAGATCAGGGCCGCGCACCGGACCGAGGTACGCGAGCTGCGTGAGCTGTTGGCAGCCGGCAACGTTCCCGAGCAGAACATCCACGAGGGGCACCAGATGCCCGGCATGGTGACCGACGTGAGCCTCGCCGAGCTGCGGGCCGCGCCCGGCGCACAGGTGCGGTCCCGGGCGGTGGCCCTGATCCGGGCACACCTTGAGCAGATCGTGCTGCTGTGCCGTGGTGAGCAGGACGCAGGCGCCAGCCCGGAACTGAAGGCGCTGGCCGCCCGGATGCAGCAGGCCCGGGCAGCCGAGCTGAGCGCACTGGCCAGCTGACCCGGTCCCGCCACCAGCCCGGTCGACGCTGGCGCGGAACTCGTGTTGGCCGCGAAATCACCCGTTCGTTGCGGAGTCGACCCTCGCCAAGGGTGGTGACGATAGGTAATCATATCGATGCCCTGAGTGTTCGGGGTGGGGGATTACGCCCGCGCCAACCGAGGTCAGCTCTCGTGGCTGTCCCGACCAGGAGGTGAGCCCCGTGACCGAAACCGCCACGGAACCCGGACGTCGTACCCAACAGCAGCCGCGGCCAGGCCCCGTCTCGGCCGAGTCGGTGTTGCCGGAGCTGCGGGCGATGTGGTGGGAGACCGGAGTGCGGGCCCGGGCCGAGGTCGGTGTGTTCGCCGTCTTCGCGGAGCTGCCCCGGCTGGTGCTCGCGGCGGTGGGTATCAGTTGGCGGGCGGACCGGCTGCGTACCAGCGTGGTGGCCGCCGCGACGGTCGGTGCCGGGGTGATGGCCGCATTCGGGCTGCTGGCGGCGCAGCGGGTGCTGGTGGAGCTGTTCGCCGGCGGCCCGACCTCGGACAAGGTGCTCGCCGCGTTGCCCGCGCTGGCGGCCCTGGCGGCGGCGACCGCGCTGCGCGCCGGCATGGGCATCGCCACGGGGTACGCGCAGAACGGCCTCACCCCCCGGGTGAGCCGTGAGGTGGAGCGCGGCCTGTTCGAGGTGAGCACGGCCGTGCGGCTGGAGGCGTTCGACGCGGACTCGTTCGCCGACGACATGGAGCGGGCCTCTCGCGGCACCGAGTCGGCGATCTTCCTGGTTCAGGCGTCGTTCAACCTGCTGGCCGGGCTCGCCGGGTTGCTGGCCGTGGCGGTCGCCGTCATCGTCATCCACCCGCTGCTGCTCCTGGCGCTGCTGGTCGCCACGCTGCCGAACGCGTGGGCGTCGCTGCGGGCGGGGCACCTGCGGTACCGGACGTACACCGCCGGTTCGGTACGGCGACGCAGGCTGTGGCTGCTGCACCGGCTGATGGCCGAACGCGACTCGGCACCGGAACTGCGCTCGTACGGGCTGCGTCGGTTTCTGCTCGACCAGTACGACCGGGTCATGGGTGTGGAGACGGACATCCAGCTCGCCCTGGCCCGCCGGGTCACCACGACCACCACTGTCGGCGCGTTGATCGGTGGTGTCGCGACCGGCGTCGTCTACGTCCTGCTCGGCCTGCTCCTGGTCGACGGGCAGATTCCACTCGCCGCCGCGGCGACCTGCGTGATCGCGGTGCAGTCCGCGCAGCGTTCGCTCGCCGTCGTCACGTTCCAGGTCGACCGCGTCTACACCGAGGGCCAGCACTTCGGCGACTACACCGGGTTCATGAACCGGGCTGTCGACTACCTGCCCGACCGCGCCGACGAATCCTCCTCCCGGGTTGCTGCCGAACGGCTGCGCCGGCTGGTCGTCAACGAGGTCAGCCTGCGTTACCCGGACCGGGACAGCGCCGCCGTCGACGGTGTGACGCTGACGATCGAGGCGGGGCAGACCGTGGCATTCGTGGGCGAGAACGGTTCGGGCAAGACCACGCTCGCCGCGCTGATCGCCGCGCTGCGCGTACCGACGTCGGGCGTCATCGAGTGGAACGGCCGGCCGCTGGCCGAGTGGGACATCGCCGGGCTGCGTAGCCGCATCGCGGTGGTCACCCAGGAATACCACAAGTGGCCGTTCACGGCCGCGACGAACATCGCCATCGGCGACATCGACGCCGAGGCGCGGCAGGACCGGATCGAGGCCGCCGCCGGCCGGGCCGTCGCCCACGACATGATCGAAGAACTACCCCATGGGTACGAGACGCTGCTCGACCGGACCTTCGCTAAGGGGCAGGACCTCTCGGGCGGGCAGTGGCAGCGCATCACCGCTGCCCGGGGCTTCCTGCGCGACGCCGAACTGCTGATCATGGACGAGCCGTCCTCCGCGCTCGACCCGCGCGCCGAGGACGCCCTGTTCCAGGCCATCCGGGATCGTCAGGGCCACGCGACGACGATCCTGATCACGCACCGGCTGGCCAACGTCCGCCACGCCGACCGGATCTTCGTCCTGCACCACGGTGCCCTGGTCGAGGCCGGTGGTCACGACGACCTCATGGCCGCCGGCGGCCGGTACGCCGAGCTGTTCACCCTCCAGGCGGCCGGCTACGACGCCACCCGGACCGAGAGCACGCCGATCCCGCAACCCCGACCGGCCGACTCCTGACCGTCACCGCTTGGCCCACGTCGCGTGAAGGTGGGCGCACTTTCGGGGAAAGTGCCGCATCCCGGTCTGTCGAAACAGCACTTTCCCCGGAAGTTGCGCGAATCTTGGCCTGACTGCGAGACATCGGATGTCCGGGAGGCGACGACGTGCCGGTTACCGACGAGGCGATCGACAAGATCAAGGCGATGATCGTCCAGGGCGAGCTGGGTCCGGGTTCTCGGCTGCCCAGGGAGGCCGACCTCGCCGAACGACTGGGGCTCTCCCGCAACTCGCTGCGCGAGGCGGTGAAGGCGTTGTCGCTGATCCGGGTGCTGGACGTGCGGCAGGGGGACGGCACCTACGTGACGAGCCTCGAACCGGCTCTGCTCCTGGACGCCATCGGGTTCGTCGTCGACTTCCACCAGGACGACACGGTGCTGCAGTTCCTGGAGGTACGCCGTGTCCTCGAACCGGCGGCGACCGAGCTGGCCGCGATCCGGATGACCGACGGTGAGATCGCCGGCCTGCGGACGATTCTCGCCGAGTTGGGTGACACGCCGACGGTCGAGGCGTTGGTGGCGAACGACCTGCGGTTCCACAACCACATCGCGGCCGGTTCCGGGAACAGCGTGCTCTGCTCACTGATCGACAGCCTCTCCGGGCCGACGACGCGGGCACGGGTCTGGCGCGGGCTCACCCAGGAGGGCGCCGTGCGGCGTACGCGGGAGCAGCACGAGGCGATCTGCGAGGCGATCGAGGCACGTCAACCCGAGGTGGCGCGGGCCTGGGCGACGGTGCACGTCGCCGGTGTCGAGCAGTGGCTCCGCAACGCGCTCGGCGGCCCCGAATCGCTACCGCCGGCCTGACCAGGCACCGGCGCCCCTCGGCGGCGACGAGGACGGACGGCTGCGGGGACCTCCGGCCCGGGAGGTCCCCGCAGCCGTGTCAGGCGGAGTAGATGAGCTTGACGCCGTTCAGTGCCAGTGCCGCCGCCGTGGACCCGACGATCCCGCTGTTGAGGTTGCTCCAGCCGTTGTTGCTGGCGGCCTCGTGCACGTAGCCGCCGACGACGGAGTAGATGTGTTTCACGCCGTTGAGGTTCAGTGCGGCCAGGGCGGTGCCCTGTGCGCCGGAGATGCCGGTCCACAGGTTGGTCCAGCCCGCGTTGCTGGCGGCCTCGTAGACCCGGCCGCCGTTGAGGCTGTAAATGATCTTCGTGGATCCCAGGGCGATGGCCGCTACCGCCGACGCCGGGATGCCCGTGTTCAGGTTGCGCCAGGCGTTGGCGCTGTGCGCCTCGTGCACGTAGCCGCCGACGATGCTGTAGACGTACTTGACCCCGGCCACCTGGATCACCGAGATCGAGGAGGAGCCGACACCCGCGATGCCGGTGTTGAGGTTGCTCCAGTCGTTGTTGCTGGCGGCCTCGTGCACGTAGCCGCCGACGACGGAGTAGATGTGTTTCACGCCGTTGAGGTTCAGTGCGGCCAGGGCGGTGCCCTGTGCGCCGGAGATGCCGGTCCACAGGTTGGTCCAGCCCGCGTTGCTGGCGGCCTCGAAGATCCGGCCGCCGTTCAGGCTGTAGACGATCTTCGTGGAGCCGACCGTGATCGCGGTCGCCGCCGTGCCGGTCACCGCACCGGAGCTGCCCGAGATCGGCAGCGGCCGCCAACCGTTGTTGCTGGCCGCCTCGAACACCTGACGCGGTTGTCCCACCGGGTTCTGCTGGATGTAGACCAACGGGCTGATGTACGTGCCGGACGGGTCGATCATGTGCCAGTGCAGGTGCGGACCGGTCGAGCTGCCCGAGCCGGGTGCGCCGGCCGCGCCGCCGGAGAGCCCGACGATCGCGCCCGCGCCGACGCTGGCACCGTTACCGAGCAGGAACTGCGACAGGTGCAGGTACTGGCTGCGGTAGCCGTCCGCGTGATGGATCGTGACGGTGTGCCCGCCATCGCCGTTGTACGGGATGTTCTGGATCGTGCCGGCGCCGCAGGCGGGCAGTGCCGTGCCCACCCCCATGCCGAAGTCGATGCCGCCGCGCGAGCCACGACGCAGGTGGCCCTCCCAGGTGTCCGTGATCGGGTAGGCGCTGAACGGGTTGTAGATGGCCGGTGCCGCGTACGCGGTGCCGGGCCGCAACGCCCCGCCCACGGCCACCGCCCCCGCGCCGAGCGTCGCCGCGCGCAACACCGTGCGCCGACGTACGCCGGGTGGAGGTGCGCTGCCGTTCCCGCAGCAGTCGAGTTCGTCGCCTTGCCTCATTCGCGCTCCTTGTACGGCCGGGTGATCACATCCAACGGCAGACGGGAGGCACGTGGCCCATGCATCCGTAGATGGATGTGGATGTTGCGTCATCCTGCGGCACTGGCGATCGTTAGGCCACTCCCATCGCGGTAAGCGCGGTGACCGATCGAGGGGCCAGTGGGTGCACGTCAGCATGGCGACCAGTGCCGGCACGACCGGCCGGCCGAACGAGGACTTCGTCGGCGCGGTTCCCGGCGTCGTCGTACTGCTGGACGGTGCCGGCATCCCGGGAGCGGAATCAGTCTGCTCGCACGGCGTCGCCTGGTACACCCATCGGCTCGGCGGTGCGCTGCTCGGCCGGTTGTCACGCGGCGACGGGCAGGACCTCGCGGTGATCCTCGCCGCCGCGATCGGCGAGACGGCCGCCCTGCATCGGGACACCTGCGACCTCGCGAACCCCAGCAGCCCGCAGGCGACCGTGGCGATCGTCCGAGCCCACCACGGACGCCTCGACCACCTCCTGCTCGCGGACTCGTTCCTCGTCCTCGACCAGGTCGGTCCTGGCCCGCAGGTCATCACCGACGGGCGTGAGGTCGCCGCCAGACGCGCCTGCTCAGCGCCCCTGGACGGCGTTCCCACCGGAACTCCGGAGTACGACCGCATCCGCGCAGCCTGCGCCGAAGCGCTGCGGGCCCGT
Organism: Micromonospora vulcania; assembly: GCF_042658605.1. Classification (NCBI taxonomy): domain Bacteria; kingdom Bacillati; phylum Actinomycetota; class Actinomycetes; order Micromonosporales; family Micromonosporaceae; genus Micromonospora; species Micromonospora vulcania. The sequence goes on along the minus strand of NZ_JBHSQS010000005.1, from coordinate 393,508 downwards.
CGGAACCAGCCGGGCGGTTACTGGATCGCCAAGGATGATCCGTGTGCGGCGCAGGAGGCGGTGACCGGCAGTCGGCCCCTCTCCGACCTGGACAGCGTCGTGCTGCTCAGCAATGGTGCCAGTCGCATCGTCAGCCCGTACGGCCTGACCGACTGGCCGGGCGTGCTGGACCTGCTCGCCGCCAACGGGCCGGCCGAGCTCATCGGCCGCGTACGTCAGGCCGAAGCCGGTGCCGGTGCCGGTGCGGGAAACCCCGATGACGCCACGATTGCGTACTGCACCGGAATTGCCGACCAGGACGTCCATTTCAGAGCCAGAAACGCCGGAATCAAGCGCTAAACGGTCGAATCGCAGCCTAATTGCAGATTGGATCTCCCGGCGAAAATCTGTCGCCTCGCGTCGTTACGATGACGCGGATCGGCGTCGATCGAGACGCCGTCAGGTGGAGGTACACATCCAGATGAAGCGCATCGGCACCGCGATGCTCGCAACCGCGGTCGGCGTAGCCGCCGTCGTCTTTGCAACCGGCCAGCCGGCCCTCGCCGACACTTCGGTCAATCTACCTCTGTCGAGCTGGGCCTACCTCGACTCGCAGAGCCCGAAGACGAAGTTCGTCAACCCGTCGGTTCCGCCGCCCGTCGGCACGTTGGTCGACAGCGCCGACAAGCCGCACACCTACCGCTCCTACTTCACGTACGACCTGACCCAGCTCAAGGGGTCGGTGGTGCACAACTCCTACCTCTACACCAACGAGGACACGGTCACCGACTGCTCCACCGCCGCGACGATCGAGGTGTGGCGGACGGCCCCGGTCAAGAGCGGGACGTCGTGGAACAACCCGCCGGCAGAGCTGGAGAAGCTGGCCACGGCCAGCCGGGGGGCGGGTGCCTGGTACTGCCCCGACTACCTGGGCTTCAGCATGGTGTCGACGCTCAACGCCGCACTCAGCCGGCACGAGAAGTCGATCACGGTGGAATACCGGATCACCGCGGCCCAGGAAGCGGACCCGCACGCCGGCCGCACGTTCCAGCAGCCGACGCTGAGTTCCAACTTCAACCACCCGCCGACCGTGACCGACCCGCACCTCGAAGGTCCGACCCGACCGTGTGGCACGCTCAGCAAACCGTCGCCGGCGAGTGCGTCGACCGTGTTCAAGGCCACCGCCAACGATCCCGACGAGGGCGACTACGCGACGGTCCTCTACGCGATCTGGCCGGTGGACCACCCGGACCAGCGCCGCGAGTTCTACAGCTCCTACAACTTCGGCACAGACCTGAGCCAGTACGCCGACGGCGAGCTTCTCGCCTGGCAGGCCCGGGCCAGCGACTACTACGACGCCGGCCCGTGGAGCAAGGTCTGCCACGTCATCATGGACAAGACGGCGCCGGCGAACCCACCGGCCGTCACGTCGAAGACCTATCCCGAGGGCGACACGCCCGGCGGTGGCACCGGCATCAAGGGCAGGTTCCGCCTCGACGCGGGCGGCGACCGTGACGTCGTCGCGTTCCGCTGGCGTGACTCGAGCGGTTACTCCGGGCAGGTCCAGCCCCGGCGTCCGGGTGGCGCGGCGATCCTCGAATACACCCCGTCGCGGGAGTGGTTCGAGAGCCTCACCATCTACTCGGTCGACGCGGCGGGCAACCCGAGCCCGGAGACGACCTACCGGTTCTGGGTCGCCGACACCGCACCGAGCGCGCAGATCGAGTTGGGCGGGGTGGGGCTGCCGAGCACGATCACGCTGACCGCGCGGAAGCCCGAGACGACCGCCTTCGGTTATCAGATCAAGGGTGGCCCGGAGACCCGGGTGCCGGCCGTCGACGGCAAGGCCACCGGTCAGCTGACCTTCACCGAAGCGGGTGAGGTCGAGGTCGTCGTCAGCAGCTACGCGAAGAACAAGCTGATCGGTCAGGACACCCTGCGGATCTCGGTGACCGACGCCCCCAGGGTCGAGTCGGCCGAGTTCAACCTCGACAGTGACCAGATCGCCGGCAAGACCGGCTCGTTCACGTTCAGGCCGCGCAACAGTGACGTCGTCGCGTACGAATGGATGTTGGACGGCACCTCGCAGACCGTTCCGGCGGCGGCGGACGACACCGCCGTGGTGCCGTGGACGGCGACCGCGGGATGGCACACGATGGTCGTGCGGTCCGTTCGGGCGGACGGCTCCACGTCGAGGGAGACCTACTACGAGTTCGGCGTCATCGACCCGGTGCCGACCGCATACGCGCCGACGCTCGAATACCTGACGCGGATCGACGGCGTCGGCCTGCCGGTGCACTTCTACCTGCGCAGCCAACTGCCGAACGTGACCGGCTTCGCCTACCGTCTCGACGGTGGTCCGGAGGTCGTCGTGGACGGCGACGGGAGCGCCGAGATCGACGTCACGCCGACGCACACCGGTGACAACACCCTGGTCTTCCAGGCGCTGCTGGCCGATGGCACCCGGTCGCCGGAGAAGAGCTTCACCTGGCAGCCGTTCGAGGCGCCGGTCGTCACGACCGACCCCCCGAACGGCGGTGCGGCGGCTCAGCCGATGACGCTGACGTTCCGCTCGGTGCTGCCGAACACCAAGGAGTTCCGCTACTCGCTCGACTTCGGCGAATACCAAACCATCGCGGCCGGGTCGGACGGCACGGCGACCGTGTCGTTCACCCCGCAGTGGGACGGCTGGTTCTCGGCGAGGGTCACCAGCGTCGCCGAAGACGGGACGACGTCGCCGGAGCGCGAGCTGACCGTCCCGGTCCGCGACACGCGGGTCTCGGTCTGGAGCCCCTACAACGAGTGGAGCCCGACCGGTGGCATCGGCGTCCCCGGTGAGTTCGGCTTCAGCACCTCGTGGACGCCGGAGGTGGTGGAGTACCGCTACCGGCTCAACGACGGGCCCGAGCTGAGCGTTCCCATCGGCGACAGCTGGAACACCCTGATCACGATCGTGCCGGACCGCAACGGGCTCAACATGCTCACCGTGCAGGGACGCACCGCGGACGGCCGGCTCTCGCCGGTCACCGAGTACCCGTTCCAGGTCGGCAACGAGCCGTACGTCTACTCCGAGGTCTACCCGCGGGAGAACCTCGGCGGCGGCGTCGGCGTCGAGGGACGGTTCGAGTTCAGCGGCGGCACGGCCGGGATCACGTCGTTCGAGTACACGATCGGCGGCACCGCAGGCACGGTCGACGCCGACGCTCAGGGCCGCGCGTCGATCACCTGGACGCCGACCGAGGCGACCGGCACCTACCTGGTGGTCAAGGGACGCAAGGCGGACGGCAGCACGACCGCCGAGGTCTGGTACCTGATCCTGGTGCGGTCGAGCTGACAGGTCCGCAGCAGGTGGCCGTACGGCCTCGGTAATCGCACCACTGATCGAGTGACGCCCCGCAAGCCGTTGACGGCCTGCGGGGCGTCACCCGTTCCGGGTCAGACGCAGGGTGTCGGGGTGGTGGGGCGTAGGAGTGGGTGGGCCCAGTGGTGGCGGAGGGTGGCGCGGAGCCGGTCGGCGTCGGGGTGGCCGAGCGAGTCGAGGATGTCCAATGCCCGCAGCCAGGCGAGCCGGGCGGCCTCAGGGTCGCCCGCCGCCCGGTGGCTCTCGCCGGCGTGGGTGAGGGTGTCGGCCTCGTAGTAGCGGTCACCGAGGTCCTGGAACAGCGCCACGGCCCGCTGGTAACAGGCGGTGGCCTGCTGGTGGTCGCCCAGATGGTGGTGGGCGTAGCCGAGGCTGTCCCAGGTGTTGGCCTCGCCGAACCGGTCGCCCACCTCGCGCAGCAGGCGTAACGCCCGCTGGCAGTGGTGCAGGGCCTCACCGTGGTTGCGGAGCTGGGCGTACTGCCAGCCGACCGAGTTGAGGGCGCGGGCCTGTAGTGCGCGGTCGCCGACGGCTTCGAACAGGTCGAGCGCGCGTTGGGCGTGGGCCAGCGCCTCCCGATGACGCCCCTGCCGCGAGCAGACCCACGCGATGCTGCGGGCGGTGTGCGCCTGGCCGGGCACGTCGCCGAGTTGGCCGTACAGGCGGGCCGCCTGCCAGAGTTGGGCGTGCGCCTCGGTGTACTGGCCCAGTTGCGCACGGGCACGGCCGAGGCCACGGCGCACACTCGCAGCGGCCCGGCGGTCGGCGAGCAGGTCGGCGGCGGTCAGGGCGATCTCGTGCGTCGCCGCCCAGTCGTGCCAGTGGCCCTTGCGGTCGAAGAAGTCGGCCAGGGTCCAGGCCAGCCGCCAGGCGTGCCCGTACAGCCCGTCGTCGGCGGCCCGGGTGACGGTGTTGAGCAGCACCGGATGCTCCGCGATGAACCACGCCATCGCCTGCTCGGCGTCCACCGGCTCCACCGCCGCGACACCGGGGAGGGCGGGCTCCAGCTCGATCAGGTCGCGGAACGGCTGAAGCAGCCGCGCACCGGCGTACGCGACGTGCAGGTAGGAGTCGAGCAGCCGGCGCACGGCGTCCTGGCGCTCGCCGTCGCTGTCCAGGTCCTGGATCAGCTCGGTCGCGTAGACGCGTAACAGGTCGTGGAGCGCGTACCGGCCGGGCGCGTGTTCGATGAGCAGGTGGGTGCGGGCCAGTTCGGTCAGCAGCGTCCGGGCCTGGCGCACGGCAATGCCGGCGAGGCTGGCCGCCGCGGGTACCGCGATGTCCGGACCGGGGTGCAACCCCAGCAGCCGGAACAAGCGACCGGCCGCCGGGCTCAGGGCCTGGTAGGACCAGGAGAAGACGGCGCGTACGTCGGTGGTCGGGTCGCCGCCGTCGAAGGCGTCCAGCGCGTCGGCCGCGTCGCGTAGCTCGTCGGCCAGTGCGGCCAGCGGGAAGCCGGGACGGGTGGCGGCCCGCGAGGTGGCGACGGCCAGCGCGAGTGGCAGTCGGGCGCAGCTCTCGATGATCTGGTCGACGGCGGTCGGTTCGCCGGCCACCCGGTCACTGCCGAGCCGCCGGGCCAGCAGGTCCCGGGCTTCGGCCGCGGGCAGCAGGTCGAGGGCGAGCGGCTGGGCGCCTTCGCTGGCGACCAGCGAGGTGAGCTGGTTGCGGCTGGTCACCACGGCAACGCAGCCGGCCGAGCCGGGCAGCAGCGGGCGGACCTGCTCCGCGTCGCGGGCGTTGTCGATCACGACGAGGACCCGCCGGCCGGCCAGCAGGCTGCGGTAGAGCCCGGCCTGGGCGGACAGGCCGGCCGGGATGCGTTCCACCGGAACGCCGAGCGCGGCCAGGAAGCCGCGGATCGCGTCGGCGGGGTCGAGCACCGCCCCACCGGCGTCGAAGCCGCGGAGGTTGACGTAGAGCTGACCATCCGGGAAGTGGTCGGCGACCCGGTGGGCCCAGTGCACCGCCAGCGTGGTCTTGCCCACTCCCGGAGTGCCGGAGACAGCGGCGATGACCATCGTCGCCGGATCGGGCTCACCGGGCCAGCCGAGGCGTTCGTCGAGCCAGCGCAGTTCGTCGCGACGACCGGCGAAGGCGCGTACCGCCGGGGGCAGTTGGGCCGGGACGGAGACCCGGCCTGCGACGGCGACCACCTCGCCGGTCGGCGCGGACCAGGCGAGCGCCGGGTCTTGCGACAGGATCGCGTTCTCCCGGTCGCGTAGCGCCGGGCTCGGCTCGATGCCCAGGTCATCGCGGAGCGTGCGGCGCAGCCGCCGGTACGTCGCGAGCGCGTCGGACTGCCGGCCAGCCCGGTAGAGCGCCACCATGAGTTGTTCGTGGATGTGCTCGTCGAGTGGATATTCCTGGGCCAACTGCTCCAACTCCGGCACGAGTTGCGCGTGCTCGCCGAGCGCCAGCCGGGCGTCGGCCAGTGCCCGGACCGCGACGAGCCGCAGGTGTTCCAGGCGTTCGGCCTGCTCGTGCAGCCAGTCCAGGCTGGCGACGTCGACCAGTGATTGGCCCCGCCACAGTTCAAGGGCGCTGGCCAGCACCGTGCGGGCGTGCTCGTGGTCGGTCGACCGGGTGCCCTCGCGGATGAGCCGCTCGGCCACCTCGACGTCGGTGGCCTCGCCCGGCAGGTCCAGCACGTACCCCGGGGAGCGGCTGGCGATCGCGCTCCGGGCACCGATGGTGCGGCGCAGGTAGGAGACGTGGCTCTGCAGGCTGTTGGGCGCGGTCGCGGGAGCCCGATCCCCCCAGATCACGTCGATCAGACGGTCGGTGCTGACGATCACGCCCGGGTGCAGAGCGAGCACCGCGAGAACGCCCTTGCGTCGCAAGCCGGAGACCGTGCGCGCAGTGGCGTCCACGGTCACGTCGACCGGTCCGAGAAGCCTCACTCGCATTGGTCTGCCCCCGCCTCAACCACAAGATTCAACTCAGGTTATCGACGGAACAAGCGCACCTGGGCGGCTCAGTCGGACACCGGACGGTGCCGGTATTTCAGCGCCACGTCAGTCGCGCGGCAGTGCCCACTGCCAGGGTTTCTTAACTGCAACAGCAGCAATCATCCGCACCTATGCACAGGAGGAAGTCACCATGAGATTCCGAATCCCAATCGCGGTCGGCGGGGCGCTCGTCATGACGATGATGGCGCTGGGTGGCGGTGCCGCCGCCAGCGCGGCCCCGGCCGCCAAGGCCGCCGACAGCTCGGTCGCCAAGTCCGGCGGCATCGGCATCAACGCTGTTCAGCAGTACAAGATCTTCGTGCACACCGCGAACATCAGCGGGGCCGGCACCGACGCCACCGTGAAGATGAAGGTCTACGGCACGCTCGCCGAGTCGCCCGGATATGTCAACCTCGACAACTCGGCCGACAACTTCGAGCGCAACAGCAACGACACTTTCGGGCCATTCTCGTGGTTCGACATCGGACGCCCGGATTTCATCGGCGTCTACAAGGGAAGTAACGGTTCCGAGTGGTACCCGGAGTACGCGCAGATCTACTCGTACGCCACCAGCACGTGGTACTACTGCCCGATGAACGCGTACTACGGCGACGGCGCGGAAACCCGCTGGTTCGACTGCCCGTGACGCCGACTCCGATCAACTGATCGCGGCATCACAAGCACGCCGGCCCGGGACCAAAGTGGTCCCGGGCCGGTGTGTCGCGTACCTGGCTACTTGATCAACTTCCAGGGGCCGTTCTGGTCACCCGGTTGCTGACCCCGGGTCCACCACTTGGCCTCGTAGACGTGACTCTTGAAGGACACCCGGTCGCCGGTGTTGTACACCCGCGTGGCCGTCCAGGCCGCCGGGCTGTTGTCCGGCGGGGTCGGAGCGATCTCCTCCCAGGAACCGTTGCGGTCACCCGGCTTCTGGTTCCGGGTGTACCACTGAGCCCGCCACTTCTTGCCGTCGTACAGGGCGAACTCGCCGGAGTTGAAGATCCGCGAGGCCGTCCAGATCGCGGTGCCGTCCTCGGTCATGGCGATTTCCTGCCATGCGCCGTTGGGGTCACCCGGCTTCTGGTTCTTGGTGTACCAGGAGGCCTGGAAGACCCTGCCCTGGTAGGTGGCCCGGTCGCCGGTGTTGTAGACCGTCGAGGAACTCCACTCGGCCGGCAGGTTCACCGTCAGACTGCCGGTGGCCTGGGCCGGGTCGAGATACTCGCTGCCCGAGTACGACGCGGTCAGCGTGTGCTGGCCACCCGCGAGGCCCACCGGAAGGGTGAACGTCGCGGTGCCGTTGGTGAGGGCCGCCGACCCGCGGACGGTCGTACCCTCGGTCAGCTGCACCGTGCCGGTGACCGGCGTGCTGCCGGCCGTGACCTTGACGGTCGCGGTCGCCGCGGTGCCCCAGTTGGTCGGGGCGGCGGTGACGGTCACCGTCGGCAGCTGCTTGACGGTACGGAACACCGCCGGCTGGGCCACCGCCGTGCCGCCGTCGGCGCTCTCCGCCGAGACGATCCAGCCGTACGAGGTGCCCGGCAGGAGCTTGTCCCAGGTCACCGTGGCGGTGCCGTTCGCGGTCACCTGGTCGGTGCCGATCGTGCCGGACGGCACGTAGGCGGCCAGCGAGTCGGTGACGAACGACGTCTTACGGGTGGTGAGGTCCACCGGGAGGGTCAGGTTGTCCTCCGCGCCGTTGTACCGCGGCTTCGGCTGGCTGCCATCCTGGCGGATGTCGTACTCGGTCGCCCCGAAGTTGTTCAGGTACGGCGAGTACGTGTCGATGTGCATCTCGGCACGGGCCACGTTGAACTGGAGCAGACGCAGGAAGCTCGCGCCGAACTGCAGCCGGTCGGTGGCCTTGTGGTCCGGGGTGCCGTCACCGTTGACATCGATGGTGCCGTCGGCAGCGACCAGCTTCGGCCAGAGCTCCCCGGCGGCGACCGTGTAGAACTGGTAGTCCGCCAGCAGCTCGACGACATCGTGGCTGACGGTGACGCCGACCTTGGACTTCAGGTTGGTGCCGACGCCGTGCTCGTGACCGGCGAGGACCAGGAACACGTTCGGGTTGGCCTCGACGACCTGCTTGTAGAGCGGCGAGCCGTCCGGCGCGGAGAAGTCCGCACCGCGACCGTCGGGGTTGACCGACGGCTTGAGGTAGTCGTGGGAGAGCAGGACGCCGTTCCGGTCCTTGTACCGCTTGAAGATCGAGTCGGCCCACTTGGCCTCGGCCGGCGTCACGCCGTACGACAGACCGACCGCGACGAAGTCCAGACCACCGGCCGAGAAGAGCAGGTAGTTGTTCTGGTTGTCCTTGCCCGGCGTGACGCTGCCGTCGGCGTTGGTCACCTCGTCCCACGCGTGGTATTCGGTGCCCTTCGGCCAGACCTTCGCCGTCTGGTAGTACCGGTCGGCGCTGAAGGTTCGGCTGAACCGCGACGTCGGGCCCGTCTCGGCACCCAACTGGTCGTCGTGGTTACCCGCGATGACCTGGTTGACCACGCCGTTGTCGTCGAGGACCTTCTGGAAGCCGGAGGCGACCGCGAGCTCCTTGTCGACCTGCTCGTTCAGGCCCGGCCGCTTGAGCGTGCCGTCCGAGTTGGTGGCCAGCGGGTCGTAGTAGTCGTTCTCGATGATGTCGCCGGTGTGCGCGGTGTACGCGATCTTGCGGTTGGCCGCGTTGTCGGCTACCCACTGCGTCACGCCGCGGTAACCGGCCGCCCAGATCGCCTGCTCCTCGGCGGTCTCCACGTCCGAGGGCTCGGCCTGACCGTCGAAGTCGTCGTACGTGCCGCCGGCCGCGCCCTCGGTGACGTACTGCGTGTCGGTGAAGTGCACGAGCGAGAAGTCGTACGAGTTGGGATCCTCGAAGTGATCCTTGTCGTTCTGGGCGGACGAGTCGTGCGGCGACAGGTCGTCGGCGAACGGGTCCTCGCCGGTGACCAGCACGTGGACCGCGCCACCATCGCGGTAGCCGGCCTCGACCGGGGCGGTGAGGACGGTGTCCTGCCCGACCTGGCCACGCGAGCTGGTCAGCACGACCCACTTCTGGGTTGCCGGGTTCCACACCCGCAGCGCCACGATCCGTGCCGGGTCGATGGTGCCCGACCAGCGCAGCGTCGGCGTCTCCTTGGTGGCAGCCAGCGGCAGGTCGTACCGCTGGAACACCACGGACCGGCTGGACGGGGTGTCGATCGTCGCGCCGTCGAGCGGACGCAGCGAGCCGACGTCGACGTTCTTGTCGTGCTGGACGTCGAGCGTGGTCGGCACGTCGGCCGCCTCACCCTGGTAGCCGCCGGTCGGCAGGACCACGTCCGCCTTGGTGAAGGTGGCGGTCAGCGCGACGCCGTCCTCGCCCGGGATCCGGGCGGAGAGTTCGGCCGAGAGCGGGTCGGTGCCCTTGACCGTCGCGTCGAGCCCGTTCGGGACGTCCGGGATGCTCGCGCTGCTGAAGCGCACCTCGCGGGTGGCGGTGTTGCCGAGCGCGTCGGTCGCCGTCACCGCGATGGTGTGCGACCCGGCCGGCAGACCGTGGCCGATCTGGTCACCCTGCTTGACGGCCGTGCCGTCCAGCGTGATGGCCGGCGTTCCGACGACCCCGGTCGCGTCCTTGACCTGGATGTTGAGCGCGACGGTCGAGGTCAGTCGCTGCCCGGCGGCCGGGACGCTGCTCTCGACCTCCGGGGCGGTGTTGTCGACGGTGAAGCGCCGCGTCGAGGTCTTGTCGCCGACGACCGCCTTGATGGTGTGTGCGCCGTCCGCGAGCGACGTGGTGTCGACGTCCGCGCGCTTGCCCAGCGCCGGCAACGCCGAGCCGTCCTGCGCGGTGACGTCGAACAGGATCATCTTGTTCAGCACCGCGTTGTAGCCGTTGCCGCAGGTGCCGTCACCGATGTACGTGGTCACCTGCGAGCCGGCCGGGTAGCTGGCCGAGCCGATGGTGACCGTCGACTGCGCGATCTCGCGGGTCAGCTGGGTCGCTTTCGCACCCGCCGGCAGCAGCTGGAAGTCCCGCAGCGTGAAGTCGTCGTAGTTGTCGCAGCCGCCCGGCTTGGCACTGCCGTGGTCGTTACCCGCGACGAACTCCAGGGCGTTGACGCCCGGCACCAGCCACTCGTTCGGGAAGCTGAGGTCGGCGACCTCCTTCTCCCAGATGCCGATGTCCACTGGGGTGCCGTTGACCAGCACCTTGTTGTCGTACCCGTTGTCGCTGCCGTTGCCACCGACGAACACCTTGAGGTGCGCGTCGACGCCGCTGCCGAGGGTCTCGACGGTGCGCGTCGTTGGCGCGTCGGCGACGGTGAAGTGGAACTCGGCCTCCTTGTTGGCCGCGCACGTGCCGTCGCCCAGCGCCAGCGTGGCGGCGGTGGTCTCGGCCTTCGTCACGGTCGTGCCGGTGGTGGTGACGAGGTACGTGGTGCCGGCCGTCACCGTGCCCGCCGTGCTCAGCGTGAGGCTCGTCGCCGCCCGGTTGAGCGTGAAGTCGTCGTGGTTGGCACAGGTCGCGCCGTTCACGGTGCCGTTGTAGTCACCGGTCCTGACCTCGACGACGTTGTCGCCGAGGTGCAGGAACCGGGTCGGGAACGGCAGCTTCACGGCCTCCGCACCGGTGGTGCCGTAGTCGCCCCCGAGGTCGACCCGGTGGCCGTTGACCAGCGCGTAGTTCTGGTAACGCGCCTCGATCGAGTTGCCCGCCTCGACCGCGAGGCCGAGGGTGGCGGTGCCGGCGGCCAGCGTCTCGGCCATCTCGGCGGGCTTGTCGTCGATGGCCAGCGACTCGACGTGGTCCTTGCTGCCGCTGGGCACCGCCGCGATCACCGGGCGGGTCCCCCGTACGCGGGCACCGTCACCGGGGGTGACGGTCGCCGCGCCGGCCGGGGCGTTGTTGACGTCGACCGAGACGGACGCCTTCGCGCCCGACAGGGTGGTCGCGCTGACGGTGTGCGTACCGTTGGTGAGCTTGGTGGTGTCCAGGTCGGTACGCAGGCCGCTGGTGCTGCCCGGCTCACCGGAGATGACGAAGGTCAGGTCCTGGTTGAGCGTCTTCGCCGAACTGCCGCAGGTGCCGTCGCCGAAGTTGTAGCTGAACAGGTTCTGTTCGCCGTCGGCCACCACGCCGAGCAGGCTCAGGCTGATGCTGCTCAGCGCGTAGTCGTCGTAGTTGGGGCAGCGGCCACCCTCACCATTCGGCAGGTCCTCGTAGCCGACCGCGGTCTTGGTGGTCGTGTCGACCCAGTTCGCTCCGGTGTGGACCGAGACGGTGTTCACCCCGGAGTGCAGCCAGTCACCGGCGAAGTCGAGGGTGCCGACCTGCCCGCCCGGGATGTCCGGGAGGAAGACCCGGTCGGCCTCGGCCGTGTGGCCGTTGACGGTGATGTAGTTGTGGTAGCGGGCCTCGGTGCCGTTGCCGCCCATCTCGAAGGCGAAGTGGGCGGTGCCGGCGGTCTTGTCGGCGCTGATCTTGTCGCCGTCGACCGCGAGCGTGGTCACGGAGTCGTTCTCCGTGACCGGCTCGACGATGACAGGGACCTTGCCCTCAAGGTTCTGCCCGGCCGCCAGGTTGATCAGTGGCGTGTTGCCGCTGGTCGGGACCGTCTGCGCCCCCGCCACCGCAGGGCTGAAGGCCGTTGCCGGCCCGGCGACGAGGATAAGCGCCACCGCGGACAGGAGCCCGCGTGTTCGCTTTCTCCGCGCACGTGATTCGTGCGTCATGGCGAGTTTCTCTCCTTCAATTGATGAGGTTGACCGCAGCGACTGCGGTCACGCCGATGCCGAGCACCGTGATGCCGGCTGCGGCGAGCAGGGGGGCCACGCGGGTGGCCAGTCGCAGGACGGCGTGTGAGCGCGCGCCCCGCACGACGACGGAGCTGCCCGCGAGTGCCAGCAGGCCGACTCCGAAGAGCACCACGGCCATGCCGACGCCGAAGGCCAGGACCAGCAGCAGAGCGAAGCCGGCGCGACCGATGAACAGCCCGGTGACCAGCACGAGGAACGCCGCCGGGGAAGGGGTGAGGCCGCCGGACGCGCCGAGCATGAGCAGCCCCGGCCGCTTGCCGTCACCGTGGCTGTGCCCGTGGTCGTGCGGATGGCCGTGGTCGTGGCCGTGCCCGTGTGGGTGGCCGTGCTCGTGTGTGTGGCCCTGGCCGCTCAGGTGCCGGCGGGCCAGCCAGAGACCGGTGGCGACGGCGAGCAGGCCGGCAACGACCTGCAACCCGCCGGTGAGCTGCGGCATCCCGATGACGTCCGAGAGGGACAGGAAGGTCCACGCCACCCCGATCGCCAGCACGGAGAGCGTGTGCATGACGGCGACCGAGCCGCCCAGCCAGGCCGCGTCGCGGACCCGGCCGCGCGACCCGATGAGGTACGCCGCGGCCAGGCTCTTGCCGTGCCCGGGTGCCACCGCGTGCCCCGCCCCGGCGAGGATCGCGAACGCGAACGCCAGCGGCGCCACGCCGGGTGCGTGCAGGTAGCCCTGCAGCCGGTCCGAGAACGACGCGGCGTGGATGACGACCGTCGCGGTCAGCACGCGGCAGCCCGTCGGCGGCGCCACCGGAGCAGCAACAACGCGGCGACCGCGACGATCAGCAGGCCGCCGACGACGGCGGTGATCTGCACGGCGGCGCTACGGCCGAGATCCGTACCGCCCTTCGCGGGTGCGTCCCCGAGCACCCAGTCGTGCGCGTACCGGCCGGACCCGTACACCGCTCGCTCGCCGTTCGGCCCGGTGGCCATCGTCTGGTACGCCGGGTTGAGGTCGGTGAGCATCCGTACCCCGACCGAGACCTTGCCGATCGGCCCCGGACACACGTAGTCGACGGTCACGCCGGAGGCGGCGAGGTCGCTCGGCGGGACGACCGTAGCCGCGCACCTGTCCCCGTCGCTGGTGACCGTGATCTGCTTGCGCAGGTAGCCCGCGAACGGCTCGGACGGCCCGAGGGCAACCGCGTCCGAGGGCTGGAAGAAGACCGCGCCGTCGAGCATGACGCGGTCCTGCGGCAGTACGCCGAGGCGGACCCCGAGCAGCGTGAGGTCGTCGGTGCCGCCGACCTTCCACCGTACGTGCACCACCTCGTGGCGCTGCGGGTCGGCGCTGATGGCCACGGTCTGCGGGGCGCCGAACGGGTGCGCTCCGGCGGGGGTGGCCGGGGCGAACAGGATCAGGCTGAACGCCACCGACATAAGGAGGCTCGCCGCGACACGGCGGGATGTACGTCCGGATGAGGGCAAGGTGGACGCTCCGGTCTACGGGTGCGGTGGCACACCGGCGGGCGTGACCGGCCAGCACCCTGCCGCAGCTTCACGAACTCACCGGGCGAGCCCGGATGAGAGATGGCGATATCGCGGTGAACAGTTGTTGATCATTGGCCGTGTTCAGCGCCTCGCGCCCCCGTCCGCCGTCGGCGATGCTCACCGTCCCCCTGTTGGACCGGATGGGTGGTTTGGCACTCATCAGCACCGATCGGTAGCTGGACCGTGTGGTCTAGTACGGGGGTATGCTGCGGGCATGAGTAGTTCAGCGATCGGCCGGAAAGGAGCTGCCACGCGGCAGCGCATCGTTGCGGGTGCCGCGCTGCTCATCCGCGACCGCGGCGCCGCGCAGACGAGCCTGGATGACGTCCTGGAGGCGACCTCCACCAGCAAGGGGCAGCTCTTCCACTACTTTCCGCAGGGGCGCGCCGGTCTGCTGTCCGCCGTCGCCGAGCACGAGGTGACCCAGGTGCTCGAGGCGCAGCAGCCGTACCTCAGCGATCTGTCGACGCTCGAGTCGTGGGAGCGGTGGCGAGAGGCCGTTCTGACGCACTATCTGGAGCTGGGTGACAAGTGCCCACTCGGTGCGTTGACCACCGAACTCGGTAAGACCTCACCCGAGACCCGCGCCATCGTGTCCCGCCTCTACGGCACCTGGGAAGCGTCGCTCGCGCTGGGGGTCGCACGGCTGCGCGAACGCGGTGCGGTGGCCGGCGCCATCGACCCCGACCACCTGGCGCGCTGCGTCCTCGTCGCCATCCAGGGGGGCGTGACGATGCTGCGTACGACCAGACGCGTGGCGTACCTGCAGGTGTCGCTGGACGCCGCACTCGCGCCCTTGGGAATCTCTGATACGACCGCTGCATAGAGTGGACTTGCCGGTCCACTAATCTCGGCTCTAATGTTGGACCATGCGGTCCGATGGTCTCGGGGTTTCCACCCGTCTGCCAGCAGCGCCAGTGCACGCTGGCAAGAGGGCTCACCCTGGTGCCGCCGTGGTCTCCACCGTCCCTGGAAGCCACTCCGGTCGCCTCGCGTTTTGTTCCCGGTCGAGCGGGAAGCCGCCGGACTCCTGGACCAGCACAAACCATTCTGATCAATCAAGCCTCAAACGGAAGGCCGGATAATGCCCGACAACGCGAGCGAACGCGAAACACGGAACGACGCCCTGATCCGCGAGTTCATGGACACCTTCGAGAAGAAGGACGCGGCGCTGCTGGGAAGGTTCTTCGCCGAGGACATCGTCTTCGAGAACTACGGCGACCCGGAACTGCGCGGTCGGACGAACCTCGTGGACATGTGGGCGAACGTCTTCCGCAACTTTGCGGAGGTCAGGTTCGAGACTGTCAACCAGGCCGTCAACGGGGACCTCGTCATCGCCGAGCAGATCCACGGGCTCGGACTGCCCGGCAAGAAGATCGCACCCATCAAGAACCTCGCGGTCTACGAGATCCGCGACGGCGAGATCGCCGCTTGGCGCGACTACACCAACCCGGAGTACGCCCGCAGCCTCTTCTGAGCGCGGGCGACTGGAGACACGGCACCTGTGAGTGATCCAGTTCCACGACGACCCGCGCATTCGGGGCCAGGCGCAATCCGGCGCCTGGCCCGGTGCCGTTGTGGCGGATGCATCATTCCTGGCCCCTCGCGGCGATTGGACCGTGGTATCCAATTACGTTCCGTCGAGCTATTCTGGGGCGATGGTTGTGCGGTTGACGTCGAGGGGTGCGGCCACCAAGCGGCGCCTCGTCGAGGGCGCGGCGCTGTTGATGCGCGAGCAGGGTGCGGCAGAGACGAACCTGGAGCAGGTGCTGCAGGTGACGGCGATGAGCAAGAGTCAGCTCTTTCACTACTTCCCGGACGGCCGTACGGGCCTCCTGCTGGCAGTGACGGATTTCGAGGCCGAGCAGGTCATGGAAGCACAGCGGCCCCACATCGACGATCTGTCCACGCTTGAGAGTTGGCGGGCGTGGCGCGATGCGCTCGTGCGGCACTACGCCCTGCTGGGCCAGCGTTGCCCGATGGGTGCGCTGACGTCTGAACTGGGGATCTCCTCGCCGGAGGCCCGGCGGGCCGTCAGTGATCTGTTCGACCGCTGGGAAGGTGCGCTGATGGCGGGCGTCCAGTCCGTGCTCGTGGCCGGGCTGGTGCCCGGCGATGTGCCCGTCCGCGACACCGCGCGGTGCATCCTGACCGCTATCCAGGGCGGTGTGGTGATGTTGCGAGCCACCGATCGTCTGTCCTACCTGGAGACGGCGCTCGATGTGGCACTCCGGCCGATTCTCGGTGTGTCCAAGTCGGCTTAGCGCTTCTGGACCATCGAGTTCAGATCGCCGCCGCAGGCCATCTGCTCACGTTCTCCTTCGGGACGCTCAAGGAACTCCGGACCGATCCGGCGGATGAGACGCGGGTCACGCTCGGGCTTTGGCTGCGGGGCGTCGACGCCGCCCCGGAGCACCTGCGGAGACCGGTCCGCGAGCTGGTCGACGAGGCGTTGGCCACCCTGCGGGCGCTGCCCGCGCACACGCAGCTGACCCGGGTCGCCGCCCTGGGGTGCGGGCCGGACCTGTACGACGTGCTCACCGCGCCCTGACGTATGGCGTCATCGGACGGCGACGGTGTTCATTCGGGCGTAGGGGAGACCTTGCGGCGGCGGGACAGCCACGAGGTGAGCTGTGTGACGGCCAGGACGATCACGATCGCCGCCACGACCCCCTCCCACGGCCGTCCGAAGATGCTGCGGCCGAGCAGGCCGATCGCGGCGTACGTCACCGACCACAGCACGCACGCCGCCACGTTCGCGGTCGCGAATCGCCGCCACGGAAGGCCCAACACCGCCGCTGCGAGCAGGACCGGGATCCGTCCGCCGGGCAACAGCCGGGACACCAGCAGCGTGCTGACCGGCCGGTTGAGCAGCCGCTCGCGTACGTTGTCGGCCAGCCGCGCCTGCTGCCGGAGCATGCCCAGGCGGCGGGTCAGGGCCTCGCCGCCGGCGCGGCAGATCGCGTAGGTGGCCGCGTCTCCGGCGTACGCGCCGAGGGCGCCCACCGCGACGACCGCGAGCAGCGCGAACGGGCTGTGGTGCGCGGCGAGGACGGCGGTAGCGGAGACCGCGGCGCCGGTGGGCAGCACCGGGAGGGTGGATCCGGCGGCGACGATGGCGAAGAGCACCGCGAGTGCGCTGAGGACGCCTCCGAACGTCGTCATGAGTCGACCCGGGCCGTGGGCCGCATCGGGCTGAGCGCAGAGCCGACCAGGCCGGTCATGCCGTCGTCAGGCGTTCGCCGGGTGCCAACACGTGAACGGCCGTCCCCGGGGCGAGCCGTGCGGTGTGCTCGGCGAACTCCTCGCCGGGGCGGTGGAACCGGTCCGGTCGGACCCGTCCGAACCCGATCGGCCACAGCGTGCCCCAGTGGATCGGCACCGCCGTGCTCGGAGCGATGATCCGCATCGCCTCCGCCGCACGGACCGGGTCCAGGTGTCGTGCGCCGAGGTTCCAGCCCCAGCCCCACACGGGGACCAGCGCCAGGTCGACCGGGCCGAGCGACGTCATCCCGTCGAACAGGCCGGTGTCTCCGCCGAACCAGGCCGTCGTGTCACCGCTCACGAGGTAGCCGACCGCGATCGCGCGCGTCTTCGATCCGGGCGACCGCCCGCCGTCGTGATCGGCGGGGACGGCCCGTACCCGCAGGCCACCGACGGTGGTGTCGTCGCCGGGGGCCAGCTCGACGTACTCCCGTTGGCCGAGCGTGCGGCGTAGGAACGCTGCGCTGCCCTTCGGGACGATGTACGGGATGGTGGCCGGGAGGGTGCGCAGCGAGGGCAGGTCGCAGTGGTCGCCGTGCAGGTGTGAGATGGCGACCGCGTCCGGTGCGGGGTCGAGGCGGGGCCTCGGTCCGCGGCGACGACGGAGGTGCGCCACGCGGTTGCGAAGCACCGGGTCGGTCAGGACCGTGCTGCCCCGGTCGCTAATCGACACGGTCGCGTGCCCCCACCAGGTGATGTTCACCTGTTCATGATGCCCGACATGATCAGTAGGGTGACCCGCTGATGAGTAAGGTCGACGTTGTGCGTGGATTTCGTGCCACCGGGCGCGACGTCCGCGACGCGGTGTTGGGCCTCATCCCCACGGCAGCAGCTCTGCTCGTCGCCGCGTGGCTCCTCGCGGGTCTGCGGTTGTCCTCGTGGTGGACGGCGTTCCTGATCGCTGCCGCGTTGGCCGTGGCCGACGCCATCAGCCGTCCTCTCCTCCGGGTGCTCGCCACGCGTACCGGGGCGGTGGCCGTACTCCTTCTCGGGGTGGGCACGCAGCTCGCGCTCATCGAGTTCGCGCTGATGGTCGTTCCGGGTGTCTCCAGGACCGGCCTGGGCACCGCGGTGGCGACCCTGGTGAGCGTCGCGCTGGTCCTGACCGTCACGCGTTGGCTGGTCGGCGTCAACGACAGTTCGTACCTCGTCGCCGACCTCGTACGCCGAGGTGCGTCACGGCGTCGCCGCCTGGGCGTCGCCGGTCGCTCCGCACCGGTCCGGCCGCCGGAGGTCGGGGTCGTCGTGGTGCAGGTGGACGGGTTGCCGTTCCCGGTCGTCGAGCACGGCATGGCGGCCGGGATCCTGCCGACGCTGTCCCGGTGGGTGCGCTCCGGCAGCCATGACGCGGTCCGCTGGTGGGCGCGGGTCCCCTCGACCACCCCTGCGAGCCAGGCCGGACTCCTGCACGGCAGCAGCGAGGGCATTCCGGCGTTTCGCTGGTACGAGAAGGAGGCCGGCCGTCTCGTCGTCACCAACCGGCCGGCGGACGCTGCCGACATCGAGTCGCGGATCTCGGACGGTCGTGGTCTGCTCGCCGACGGCGGCGTGAGCGTGTCGAACATGTTCAGCGGCGACGCGCCCACCACGCTCATGGTGATGAGCCGCGCCGGACAGCGCGGTGGGCTCGGCCCGGGCGGTGCCTACGTCCGCTTCTTCGCCAGCCCCTTCGTCTTCGTCCGGGCTCTCGTGCGGACGCTCGGTGAGATCATCAAGGAGCTGTACCAGGGGCGGCAGCAGCGCCTGCGCGGCGTCGAGCCGCGGGTACACCGGCGCGGACCGTACGTGGCGCTGCGCGGACTGACCAACGTGATGCTGCGCGACCTCAACGTGGGGCTCGTCGCCGAGCACATGATCGCCGGCGCGCCGGTCATCTACGTCGATTTCGTCGACTACGACGAGATCGCCCACCACGCCGGCGTCGTACGCCCCGAGGCGCTCGCCGCCCTTGGCGGGCTGGACCAGGTGCTGAGCACGTTGGAGAAGGTCGCTGCGGCAGCGCCGCGGGAGTACCGGTTCGTCGTACTGTCCGATCACGGGCAGAGCCAGGGCGCCACCTTCCTCCAGCTCACCGGGCGCACGCTCGAAGAGGCGGTCCGGGAGCACGCCGACGCGGCCAAGACCGAGACACTGGCCGACACCGGGAACGTCGAGGCCTGGGGACCGCTCAACGCGATGTTGGCCGACGTCCTCGGTGCCGCCCGACCGGTGGCCCGCTGGACCGAGCGGTACGCCGGAGGTCCGGAGGGTTCCGGGGTGCTCATCGGGCCCGACGAGGGGCGCGGGGCAGGGCCGGAGGGCGACCGACCGGAGTTGGTCGTCGTGGGCTCCGGCAACCTGGGGCTCATCTGGTTTCCGCGACTGCCCGGCCGGGTCCCCATCGAGGAACTGGACCGGCGGTTCCCACGACTGATCACCGGTCTGCTCGCCGAGCCGGGTATCGGCTTCGTGGTGGTCGACAGCGCCCGGGGACCCCTCGCCGTGGGCCGGGCGGGCGTGCACGTCCTGCTGGAGGGCGTCGTCGAAGGCGCTGACCCGCTCGGACCGTTCGGACCACGGGCGGTGCCCGACCTGATCCACGTGGCGGCGATGGACCACTGCCCGGACCTGTACGTGCATTCCACCGTGAGTCCGCGCACCAACGAGGTACACGCCTTCGAGGAACTCGTCGGGTCCCATGGAGGGCTCGGTGGTTGGCAGAACGACGCGGTCCTCATCCACCCGGTCGACTGGGCCATCGACGACGATCTGCTGGACCGCAGCGTGGACGGGGAAGCCCTGCTGTACGGCGCGGACGCCGTCCACCGTCAACTCGTACGGTGGCTGGAACGCTGCGGCGTCCGCCGCCGCGCCGCGGACGAACCAGAATCCACCCAGGCCAGCGCTGGCTGAGGCCGGTGACGCCCGGCCGTTGCGTGCGCGCCGGTACTCAGGAGGCCGCCCTGTGCATCGGCTCAGCCGCTCTCGTCCACGAATTTGTAGTAGCTCATCCGGAAGCGTTGCAGTAGGGCACGCATGAATTCCGGACCGGCCTGCGGCGGCACCCGCTCCGCGCCGACCGGCACGCCGTTGTCGTAGAAGTCCTGTGCGAGCGCACCCCACTCGGGGTCCAGGACGGTCAGCGACACGGCTTGGCCCGGCTGCCAACGGAACTCGGCCACCCGCCGGTTGGTGTGCTGGGCGAACGTGTACAGCGCCACGCGGGTCGCCGCCTGCTCGGTCATGCCTGCCTCCTGGTTCACCATGGCTCTTCCGGTCACCAAGGGCTCGGCGGACGGAAGGCGTTCCACGCCTCGCCCGTGATCATGCCTCGACTACGGATCTCGTTGAAGCGGTCCATCGCGCCGGCCAGCGCCTGCTCGCTCAGGCCGGTGCCGCGCAGCCGGTCGGCCAGTGCGGCCGGGTCGGTGGCCTGGATCCGGGCCATCGTCTCCGGGCTGAGCGGCCGGTTCATCTGCTGCTGAACGAAGTCCGAGCGCAGTGGCTCGCCGTTCGAGTCCGGAAACGAGTAGCCGTGATCGATGGCGACCAGGCGGCCGTCGGGGCCGGTCAGGTAGTTACCCATGTGCCGGTCGGTGTTGCCGCTGACGTAGTCGAGCACCGCCATCCGCTCGCTCTCGGCGACAGGATAGGCGCTGGGGGGACGCCCTGGGCTCGCATTCTCCACGAACTCCTGCATCGAACCGGACCCGTGCGGACCGTCCCAGCGGGCGGTCGTCGGCACCAGGTCGAAGCCCAGGTCCTCGTCCAGGCGCGAGGCGGCGACCTCCCGGGCGGCCAGCTGATCCTCCGGAATGGTGGAGCGCACCTGGACGAACTCGTTCTCCGGCACATTCGGCTTGTACACGCCGTGCGTGCCGTCGGTGAACGTCACGTCGTACGCGTCGTTGACGTGTCCGCCGGGGTCGAGTTCGGTCATGCTGTGCACCTCCCTGCCGAGCAGCCGCAATTCGGCCTCGCTGGCATGATCGGGCACCACCGGATCGGTGGTGGACCCGGACTCCGGTGCATCGGGCCCGTCCGGCTCCGGCGGCTCCTCGGCACCCCGCGCCGTACCGCCGTCGTGCGGCGGGCCCGCGGCGGGCCCCGGCTCCCCGGGTGGTCCGCCGTGCGCCGGGCCGCCGCCGACCGGTCCCGGCTCACCGCGTGAGCCGGTGGCCGTGGGCCCGTCCTGCCGGGCCCACGGTGGTGCGCCGCCACCACCTGCGGGATCGTCGTAGCCGCGCACCCCGGGGCCGGGGGCCGGCATGTCGGTGGGGCCCGCTCTGCCGGGGGTACGCCGGAGGCCGCTCAGCGCGGTGCGGAGAGTGTCGAGCAGTTCGCCGAGCTTGGACAGGATCGGCCGGAGCCGGCTGACGCTACGGGCCAGCGCCGTGAGCAACCCGGCGATCTTCGCAGCCCACTTGGCGACCAGCGTGGAGACCTGCGCCGCGACCAGCGGGGTGGCCGCGCCCAGGGTCAGCCCGGCCTCGGCGAGCCACTCCCAGAGCCGGACGGCGAGGATCGAGACGAAGTCGGCGATCAGGTCCCGCACCAACTCTCGGACCAGCGCCACCAGCAGGCCCGCGCCCTCGACGACGGTGCCGATCAGTCCGGTGGCGTCCGCCAGGCCGGCGAGGTGGCGTAGGTGCTGGTCGCTGTAGCGGCGGTACGCCTCGGACGCCGGCCCGGTCCAGGTGGCGATCTCGGTGCGTACCGCCTCGGACAGGGCGGTGACCTGGCCGGTGACCTGCTGGGAGACGTTGCGCCACGTTTGCGCGTACGCGGTGATCTGGTCCGGGTCGCCGGCCAGCCAGTCGAGGGCGTCGGAGAGTGGCTTGACGTGTTCGAGGAGCCAGGCGACCCCCCACGAGACGACCGATCCGATCGGGTCGACGCAGGTCGCCAGCACCTCCATCGACGTACCGAAACCGCCGAGGGTGGTGTCGACCCAGGAGCCGCTCTCGATGCCGTTGCGCAGGTCGACCAGGCTCTCGACGAGGCCGACGCCGCTGTACGCGGTGGTGGAGTCCTGCCGGGCGGCGATCAGCGGGTTCGCCACTGCGCTGCTCATCGGTGCATCTGCCCGAGGGACGCGGAGATCGTCCCGTCCGTCTCGTGGTAGGTGTCCACTGTCGCATCGAGCGCCTCGGCGGCGCTGTGCAACGCCTCCTGCGCCGCGGCGAGCGCGTCCACGGCGGGGTCCTGGAGGAAGTCCAACAAGAAGGGGATCGCCTGGCAGGTCGGCAGTTGGCCGTAGGCGTCGGCGCCCATCCGCACGTACGCCCCCGCGTCGTGTGCGGTGCCGATCGCCCCGGCGATCCGGTCGACGGAGCGGGCGTGCTCGGTCAACGCCGCCGTGGTGACCTCGAACCCAGCCGGCTCAGCGCCCACGGCCACCCCCGGGCTCGTTCTCCTCGGTCACCTCGGGGAAGCGTGTCTCGTAGCTGCTGACGACTGCGCGGGCAGTCTCGGAGTCGGCACCGACCGTCTCCGCCGCGGCCTCCGCCACCTGCGCGGCCAACTGCCCCTGCGCCCGCCGCATCACCGCCAGCACCTCAGCGGCGATCTCGTCCGCCCGCCAGCGCAGCAAACGGTCGTCAAGCCGGAGGTCGGTCATCGCGCCGGACGCGGCGACCGTCACCTGGACCGCACCGTGTGCACCCTCGGCGGTCGCCGACATCGCCGCCACGCGCTCCGACAACTCCTGTGCCTGGGCGGCCCGCTCGGAGATACCCGCCGCCCAGGAGGCGACGAACCGGTCGGTCGACGCGTCGAAATCACCATCGGAAAACTGCGCCATCAGACCTCCCCCGTGTGACGGCTGCCGGCCGCCTCGAAGTGTCATCGGTGCGGCGCGGTGAACGTACGATACGCCCTCACCGTCCGACGTGGAGTCCACCGACAACGGCGGTCAGGGACCGAGGGTTCCGCGTCCGCGCGGGGACCGCCGGTCGCGATCCGGGTTCGGGCGTCGGCCCGGCCTTGTTCGGTACGCCGTCGAGCGAGTCGCCAGGCGAGGCGACCTCGGACTCTCGTCGAGGGCGGCGGCTCCTCGCCCCACTTACGCCGCCTGGCGTACGTCCACAGCCCCTCGGCGATCCCGACCGTTCGCATTGGGCTTGACGGGCATTGGCTAATATAATTAGCCTGTTAGCTATGACAATTAGCTGTGTTGAGCGGGATGGTGGACAGATCGGGTACGACGCACACCGGGAGGGTCCGCTGGTCGTG
The DNA here is from genome assembly GCF_042658605.1 of Micromonospora vulcania. NCBI lineage: Bacteria > Bacillati > Actinomycetota > Actinomycetes > Micromonosporales > Micromonosporaceae > Micromonospora > Micromonospora vulcania. The sequence goes on along the minus strand of NZ_JBHSQS010000005.1, from coordinate 370,447 downwards.
CTCCCGCGCGGTGGGGGCGAGAGCCTGGCGAGCTTCCGGCACCTGGTGCCGCTACTGGTCGCGGCCGGGTCGGCTCGGTGACCGTGCTCCGGGGGCTCGGGTTGCTGCTGGTCTTCCTGCTGGAACTCGCCGTGCTGGCGATCGGTGCGCGCTGGGGCTGGGCCCTGGACGCGCCAACCGCCGTCCGGCTGCTCGCCGCCATCGCGGTGCCGCTGCTGCTCGCCGGGCTCTGGGGTGTTCTCGGCTCGCCACGGGCCCCGGTGCCGCTGCGCCCACCCGCCAAGCGTGCGTTCCAGGCCAGCTGGTTCGTGCTCGGCGGCGCGATGCTCGTCCTACTCGGGCAGCCGTGGCTCGGCCTCGCCCTGGTCCTCGTCTGGGTGGCCGTCACCATCCTGCTGCGCCGCGCTCCCTGACCCGCTCAAAGCGCGGGTCCGTCGGTGCGGGCCTGCTCGAAGGGGCGACCGCCGCCCGAGCGCCTCGGCGACGACTTCATCGCCGGCATCGTCCTCCACAGCGGAACCTCGATACCGCCGTTCGGCGACAGGCTCCGCGCAATGCCGGTCAGCGCCTTGTGGCAGGTTGCCGCCCCACGAACAGGCTGACTGGGGCACTCGCCGCCGCCGACGTCGCGACCGCGCCCGGCCCGTTGCACCCCAGCCCAGCGAGATCAAGCGGGGTCACCCAGAGATTCGGCGTGTGGCCGTGGGCTGGGGCCGACCCACCGGGTCAACGTGGGTCACTCCCTGCCCACGCGGGTCGGCCCGCCGGTCGTTACACTGGCCACTCGCGCCCCCGTAGCTCAGGGGATAGAGCATCGGTTTCCTAACCCGACGGTCCGCCGGTGTCCGCAGGCCGACGACCTGCGGCTTTCTATTGCCTGCCGCTGCGTGCCGGTCGCTTCGTGGGCTCGCTGCGATCGCTTGCCGAAGATCAGCTGAAGCGCTGTGGGTCCTGCGGGTGCAGGCTTAATTGACGCTGCCGCGAGTCGGGAGCCGAGTCATCCGTCCTTGTCGTCGAGCAGGTCGCGGCGCCACTCCGCGAATCGGCTTCGGAGGTCGTCGAGCGCTGGGCCGGTGACGCCGTACTGGGCGAAGTCGTCGGGATCGAGCTGGGCGACTTGTCCGAGAGCGTCGGCGAAAATGCGCGGTTCGAAGCCACGGTCGGCGCGCTGCGCGAGGGCGAGAAGGCCGTCGCGGGTGTAGCGACCGGAGCTGAGGGTGGCGTCGATGTCGATGAAGTCCCGGGCGAACGCTCGCCCGTAAAGGGCGCTCATCTTGTTCGCGACCGCGTCGTCGGGGTGGAGTACCGGTCCGATCGCCATGAGGATCGGTTCGTTGGCGCGCCAGTCCACGCCGAGTTCGACCTTGGAGATCCGCATGCCGTCGGTGACGGCCAGTCGGGCGAAGGTGTCGTACTGGCGCTCGGTCTCGACGGTGAGGCCGTCGTCTCGGTAGGCGTGCACGACGGCGGTGACCGCGGCGGTGAATTCGTCGCGGCGGTCCCAGGCGGTGAACAGGTCGACGTCCTCGCTGGGTCGCTCTAGGAGTCCGGCGGCCTGAACCGCGTAACCGCCGGCCAGCGCGAAGCCGTATTGATGGGCCGCGCCGAGCCCGGTCCGGGCGAGGCGTTCGTGGAAGGGGTCCACCGCTACGCCGCGTTGCTGCGGGTCGCGGCGAGTTCGGGGAAGGCGTCCTCCCAGCGCCGGCGAAGCTGGGGCGGCAGCCAGAGAGTGGGCCAGAGCCGCCGGAGGAGGTCGGCATCGAGCCAGGTGTTCAGATCCTCGACCGTATTGGCTTCGGTGAGCACCACCTTGTACATGCTGGCCAGGCGCGCGGGCCGGTTCAGGTCGTACTCGGCGTGCCCCGACCAGTCGAGATGACGCGGAAGCGTCAACATGCCCTTGGTGGGGCCGTGCAGCGCGGCGAGGGTTTCGGCGATCACATAAGGCTTCCGGTCACCATATGGCCGGTAGTCCGCTGGCGGCTGGGGTGATGTCCTGCGTCGGTTGATGTTGGTCGCCCGCCGGACTTCCGGTCGGAGTGCCTGACGGATCGTCTCCCGGCTGTACCCGGTAACCCGCTGCAGATCCACCGGCCGCCAACCGGCCGCGTGAAACGCCCGCAGTTGCTCATCCCGCTCGATCAACGCCTGCGCCCGCGTCGCCTCGTACCGGGAGACAACCCCGTGCAGCTCGTCCTCGGAGAACCGGCCCATGGCCGTTAGCCTACCAGGCTAGGCCCAGCACGCTTGGCTTACGTCGTAGCTCTGTAGCCGCAGACCAGTCATAATGATCACGACGGAATGCGCTCATGTCCTGGTGAAGCCGAGGGCCCGGTATCCGGGCATGCGGCGTGGGAGTGAGGCGGCGAGGATTGGTGTGGCCGGGTCGTGGTAGTCGTGGACCTCGGCGAGGTCCTTGCCGGGCGCGGCGCGGATAACGCGGCCGGCGCATTGGACGAGTAGGCCGTCGTAGGAGATCGGGCCGGCGAGGAAGAGGGTGTCGAGGGCGGGGGCGTCGAAGCCTTCACCGATGAACGGTGTGGTGCCGATGACAAGGAGGCCGTCGCCGGCCTTGGCGCCGTCGAGCCGGTCAACGGTGGCCCGCCGTTCGCGGGTGCTCATCGCGCCTTGGAGCACAAGCGCCTGATGTCCGCGTGCGGCGAGCAGGGCGGTGAGTGCCTCGACCTGGGCGACCCGTCGGGTCAGCACGAGGCAGTTGCGGCCGCGGGTCAGGGCTACGGCGACATCATCGGCGATCTGGATGTTGCGGGGCTCGTCGAGGGCCAGTCGCCGGTGCACCTCGGCGAGCGCGCCGGGCGCGTCAAGGTCGACGTCCACGAGGGATGGCTGCCCATCGGAGGGGTGTTCTGGGTGAAGTATCGGACGGATGGCGCGACGTTAATAGAGGTTATGCCCACCAGCCACGCCCGAGCGAGCATGCAGTTCTTCTCAGAGGCGGTCAGGAACTGGGAGATGAAGGAGGACATCGCGGACCACTTCGGTGCAGATCCGTTCGCGTTCGGCGCGCACATGAATCGAGTGGACAAGATGCTGGACGACTTCTGCGAAAGCCACGACGTTTACTACATGAACGCCGACATATTCGCGCCCGACAACGTGGGTATACTCCTGTCCGCCATGGACGCCGCGTTGGACACGACCGCGTCGGGCAGGAGCCCTCGCGGCCGCTACAATGAGGCCGCTCTCCAAAACATTGCTCACCCCGTCCCCTGAGTAAGAGGTGCCACCTTGATTGCTCGACAGGCCAGCGAGCCGCCAATGTTGGATAATTGCCTGACCGACGCGGAATACCGTGAACTGCCGGGCTTCACCCGTAACAAGGTGCGTGACTCCTACCAACTGCCGGATGGGCGACGGCTGCTGATCTCGACCGACCGCCAATCCGCGTTCGATCAGGTTCTGGCTGCGGTGCCGTACAAGGGCCAGGTGCTGACCCAGACGGCCCGTTACTCCTTCGATGCCACCGCAGACGTATGTCCCAATCATGTGATCTCCTACCCGGACCCGAACGTCGTCATGGTCAAAGACCTCGCCATGCTGCCGATCGAGATCGTGGTTCGGGCCTATCTCACGGGTTCTACGAACACCAGCATCTGGCCGATGTACGCCCGAGGTGAGAGGGTGTTGTACGGTCACGAGTTCCCCGATGGTCTGAAGAAGAACCAGCGCCTGCTCAAACCGATCGTCACGCCGACCACGAAGCCCGCTCAGGGCGGGCATGATGTGCCGATCACGGCTGCCGAAATCCTAGAGTCCAAGCTGTTGACGGCCGAACAATGGCACGAGCTGACGCAGAGGAGCCTAGCGCTGTTTGCCCGCGGGCAAGAGCTCGCGGCTCGGAGAGGCCTCATCCTGGTGGATAGCAAGTATGAATTCGGTCTTGACGACGACGGTGCCGTAGTGGTTGCAGATGAGATTCACACACCGGATTCGAGCCGCTACTGGATTGCGGAGACCTACCAGCAGAGGCTCGAGAAGGGTCAGGAACCGGAGAGCCTGGACAAAGAATTCCTGCGTCTGTGGATTGCCCGCCAGTGCGATCCCTACAAGGATCTCATTCCGGAGATCCCCGCCGAGACCTTGATCGAGTTCAGCAACAAATACATCACCCTGTACGAGCGGCTGACCGGTCTGAAGTTCCAGAAGTCAGACCCTGCCATCTCCGTGCGCGCCCGCATCCGCGAAGCGCTGGCCAAGGAACTCCCCGAGTATTTCTGACGGCACTGCCTGTGGCACTCCAGGCCGACGCTACGGCGACGGCCTGGAGTGAGGCCATCAGCTTACGTCGAGGACGATGTTCTTCAGCTCGCCGAGCGCCTCGGTCCGACGGATGGCCTGCGAGAAGTCCTGCATCTTCGTGAAGCCGTTGTGGACGATGACGCAGTCGATGCCGGCAGCGGCGGCTGAGGCGAGCCCTCTGGACGAATCCTCCATTACCGGTGTCTCTTCTCGGGTGGCGCCGAAGCGCTTCAAGCCGGTCAGGCACGGTTCCGGGTGTGGCTTGGCCAGCGTGAAGTCCTCTCGGGCCAGCGCGAAGTCCACGGATTTACATATCTGGCGCTTTTCGTGGATGACTTCGAGGTCCGCCCGCTTCGACGTCGTCACGATGGCCATATGGACGTGCTTCGACAGTTCGGCGAGTGTCTCAACAACGCCCTCGATATCAATGGCCTCGGTTCGCAGATACTCCTGATAGTACTCATTACAGGCCGTACGCAGCCGACTGAGGGCCTGATCATCGATGCCTGCCGCCTTGGCCGGGCGCCAGGTGGCCGAGCCCAGTGCCATATCCCGAAGGCATTGATCTCTGTCCAAGGTGATGTCAACGTCCGCCAGGGCGCGAGCTCCAGGATAGTGTACTTCTTCACTCGCTTGAAGCCTTTCGGCAGCCGGGCCCGGCCACATGCGCTGTCACGAATTACACGGCGATCACTGATAGGTGAACGAACCTATGATGTTGCGTAGGGGCGATCGCGTTCTCCAGATTGATCCCTGGGCCGACGTCCTGAAGGTGACCTGACCTCCTCGTGCGGCAGGCACGTGACGGAGCGCCCGTATGGCCAACGCGATCGCACTCTACGTCCCGGATCCTGTTAGTATGGCCTAACTTGGAAGATGTACAGTTCCTCGTCCTTAATCCCCCATTCGATCTGCACCTTGCGGAAGAACTGACGTTCGAGGTCTACCGCAGTCTTCGCCAACGACTTGAATAGCCTCGCAAGAGGCTCGGTGATGATTGCCGGATACGCGCGGTAGTTGTCCTTGCCGTCGATGACGTCGACCTTCTTGATGTATGAGATCAGCGGAGTGACGTCTCCTTGCATCAGGTGGTACAGATCCCCGGCCATGTACTCGAGCAGCAGATAATCGTAGCCGTCGAATGCGTTGGAGGTCAGGACCACGCCGGAGATGTCTGCGGAGATCATCTCCTGCACCACTACAGACATGTCTCCTTCCGCTCCCCCGTACCGGTTTACCGAATCAGTTCGCTGCGAGGCGTATACGGACTTGGCCAGTTCGATGACCTTGCAAGGATCGCCGGCGTCCACGTTCACGTAGCTCTCGAACAGGCCAGCATATGAGCCTGTGCTGCTGTCCTCGCTCGCGTGGGACGACCGAACCACGACTCGATCGCATTTCAACGAGGCGAGCTTGTTCAGCACGGCTACCTGAACCTGCTCGTCATCGATGCGTCGCATCGCATGACTGGTTATCACGAAGCCTTCCGCAATTCTGGCCGTTTTGTTGATCTTCATCAGGTTCGCCGCCTTGGCGCGAGGTGAGGGCCCGCCTGATAGACCCTCATTGATCTTGGTGATGTGGTCGCCGTGTGGTCTCCAGCGGAGGTCACCCCGGGTCAATCCGCGCCACTTCAGGTTAACCGGGGTCAACGATCATGGGCGCTGCCGCGCCTGGTGTGGTCAGTGTGTGGTCGTCGGTCGGTGCGGATCGCCGGGTCAACGCAGGTCAACGCGGGTCACTCCCTGCCAACGCGGGTCGACCCGCAGGTCGTTACACTGACCACTCGCGCCCCCGTAGCTCAGGGGATAGAGCATCGGTTTCCTAAACAGCACGCATCTTTCAACCGCAGGCTGCTGACCTGCGGTTTCCTGCCTCTGAAGATCAATTATTGGTCGCAAGGCGGTACTGCTGTGATCGCTTGCCGAAAATTTGCGGGTGTGGCGTCTAGCCTGCTCAGTCGCGATGTGGGGCGGTGTGAAACAGCCGGACGGATGCGATCCGTCGGCCACCTGCTCCGTGGCTTCTCGGCGGACGGCGATGGCATCCGGGGGATCCCGTCCTCCAGCTCGCGGTTGCCCATTGGCGAGGACCGTGGACGGAGCCTCCGCCGGACGAGTCCGACCACGCCAGCCGGCAGCCCGGCAGAGGTTCGCCGAGATCAGCGTCTCAGGTGCATGTAGGGCCTTGTCGTCTACTCCTGTCTCCCGCTTTGGTCGGTTGGTGAGCGAAGAAGAGCTGAATCGGCAGGCCGTAGGTGTCATCCCGTAATCCCATGATTGCGTTGCGCTGTCCGTCTTGGAATGCTGTCGGCGAAGGCGTCGGAGGAGGGGGTCCTGTGTCGGATGGTGGGCTGGTTCTGGCAGCTGGCGAGCCTCCGATCAACTTCCGTGCGCACGAAATCCGAGCCGGCAACGTCGCCGGCGCGCGCCACGACTTCGAGCAGATGCTTCGTGAGTTGGTGGAGGCCTGCTACCGGGGTGCGCGCCTGCTCGAGGCCAACCCCGGCGACTGGGGTATCGACGTCGTGCTGGGTGACCTGGCAGGGCAGGTCGTGATTTGGCAGGCGAAATACTTTATGCCTGTGGTGACCGTCTCCCACCAGGGCCAGATCCGCGAGTCCTTCTCGTCTGCCCTGAAGGCTGCAGCGGAGCATGGTCACAAGATCCGCAGATGGGTCTTGTGTGTCCCCGCGAGCATGGACGCCCCGATGGACAAGTGGTGGTCCACGTGGAAGAAGAAGGCGGAGAAGGACTCCGACGTCAGGATCGAACTGTGGCACGAGGGTCAGTTGCGGCAGCGGCTGATCTCGCCGGACGCCGCTAACGTCCGGCGCCACTACTACGATCCGTACCAGACCCCGATGAAGCCAGAGCCGGGCCGCCCCGAGGTGGTCCAGGTCAAGCCGGAGAACGCAACGGCCATGGAGACCGCGCTGTTCGTCCGGCAGCTCCGGGAAGCCGGGCACCAGCAGGTCAGCTCGGCGAAACTGGAGTTCTTCAACGCCGAACTGCTCGCCCGCGAGATCGTCGACAAGGACGTCCCGGCTGAGGTAAACGCGCTCGTTGAGGCCGCTGCGACGGTCCACAGCATTTGGGAGACGTCTTTCAACGAGGTGGCCGAGCTGCATCCCGCTGGCCCCAAGCTGCCGGGTCTGCACGCGTCGGTGATGAGACAGATTCGCGGGATGGGCGACTCGTGGCCGACGGAGCTACGGTCGACGCCCGTGCACCGGTGCGGCATGATGCACCGGATTGTTGAGGACGGCCGTGCAGGCTGGGTTCCTCATTGGGAAAACGTGATTGTGGAGCATCGGGACGACCAGCCGGCGCAAATGCCCGCGCCGGCCCAGCGCAGTCCCGACACCGACTCCGCCGGAGCCCTCACATGACCGCGCCGTCCGGCTCGGCCCACGCCGTCCACCGGTCGCCGGTGGCGGTGCCGGAGGACGACACAGTGTTCCGGCTGGCGCAACTTGTGCTTCTCCTGCACGTGGTCGCCGAGTTCCACCCGGACGGTGTTGAGTTGGAACGGCTCGGCGCGTATGACTTCATCGCGGCGAACCCCCTGCTGATGGCGTCCAGCGATGACGACCCGGACCGGTTCGAGCTGCTCATGGCGGGCTTCGACGACCGGGCGCTGTCCTATGCGAGCGCGGCGCAGAGGTTTGCCACCCGGCGGGAGCGGCTCAAGCACGACCTGGCGCTCCTGCTCGCTTATGACCTGGCGACCACCTCAGTCCGTGGCCTCGTGCTCTACCGGTTGACGGACCTCGGCGTCGATATGGCGATGCGGTTCACCGCCATGTACGCGCGCTCCTACACCACCGCAGCGACCATTGTCGTGCGCAGGCTGCGGAAGATCCGGCCCGGACCGCTCCGGGAGAGGGTGACCGAATGGACTCGCCAGCCTTCGGGCCCCCACTGCATCGACCTGGCCGATCTGTTCGTTGAGCCCGAGGAACTGGACGAGGTGGACGCCCTCGGGCAAGAACGCGCGAGCAGGTCGTCATGACAACAGCCGCGAACTTCGCCTCCTCGCCGGGCAAACGAGGCATCCGAGTCCGCCGGCTACGGCTCGTCGGACCCGAACGCCACTACCAGGTCGACTTCGTCGATCGTCAGACAGGCAACCTGAACTCCTTGTCCGTCATTGCCGGAGCCATCAGCACGGGCAAGTCGAGCGTCCTGGAATTCATCGACTACTGCCTAGGCGCGGGCGACTACCCCCGGCACCCCGAAGTGATCGCGAAGGTCCTACACGCCTTCATCGAAGTGGAACTGTCGGGCACGCCGTACGTCATCGAGCGTAGCCTCGGCGATCAAGCGGGCCACGTCTTCCTACGCCCCGGCAGGCTCGACGACGGCGCTGGCCCCCCGGTCGAACGACGGCCGATCAAACCTGCCGGCAGCCCGGACAGCCTCTCATCACTCCTACTGATGCACTGCGGGCTGGAAGGCGTCCAGCTCCGCGAGGCCCCAACGCAGCCGAACTCCGGCACAGACCCGCTTAGTTTCCGAGACCTGATGGGGCTGTGCTTCCTACCCAACGAGCGCGTGGCCAGCAAATCCTTGCTGTTCGAGACCCAACACATGAAGGCGCTCAAACTGCGCCAAGTCGTCGACGTGGTGTTCGACGTCCACGACGACCGCGCGGTAGACCTCGGACAGCGCATCAAAGACCTGGAGACACGGCTGACCCGGGCCCGGGTGGCATACGAAGCGGCACAGCAAATCGTCGGGGAACAACGACTCGGCGAGCGCTTGGAGCTCGAGATTGCCCGTGACCGGGCGGCCGAGGAGTTGGCCGTCGTTGCCCGGGAACAGGCCGCAATCGACCAGCGCATAGCTGCCGTCGCTGGATTCGCCGAGGCACAGCGGCGGCGGCATCAAACAGCTGCGGAGCAAGCACGTCGCGCTGATGCCGTACTCCGCGACCGCGAGACGCAGCTCCGCCGGATGGTTCCGCTGCGCGCACAGTACGCCGCTGACGTGGCGAAGCTGACCATGCTCACTGAGGCTCATCAACTCTTCGACCCGCTTCAGATCAAGGTCTGCCCAGCATGTATGTCTGCCCTCGGGCGAGCCATCGAAGTCGAAAACGGGGCCTGCGGGTTGTGCCACACCCCGCTCGCGGATGCGGCAGGCACGCTGACTCTCGGCGACGTCGCGCCCCCAGCCGCGCCCGAGCACGAGGGCGCGATCAATGGCACGGCTGCCGGTCCGAGCGGAGGAATGGGTGCTCTGCCGGACGTTGACAGCTCTGTCAGCCCCTTCGACGTAAGCATTGAGCTGCGTGCGACTAAAGCCCGCCTGGCTGAACTGACCAGGTTTGTGGATGACCTGGATGCCGATGTGAGCCAGCTCAAGCAGCGCGTAGAAGCCGCTCGTGCCGCTGAGCAGCAAGCAGCAGCCGACGTTGACCACGTCACCACTCGGGCGATCAGCCCATACCTCGCCGAACGTGACGCTCTTGCGCAGCGGCGCCAGAACGCCACCGCTGCGGCGCAGCTCGCCGCCGCCGGGTTGCAGATGGTCAGCAGCCTCGAAAGACGAGCCAACGACGTGCTGCGCCTGGACACCTCGGTCAAGGCCCTTCGCGAGGAACTCGCTACCGCTGGACAAGACAGGACGGACCGAGCCGCGATCATCCGGACCATCAGCGAACGGTTCGCCGCGATCCTCGCCGACTGGCGGTATCCGAAACTGAGTGGCGCCCGTCTGAACGACGAACTGATTCCATTTGTGCGTGACCTCCGATACACCTCGGCATCCTCCGGCGGCCGGACCCTGCTCTCCCTCGCCTGGATCCTCGCGATTTTCGAGGTCTCCTGGGAGTCGGGTGGCTCCCACCCCGGCTTCCTTTTCCTGGACAGCCCTCAGAAGAACCTCGGCCAAACCGGCGAACGCGACACCGAGTTCGCCGACACCGTCACGATCGCGGACTTCTACAAGCACCTGCACACATGGCTCGCCGGCCTTGGGGCAGGAGCCCAGATCATCATCGTCGACAATGCTCCGCCCGCAGAGGTCGAGAATGATGTGGTCGTGCGTTACTCCGCGCGGGCGGACCAGCCGCCCTACGGCCTCATAGATGACGCGATCGCCTGAAACCCTGCACTGGGTGTCCCACAAGCGCCCGATTGCGTCCTGGGCTTGACCCGGCCAAGCTGGCGTTTCCGCCTCGGGCCAGCCGGTGGGCGGTGGTGCGAAGGTGAGGTTCGGCGCGGTCGGCGGTCAGGTCGAGCAACGCAATCCGGAACGGCTCGCCCGGCCACGGCGGCCTCGGAGCGGGTACGCCGTGGTTGCTCTGCAGGTGTGCATCTCATCGGCGCAGGACTCCTGGTACGCGAGACACGTCGAACTCACTGCGGTCGCCGTGCTACTCGGACCGAAGCTTCCGCACGGAACCGGGTGATCAAGCTTGCTCCGATGCCAGGACCTCCGGCCCACCGGCTGTGGCATGCTGCTGGCATAATCGTCGCGTGACCAGGCGCTCCTTCTACAGTGATCGAACTCGTGGTCGGCCTCTTCGCGATAAGGAAGTCGTCGACAAGGTTGCCTGGCGAGGACTCTTGGCGGTCATCGATAGCCGCACAGAAGACAACTGGCTAGCCAACGAGTTTCCGGAACAATGTCCTGACGGGAACGGAATCTCCGGAACTAATCAGAGTCGCCTTGACGACGTTCTAGCCGCATTCATTCCGGATCTCTCTTGGCCAATCGGTTATGCCGATCGAGACGAGGTGCCCGAGACGCACCAAATTCTTGATTTGGTTGACTTCATTGGCCAGCGCATCGCGAAACCGAAGCCCGGTCCGTACCACTCCTACTACCGGCACAACGAGCTGAACTTCGACGTTCCGGCGGGGCGCGAGGAGTTCCGCCATGAGGTGAACCTACTTTTTGCTCGATCCGGACTGGCCTACGAGGTGAGCCCTGACATGGAAGTGGAGCGCCTCGGGCCCTCAGAGGCCCGACAAACACTGGTTGACCTCGATCCTGATAGCGGGGACGAGATCTTCGACGATCTTGTTCTTGAGGCGAAACGTCGGTTCCTGTCCCGTGATCCAGGCGACCACAGCGTGGGCCTTGAGAAGCTCTGGGACGCCTTCGAGCGGTTGAAAACACTGGGCCCCGGAAAAGACAAGAAGTCTCAGATGAACGCGCTTCTGGATCGCCTATCGTCCGGTAGTTGGCGCGCGCACCTCGACGCCGAGGCAATGCAACTCACCGGCATTGGCAATAGTATGACTATCCGTCATTTTGAAATAGGTAAGGAGTCCCTGCCGGACGGGGCCACTGACTACCTTTTTACGCGAATGGCGTCGCTTATGCTATACATCTTGCGCTCGACCGGCCGGTTGCAAGAATAGTGACGTGCCCAAGCCGCGGGTAAGCCGCGGTGGTAACTCGGCTTATCGCCTGCGAATACCTTGCGTACGGCAACCCATTCTCTCTTCACAGGTAATTGAGCCTTTCCGGCTCGGGTGGCCGCCTCGCTGACCGTTGCGGACGCGGCCAAACGGTGGCTCGACGACGCTTCACGCCCGTATGTGCCGACCGCCGGCTCCGTCCGGCGATTCGCATTCCCGCCGCCACTGCATCCACGGCCGCCTCGTTATTGGCGAAGTCTTCAAGTCACCAACGCGTTCTTCTAGCTCCCGCAGGGCGACGGCCAAGATGTACGACGTCGTCCGCCCCGAGCCGCGCTACCCGAGACATCCCCGCCCACCGCCGGTTAGGTGAGTTCTTCACGTCCGGACTGATCCGTCGACGTATGGGCAGGTGCAAAGGCAGGGGTAGACCCACCGCCTGCTTTAGCCTCAGTACGCACAACCTGATGCAACTCGCATTTGGTGCTGGCGCCATCGGCAAGCGTCCATCCAGATGGGAGGTGGACAGTTGATGTCGCTCGAGCACCAGACATGTCGACGCCGCGTAAGAACTGGGCGCGTAGGTCCGCGTCCTCGTAAAACTGCGTCCCGCGTAAGTCGGCGTAACCGTGGAACGCCGCGTCGCGAAGATTCACTTCGCCATAGAATTTCGTGCTACTTAGCCCCGCGTTTCGGCCGAAGATGGCCATCCTCAGATCCGCATTTTTGTAAAACGCTGACCCGTCGATGTGAGTAAACTTCCCTTGAAACTCTGCCCCGCCCAAGTTGGCGTCATCGTGGAACTGTGTTGAACACAGGTTAACGTTCCCGTGGAACTGCACCCCGAACAGATATGCGTAACCGTAGAACTGTACACCGTGCAGGCTTGCGTCTCCGCAGAATTTCGCTGCACGTGCGTTTGTGCCGTAATAGAAATGCGCCTCGCTTAGGTCGGTGTGGCCGTGGAAGTGTGCCGCGCTAAAGTCCGCGTATCTGTGAAACTGGACCTCGCGCAGCTCGGCCTTGCTGTGGAAGTGCGCCAAGCGCAGGTTCACGTCTCCATGAAACTGAGCCGACGTCAGGTCCGCTACCCCGTGGAATTGTGCTGATTCCGCATTTAGTTGATGTGCGTGACAGGACGCAAGGGTGAAGTCGACGAGGTTGGCACCCACCAGATCGACACTCATCCGTTCACTCGCAGTATCGCGCCAGTATGTGGCTTGCTCAGAATCGTCGGGCTTGTCAGACATCCGTAGGTGCTTCGCGATTAGTCGCTGCGCCGTCAATCGCACCTGAAGCTCCTCGCGCCGCTGCTGATCATCCTCGAGCTTCGGCGCCTCGGCATCCGGTGCGGCGTACTGCGGCGAGCCTTTGACGTTTCTGCGCAGCACCTCCGTCGGCGGTGTGTAGGGCATCCGTAGATATGCGCACCACACCTCCACCACCACTTGACGCAACTTTGAATTATCCTGCCCCAACCGCTCCAAGGCATACAGGCCCGCCAGCCGGACCGCAGCCTTGTCACTGCCCAGTTGTTCGGTTGCGGCCACGTACAACGCCGTTATTCGCTGCTCGACCGCGTCCAGCTGAGTGAACTGTTGCGCCTGCTCGCTCCACGCCTGCCGCCGCATCGTCATCAACAATGTCACCCCAGCAGCCAGCCCAGCTGCCACCGTCAACCCCGTCCTGATCCGATCGAGCCGTAGTCGCTCTGGAGTGGACACGGCCGTCGGGATCGGTGACCAAACGCCCAGCAGCCACATCGCCATCGCCCCACCACCGAGCACCACCACAACAGCCGCCAGAGTCACCGGCCACCAGCGCATCGCCCGCAACGGCTGCTCCATTCGCCGACCGTTATCCGCTCGACCACCACTCATCCACCCGGTCCACGAAGCTCGCACGTCACCCATTGTGATACCGCGGGTCCATCGCGGACGCGCAGCGAGCTACGCCACGACGAAACTCAGCCCAAGACACACGCCGCCCGGCGAACCTAGACGTCGCGGTACCGGGGGCACGCGCTGGTTTGCCTGGATCTCGGCGCAACGGCCGCGAGCCGCGTAGGTTCCGCGGCGCGAGAGGTGAGGTCAGGACGGCGAGGCCTGATCGTCCAGGACACCGCGCTGGCCTACGCCCGGCCACATGAGCTGTGGAACGGCGGCTCCAGCGGGCACAGTCAGAAAGTTGTTGGAACAGAACGACAGGTATGCGTCGTGAGGTAGACCGTGGAGAACAACAACGACATCGAGGTAACGGACATGACCGTGACCAGCGAGCCCAACCAGGGGGGCGACGAGGACTTCGGGCCGCTCATCGACCCGGGGTGTGAGACCGCCGCCCCGGAGGTTTATCCCCGCCTGTGGAACCTGTCCGCTGGCCACATGGTTAAGGGTGTCATCCGGGCTGACGCTCCGGCGCGGCCGGAATACGTGGCCGTGCCGGTCCGGCCAGGGCTCTGGGATGAGGCGAATCTCAAGTTGTCGCTCGCGATCACCAAGTGGAACCTGCTGTGGGAGGCCTCGCAGTTCCGCCGCCGGTTCTTTGACGAGGAGGAGCTGCCGCCGTCGATGAACAAGATCGCCGACCAGGGCGACGTCAACGTCATCTTCGTGCCGCGCACCCAGTCGCGATACCACGAGTACGCGCCGCTGTATCACCTGCTGTCCCGGGCCGCCGTGCAACGGCACGGTCTTCCGCTGCTGCAGCGCGGCCAGTGGCCCTTCGTCACTCAGCTAGATAACATCGACGACTACCTTCCGAGCGATTTCCGGGACCGGCTGGCGCGGGCCTGGGCCGGCACCGTCTGGCGTCACCTCATGCCGCAGCCCCACTCCGGGATCGGCAAGTTCACCAACGACGACCCGATCCGGATCCTGGCTCACGACCTGGACTTCTGGCTTCCACCCGTGACCCAGGTGCTCGAGGACTACCTGCGTGAGTTCCCGGTCGCGAACAACGGCATCGTCCCGGGACCGGTGCCACTGGCAGACGGCTCGGTGCTGCCCGGGGCAACGACCGCCAGCCCGCGAACAGGCGGGGACCTCTGGTGCGGCGAGGAGGAGGCAGCCGACTCTGTGCGGCGCACCGTCGAGGCAGCTGATGACACCGGACGGCTCCGCGGCATCCTGGAAACGGTCCGCTCACACCGCTGCGAGGACGACTTCTCACCCCACTGGAGCAGCGCGCGGGAGGACTTCGAACGCAAGCTGTACCACAAGCGCGCCAAGTTTCGTGTCCGGTTTGTCGAGCTGCCTGACACGATCCCTGTGCACAGTCCGGAAATGGAGGTCGTCGACCAACTCCTGATCGGAGACTTCCTTGCACTCCTGGACACGCGTGACCGCACCATCGTCGTGCTGCTTCGTAGCGGCTTCACCAAGCTGACCGACGTTGCCGAGATCATGGGATACCGGACCCATAGCGCCGTCTCGAAGCGAATGGATCACATCCTCAAGCAGGCGACCCGCTTCGCCCGGACCCTGGACTCGTGATCGCCATGGGGGAAATCCAGGCGGAGACCCGATGACGAAGGCTCCCTGGCTACTCGTGATCATCCTGTTCGCGCTCTTGGTCGGAACCGTTACCGCCTGGATCTGGTCCAGGTCCGGAACGACAAATCTGGAGGCTCTCAGAGCCGGCGGCAGCGCCTGCGCCGGCGCTTTCGGTGCCGGCATCACCACCTTCCACTTCCTTTCCTAATACGCCAGCCGCACCCAGTGAGGTCGGTGTCTTCGCTGGTGGTGGGCGGTTTCGGCGCGGCACTGATATTGGCGCTGCGATCGCGACCACCGGTCGGCGCGGTGGAAGCGATCTGACTCGGCGTAAGCGGGTACACCCCCGAAGCCGCGGAATCGTCCAACGCGCCGCCGGGGTCATCGCGGGGCGAACCGCGGCGACCTCGTCGGCGCCGAGGCACTGATGTCGGCGTTCGGCTCGGAGCGGGCCGATGCCGTCGGCTTTACCTACTGGCCGACTCCGCGCTCGGCATGATCGAGGCGCAGAGTCGCCAGTTGATGCACGACCTGTTCAGATGGTTGTCTCTGCTCCTGGCTGACACCGCCCAGTCACCGCCGGCCTGGCTGCCCGTCGGGTTCTATAGACCTGCGGGTCCCGCCCCTACCGCCGCGAGCCAACCTCATCCACGAACACTCCCGCACCACGCATCAGTGCCTCTGACACCTGCGTAAACCAGGGGAGACCGGTGGAACATCTCGGCGTGGTACCAGCCGGCCCGCCAGGTCCCCCATAGCCGTGCTGGACGCTAGGGGCCCTTCGGGAGGGAATGCGAGTGACCCACACACACTGTCCGCTCCCGGGGCTACGCCCGCCGGGACACTGACTCACCGCGGCTGATGCGAGAAGCCGTGCCCGTGGAAGGAGCCCACCGCCCCAATGGCCCTACACCTGAGCGTCTCCCAGACCGCCAACCCAGCTGCCGCCGACGGGTCGAGCCCACCTCGACCCCGGCCTCCCACGGGCACAGACGCGAGCGACGAGGCCGAACAGCGGCCGTCGTACCCGGGGTGCGCCGACACGGCGGACGCTGCGGCAATGACTGCTTATCCAGCCATCGCCGACCCGGTCTGGTGTGTGCATGGTCATTTCGATAACGACCGGCGCGCTGACCGACGCCACCACAGTGACCCCGTCGTGATGCGTCTGGCGCTGCCTGACGTTGTTGATCGTGGCGATCACTGGCCGCACCCACACCGGTGGGTAACCGCGGCTCTGGTCATCCGATTGACGCAACGCCTTGACGAGATTCAACCCGCGCTAACCCTGTACCGCGATCCCACTGCCACCGACGCGTGGGTGAGATGCACGCCGACGGAGGCAGAACGGCTCGCTGACCTGCTCGTCCGCGCCGCTGAGCTCGCAGAAGCCCCGTTGCCAACAGAGCGCGCCTTGGATGGTCCGTTTTGGCAGGACGCCGCCTGTCCGTCCTGGTGTTCCGGTGGTCATCTACCCGAGGACGCCTACGAGGACCGCACGCATTTCGGCGAACTGCCGTCCGTCGCCGGTGCAGTCCTGATCGATCTGCTGCTCGAGACGGCCGCCGAGGGACGCCCGGAGCAACTTGAGGTTACCGTCGCCCAGCACTACCGCTCCACCACGGCGCGCGTGCACGTCATCAAGTCCGAGCAGGCCGAGCTGCGGCTCACCCCGGCTGAGGCCCGTACCCTCGCCGCGTACCTGCGACAGCTCGTCCAGACCGCAGGTCTCCCCGCCGAGACGACGTGGCCGTGGAAGCCCATCGAGGGCGTGACCGTTGGTGGCGAACCGGCTTTCCCCTGCCCTCACCGTCACCCGTGGTGCCGCGGACACAACAAAACTGAGATCACCGAGTACCGCCAACTGGGCAACCACCTTCTGCACAGCGGCCCCATCACCAGCGCTCCCTTCACCACCTCCGGCAGTCCCGGCAGCATCGACATCTGCATCAACAGCCTCACCGACCGTGAGCAGCCCTTCGCCTACCTGCAACTCCTCGGAGGAGACGGCGGCGCCGAACTAGACGCCACCACCATCGACCAGACCATCGCCGCCCTGCAATTCACCAAGAAGTTTCTCCACGAAGCCCAGCCAGGCACCTGACAAGGAGGTGCGCGTATAGGCCGGTGGGGGGCGGGGCATGGCTCGGTGTGGTCCGCCGACGGTGTGGCTGACGTGTGATGTGCCACCCGCTCCCCGCCCCGCGCACCCGTAGCGATGCACCGCGATGAATTGGCGGACGGTACGAGGCTCAAACCCAGCACCCGATGCCTGCGGCCGCAAATTGCTGTAAGGACACTTGGCGTGGGAGCAGATGCCACCCGCTGCCTCGTTCGTCTGTAGATCCGGTAGACCGCTGACGTGTCCTCGCGACGTAGATCGCAGCCAAGTACGTGCGGCAAGCCGGAACTCCGGACAAGAGCAACACCTACATCCGCCAGCTCTAAAGACGTACCCCTCACTTGCCTGAGAGGAATTACCGGTGGCGAAGCTGTGGATCGGCGTGGACATCGGCAAAACCCACCACCACGTAGCCGTCGTCGACGACGGCGGCCGGCTGGTCTACTCCCGGCGCGTCGCCAACGACGAAGCCGCCCTGCTCACCGTCATAGCCGAGGTGTCGGCTGTTGGTCGACCGGTGTGCTGGGCGGTGGATATCACCACAGGGCTGTCCGCGTTGCTGTTGACCCTGTTGTGGCGGCGCCAGGTTCAGGTTCGCTACGTCTCCGGCGCCGTGGCGTTCCGCATGGCGGCAGCGTTCGCCGGGGAGAACAAGACCGACGCCCGTGACGCCCTGGTCATCGCCCAGACCATCCGCATGCACCCCGACATCCCCGTCCTGGAACCCACCGACCGGCTCATCGCCGAACTGACCGTCCTGACCGGCTACCGCGCCGACCTCGTCGCTCAGCGCGTCGCGACCCTGTTCCGGCTTCAAGAGTTGCTCACCGGTATCAGTCCCGCCCTTGAGCGAGCGGTGAATCTCAACCGCAAAGGCCCTCTGATGGTGCTGGCCCGCTGGCGAACTCCCGAAGCGATCCGGCGCACGGGCCCCGACCGGATCACCGCGCTGCTGCGCCGAGGTCACGTCCGCAACGCTACCGACGTCGCCGACGCCATGGTCAGCGCCGCCAGGCAGCAAACCGTCACCACACCCGGGCACCGTGCCGCTGCGGTCGTCGTCGGGCAGATGGCCACCGAGATCCTCGCCATCGAGCAACGCATCGCCGGTGTCGACGACCTCATCGCCGAACACCTCGACCAACACCCACTCGCCCCGATCGTGAGCAGCCTGCCCGGCATGGGCACCCTGCTCACCGCCGAACTCCTCGTCCATACCGCGGGCATGACCGAATACCGCAGCGCGGCGAAACTCGCCGCCCACGCCGGCCTGGCACCCATCAGCCGCGACTCGGGCAAAATATCCGGCAATCACCGCGGGCCCCGCCGGTACCACCGGAAACTGCGCCACGTCCTCTGGATGGCCTCATTCACGGCCATCAGGCAATGCCCTACATCCCGCGCTTACTACGACAAGAAACGCGCCGAAGGGAAGCAGCACCGCGAAGCAATGATCGCCCTTGCCCGACGACGTGTTGACGTCCTCTTCGCGCTTGTCCGCGACGGCACGACCTTCACCCAATCCACCACTCCCGCCAGCACCCCAGCCTGACCGGCAACCTCCACCGCACGCCGAGCCGCACGGGCCTCCGGCTGCTGTTTGATCTCGAGGGGCTCTCGCTGAGACGCTGGCTCGTCGGCGTGGCGCGCCCAGCCGTGCCGGTGGAAGAAGCCCACCACCCCGATGGCACCGCACCCGAACGTCGCCTGCCGCTTACCCAGCCGCCGCCGACCGGTCGAGTCCGCCCCGACCTCGGCCCGCGGCGAGCGGTGTGCGCGAACGGGTTGGCGCACGCTCAACCGGGCGCCTGCTGAGCACATGGAGGTGCGCGCGTAGTCGGTGGGGAGCGGTCATGGCTCGGTGTGGTCCGCCGACGGTGTGGCTGACGTTGGATGTACCAACCGCTCGCCGCCCCCCACGTACCGGTTGAACTTGCTGAAGATCAATCACTGGTCGCAGGGCGGTGCTGCTGTGATCGCTTGCCGAAGATTTGCGGGTGTTCCCTCCAGCGCTCTAAGTGCCCGGTTTCGGGGCGACCCGCGCTCGGCGCCAGGCGCTTTTGGCCGCCACGGTCGTCTGCCTCGAACCCGACATCGACCGGCAGCCCGTGCCGACCGCCGCTGCGGCCTGGCCGAGCCACACCGCCTGACCCACTACTCAAGGTCGATGGTTGGGGCTGACCGGCGAGGGTACGGAGCTGCGGAGAGCGCCACCATCAACGTAGGAGGCTCCATGGGTATCGACGACAAGATCAGCAACGCCTCCGAGGAGGCTGCCGGCAAGGTCAAGGAAGGTGCCGGCAAGGCCACCGACGACGAGAAGCTCGAGGCTGAGGGTCGCGGCGATCAGACGAGCGCCAACGTGAAGCAGGCTGGCGAGAAGGTCAAGGACGCTTTTAAGAGCTGACCGGGCGCGCGCCGGGCGCGGCACGGTGGGCTGACCAAACGGCCACGACGGTATCTCCGTCGTGGCCGTTGTCTGTGATTGGTCGGCGTAGCAGGCGGTCACTCGCACGAGGATCGCCATCTTGCCGCCGGGGAGGCCCCGTCGTCTCCACTTCGTGGCACAACGACCGCTGACGGCGCGGCGTGACTGGTTAGGTGTCGACGCCGCGTGAAAACTCTCAGCCGGCGTTGACAGTTAGGCGTTGTCCGCTGGCTGGAGATACCCACGCGTTGGTGGCCGAATGGGTTGGGGTGAGTTCGTCCGGCGGGTTGCGGTGGCGAGGAAGCGGTGCGGCGGGTCGTGGCGCGGGGCGCCGTTCGCTGCCCAAGCCTGGTCCACTCGCCGCCGGCGCGCAGACGGACTCTCCCTTGAACCGCCCGGCGGCTGCTGGATCGGCTGTGTCGCGTTCGCCTGTTCGTATCAGGTTGATGTCGCGCTGGTGCCGGAGGAAGCAGGCCGGCGCTGCGCCCTCCACCGGTTCCGGCATACGGCGCAGGTAGCGACGTGTTGATTGGTATGCCTGTGGGGTGGGGGAGCGAGCCGACAACGAGCAGCCCGGCGTAGGCGAGGGGCAGGCGGGCACCGATGAATCGGTGCCGCACCGAACGTTCGCGGATCGTCGGTCGGCGGGATTCGGTTTGGCCCTGGGCGCGTTGGGTGTGGTGTACGGCGATATTGGGACAAGCCCGTTGTACGCGTTGAAAACGGTGTTCACCCTTGACCGTGGCCTGGTACCGACGGCGCCGGATGTGTTGGGCGTGATCTCGCTGGTGTTCTGGTCGATCATCCTGGTCGTGTCGGTGAAGTACGTCATTTTCATCCTGCGGGCCGACAACGAGGGCGAGGGTGGGGTGATGGCCCTGGCCGCCCTCGCTGGGGGAGTGTTGGCCAGGGCCAGCCAGAGGCGTGCCGCCAGGGTGCTGGCGCTGGGGGCGCTGGGCGCTGCTCTGTTCTACGGCGACAGTGTGATCACCCCGGCGATTTCGGTGCTGTCAGCGGTGGAGGGGCTTGAGGTCATCTCTCCGGGGTGGGCGGTGGTGGTGCTCCCGTCGTCCGCGGTGATCCTCACCCTGCTGTTTGCCATCCAACGATGGGGCACCGGGCGGGTCGGGGCGGTGTTCGGACCGATCATGCTGCTCTGGTTCGCGACTCTGGGCGTTGCCGGCGCGGCTGAGGTGGTGCGCCATCCCAGTGTGCTGGGCGGGTTGTCGCCCAGTTATGCGGTCCTGTTCTTCGTGGAGCACCCCGTCATCGCGTTTATCGCGATGGGCGCGGTGGTGCTGGCCATCACCGGCGCCGAAGCGCTCTACGCCGACATGGGACACTTCGGTCGCGCCCCGATCCGCCGGGCCTGGTTCGCGGTCGTGTTTCCCGCGCTGACGCTCAACTACCTCGGCCAGGGCGCATTGATCCTCCGCGCGCCCGAGAGCCGGGAGAATCCGTTCTTCCTGCTGCTACCAGACTGGGCGCAGCTGCCGATGGTCCTCCTGGCCACCGTGGCCACCGTCATCGCGTCCCAGTCGGTGATCTCCGGGGCGTTCTCGGTGTCTCGAGAGGCCATGCGGCTGGGCTTCCTGCCGCGCCTGCGTATCCGGCAGACCTCGCGCCACCAGTACGGCCAGATCTATGCGCCGGGGGTGAACTGGGCCTTGTTCGCGGCAGTGCTGCTGGTTGTGTTCGCGTTCGGCTCATCCACGAACCTCGCCGCCGCGTACGGGGTGGCAGTCACCGGCACGTTTCTGATCACCACGACCCTGTTCCTCGTCGTCGCGCGGCTGCGGTGGCGCTGGAGCACCGGGAAACTGGTGATTTTCGGGGCCGTGTTCGGCAGCCTCGAGTTGACATTCTTCACCGCGAACCTTGCCAAGGTCACCCACGGCGGGTGGTTGACGCTGCTCATCGCGGTCGTCCTGTTCACGCTCCTGTTGACGTGGCGGCGCGGAGCCGAACTGGTCACCGCGCGGCGGATCGAGCGCGAAGGCCCTCTGCGCGATTTCATCGACGCCCTGCATGCCGCGAACACCCCGCGGGTGCCGGGCACCGCCGTGTTCCCCCATCCGAACAAGGAGACAACCCCGCTGGCGCTGCGGGCGAACGTCGCGCACAACCACATCCGCCACGAGAAGATCGTCATCGTCACCGGTAGCACCGCGAACGTCCCCCACGTCCCGTGGGATCAGCGCCTCACCATCAACGATCTCGGCGACCCGAACGACGGCATCATCCATGTCACCGCCGTCTTCGGCTTCCAGGACCTAACCGACTTTCCCGAGGTCCTGCGCCACGCCGCCACCCACCCCCTTGCCGAAGGAATCGACGCCGAGCAGGTCTCCTACTTCGTTTCGCGGATCACGCTGCGCCGCACCGGTGCCCCGGGAATGGCCACCTGGCGTAAACGCCTGTTCATCGCCCTCGCCCACAACGCCGCCAGCCACGCCGAGTTCCTTCAGCTCCCAGAGGAACGCACCATCGTGCTCAGCGCCGAAGTTCCGGTCTGAGCGGGCGGCTTCACCACCATCGGCCCACACCGCTCGGCGGCCTTGGATCGGTGTCGATCACGGTGCTCGGTCCGGATGAACGATCGACTGGGTCCTCCAACACCAGAACCACCATCTCGGCAGCCTTGCTCAGTCCATGCCGGCGGTCGCTCTGCACGGGCGGTCTCAACTTCATGCCGACCATGGTGGACGAACGCCGTCCACCTCATTGAGCCTTTTCCAAGCTGATTTCTGCAGCTCAGGGCGGGTGTGGCGAGCCCGGGAATCGATGAGGGCGAGGGCCGGGTAGGACAGCATTCGACCAAGATCCGATGCCTCGACCGGGAGCCTCGCCTGTGCTGTCTTATCCGTCCACGATCCCGTTGTCCAGCCGCACTCTGAACCACCTCGCTGACCTCATCCGGGCGCATCGCAACCAGCATCGATCCCGGTGGCGGCGCCTTGACCCGGGCCGGCAGGCACTGCTGGCTCTGGCCCATCTGCGCAACGGTGACACCTACACCCGCCTCGCCGCCGGGTTCGCCGTCGGCGTCGCCACGGCCTGGCGGTACGTGCAGGAAGCGATCGTGCTGCTCGCAGCGGTCACCGAGAACCTGGCCACAGCGATGGGGCGCATCCGTCGACTGGCGTACGCGATCCTAGACGGCACGCTGATTCCGATCGACAGGGTGGCAGACCAGAGGCCGTACTACTCCGGCAAGCACAAGCGCCATGGCATGAACGTGCAGGTCATCGCCGACGCCGCCGGCCGGCTCGTCTGGGCCTCACCGGCACTACCGGGCTCGACGCACGACCTCACCGCCGCCCGCGTCCACGGCATCATCGACGCGCTGACCAGCGCGGAGGTGATGACCTTCGCCGACAAGGGCTACCAAGGCGCCCGGGGCAGCGTGCGCACGCCGTTCAAGCGACGCCGCCACCGGCCGAAGCTCTCGCGCCGGCAGAAGACGGTCAATCTCGCACACGCCAGAATCCGCGCTCGCGGCGAACGCGCCATCGCGACGCTCAAGACCTGGAAGATGCTGACCAAGCTGCGCTGCTGCCCGCTCCGCGCCACCGAGATCGTGCAGGCCATCCTCGTCCTGCACCACGTCGAAGCGAACCGCTACGCATGATGAGAAACATCCCCGATGGTGGAACTCGGGGGCGGCTGCGGACAGGTACAGGTGTGACAGCTGAGATGCGGGTCCGAATCCGGGCCGGAGACACCGATGCGTTCGGTGAGCTCTTCGATGAGCATGCCGATGCGGTTCATCGGCATGCGGTGTGGAGTGGAGGCGATCCGGTTCAGGCCGAGGATGTGGTGTCGCTGACCTTCCTTGAGGCGTGGCGAATCCGCGAATCCTTGCATCCGGATGGAGACAGCTTGCGGCCGTGGCTGCTCGGGATCGCTACCAATGTGCTGCGCAATCGCAGGCGGGCGGCGCGCCGGCACCGGGAGGCATTGCGGCGATTGCCCGTACGCGACACCATCCCGGACTTCGCTGACGAGGTGGTCGCCCGGATGCACGATGCCGACCAGGTGGCTGCGGTCATGGCGGGACTGCAGGCGCTGCGCCGGGCGGACCGGGAGGTGTTCCTGCTCTGCGTGTGGTCGCAACTGGACTACGCGGCGGCGGCCGAGGCGCTGGGTGTTCCCGTCGGGACCGTGCGTTCGCGGCTGTCGCGGGCCCGGACCCGGCTGCGGGTGCTGGCACAGCAGGAGATGGCGCGTACCCGAATGATCCCCGTCGAGCAGGGAGAGTACCGATGAGCGAGCCCACCGCCCCCCAGGTGCCGGCCATGCCGGCGCTACGCCGCCAGGCACTACGGCATCATCTGATGAACGAGATCGATCGGCCGGCCCGTCGGCCACGGCGGATGCTGGTGCTCGCGCCTGCGGCCGGCGTGCTGGCGGTCGCGGTTTCGGCCGGGGCGATCGCTCAGCCCTGGGCGCCGGACAGCGCGCCCCTGATCGTGACGGTTGAGCAGGGCGAACGCAGCGGCGCGACGTTGTTGCTCAACCGGATGGCCGCAGTGGCCGTCGACACGCCGGACCCATCGTCCGGCGAGGGAGAGTACGTCTACATCAGGAGCCGGGGTGCGTTCGCCGAGCTGGGTGACGGCCCGGCGCGGCTGCAGCCGGTACACGAACGGGAGATCTGGATCCCGCGGAACGAGCGCGGTGACGGCTTGCTCCGCCAGCCGCTCCTCAACGTACCGATCATCGGTGTGATCCCGGAGCGGGAGACGCTCACGGATGTGACGCCGAACGCGGCGCTCGTCGATTTGCCCAGCAATCCGGACGCCCTGCTGGAGAAGCTCTACCGGGAGCGCGACGAGCGTGGCAGAGGCAACAGCCGCGACGGCGCGGCGTTTACCGCGATCGGCGACATCCTGCGTGAGTCGCTGGTACCGCCACAGACGACTGCCGCGCTCTACCAGGCTGCGGCGAAGATTCCGGGGGTCGAGGTGGTCCGCGGGGTCACGGACGCGGCCGGGCGTCGGGGGGTGGCTGTCGCGTACACCGAGCGGAGCCGGCGCAATGAGTGGATCTTCGATGAACAATCGTACGAGTACCTCGGTGAGCGCAGTTACTTCGTGGCGGACACCGCCGACGGGCCGGCGGGGACGGTGCTGGGCACGACTGCGGTGCTTCAGCGAGCCGTGGTGTCGAAGCTCGGACAGCGCCCGGAGAGGTAGCTGCCGAGCAACCGGCGCGATCGATGCTGGTTGCGGTGTTGGCGGACGAAGGTTGGCGAGGTGGTTCAGGTTGCGGCTGAACAGCAAGATCGTGGAGGGGTAAGACAGCACAGGCGAGGCTTCCGATCTTGGCATCGGATCTTGGTCGACTGCTGTCTTACCTGGAGCCTCACCCTCATCGACCTCCGGGCCCGCCGCACCCGCCCTAAGCTGCCGGATCAACTTGGAAAAGGCTCAGTGATGCGCCACCGACGACGGAGAACCGAGGCCGATTGCGGCACCGATCTCCCGTACGGTCGGCGGGTAGCCATGCTGATCCACCCAGCCCTGAATCACAGCGAGGATCCGTCGCTGTCGAGGCGTCGGCGTCGGTAGCGACTCGGGGAGTGTCACACCCGTCACGTTACCGAATGATTAGCTCACTTGTGCTAATTCAGCGGCGTGTCGACCTCCCGAGGGCATGCTGGATCACCAAGGCGAGAGCTTGGCCCGCTGGGCTATCCAGCGCTACAAGAAGGAAATTTCCTGGCACTTGGTGAGGTCGATCGGCCCACCCCCACGAGCGTGGGGAGGCGCGCCACGGTCGCGCCGGTGACGGTGTCCCAGACCGGCCCACCCCCACAGGCGTGGGGAGCACCGTAAGGACTTCCTGATCGGCTGCGCGGTCGGCGGCCCACCCCCACGGGCGTGGGGGTGGGCCGTGGTTCAGGGTCATGGGGATGCCGGTCTCCGTGTGCTCCCCACGCCCGTGGGGGTGGGCCGAGCCCCGGGGTCGTGGCGCGCGAGGCCGCCGGGTGCTCCCCACGCCCGTGGGGGTGGGCCGGAGGGCGACCCAGTGCGCGTCTGGACCAAGGTGTGCTCCCCACGTCTGTGGGGTGGGCCGGCACAGTCCACCGGCCTGTTTTACAAGCGGTTGTGCTCCCCAAGCGGGTGGGGGGCACTCGGAGGACACCACAGCAAATGCCTTCGGGCGTGCTCCCCACGCTAGTGTTGGTGGGTGGCAGCTCTCGCCACCAGCCTGCGCTCGCCAATGTTTCCCACGCCAGTATGGGTCGGGCCGGTGCCGCTGAATACCGGCTCAACTCGGGCAGGAATGCCGAACCTCCGGTGTTGTCACCGATTGGTTGTGTTCGATAGGCGCTCGTCTCTACGCTGCCACGGTTCGGTGTGGACTCTGCGCCGGAGGGTGGCGTGATGTCGCTGACCGACACCGTAATGCCCCGGTCGCCTGACGAAGGGGTGGCGGGAGGGGCGGGTTACGCCGAAGGAGCGCATACCCTCCTCAGCGTCGCGCCGCGCCGCAGTACCTACGCCGGCAGCGCTTCCACGCAGCCGCACGGGGTGCCCCAGGCTGCTTGTACGGGCGATGATGGACGGCGTGCCCGGGTGACCGAGACGGTGACGGGGCCGCCCGCGTGACGTGGGAGCGCAATGTCGGCGAGGCACACGGTGACAGCCGGCCGGCCGTGCAGGCCGGCAACGGAGTGAACAGGGGCTAAAGGGTGACGTCGTCGGTCGGGATGGAACGCCGCGGCGTCGCCGAGGTACAACTCGCTTTCACCAATCTGAACTGGGCGTTTCGGGAGCAACGCGAAGCGGATCAGGGGATCGACGCTCAAGTCGAGCTCGACGGTCTGACAAACCCCACCGGCCGGTACATCGCCGTTCAGATCAAATGCGGGTCAACGTTCTTCAAACGAAGGACCCGGCACGGGTGGCGTTTTCCCGGAAAGCCTCGGCATCTCAACTACTGGCTGGCCAACCTGATGCCCGTGGTGCTCGTCATCGTTGACCCGAAGACCCGAGTCGGATACTGGGTTCAGATCACCGCCGACGCGGTGCACGAGACCGACCGCGGCTGGTCGATCGAGGTGCCGTCCGCGAACGTCCTCGACGCCTCATCGCATGCCGCCCTGCGTGACATCGCGCTTGCCGCTCCCTCAGCCAACCCGGATCCTGTCGCGGAGGTTCTACCGCTGTTGCCACCTTCCGCGGTGGAGGCGCTGTCGGCTCTCAGACTGGTCGACCCCGAGGGCGCACGGCGTCTCGCGCGGATGCTCAGCGGGAGCCGCGACGACCCGAGGGCGGTCGTGGAGCCGCTCGTTCAGGCGAGCCGGGGCTGGGTTCACGCGACAGCGGCGCGGCTGGCGACCGTCGGGGCGTACGCCAACGACCACGGCCACCGGGACCTGGCGATGGAAGCGTTCGCGCTGGCGGCCGATCGGGGCCCGGACAACCAGCTACGGCTGCGCGGTGTCGCGGCGATCATGGCCATCACCGTGGGGGACAGGAGCCGAGCCGCCGGCCTTCTCCGTCCGGTCCATGCCCTGCATCAGGCAGGGACGAACCTGCTCATGGACGTCGCCGTCTGCGCGCTCGAAGCTGATGAATCGGGCAGAGAGGATCTGCTGGAGAGACTCCTAAGCGATCGGCCCGATGGCGAGCTCGACGCGGAACCCACCTGCCTGTTGTTCCTCGCCGAGCGCGCTCTTGGCCGGGGAGAGTTCGACCAGGCGCTGGCCCTGTACGAACGCGTCTGCGAACGGCAACCGACCAGTGCCGGTGGCAGACTCGGCCGGGCCCGGGCGCTCATGGAGCGCATGCTGCGTGGGGCCACGGCCTTGCCATTCCGTGACCGGCAGGAGGTGACAGCGCTCGCCATGTCCGTCCGTGACGACGTACGGCGATGGGCTGGGCCGAGCGAGACCATGCATCGCCTTCTCGTGCAGGAGCGCATGCTCGTCGGCGCGTTCACGGAGGTCGTCGAGCTGGCCACGCCCACGGCATTCGGCGGTCAGGCAACCGACCGAGAAGCGGGCGACCCCGTCGTCGCGATCGTGGGCGCTCAAGCCAGCATCGCCTTGGATGACCGCATTCGTGCCGTCCGGTTCGGTGACGCCATGCGCGGCACACCCGCGGAGCCACTGATTCGCGCGCTCGCTGCGGACCCGAGCCAACCCGCCACGGCTACGGTCGCCATGTGGCGCACTGCGCTCGACAACGCGGACACCGCCTTCGCGGCCAGGATCTGTCTGAACCAGCTCGCCTCCAGGGGCGCACTCGACGCCACCGACCTTGACCAGGTGGAGGTGTTGGCGCATCTCGACGACGGCGACCGCGTCGTCTTCACCGCACGTAACGCCGCTGGGAGCGGTGACCCCGACGCAGCTGTCACGCTGCTTCGGTCTGCCTGGTCACCCGCTGCGGGAGAGATCCTGATCGAGATCCTTCGTGAGGCGGGACGCTACGACGCCGCCCTCGCCGTTTGCGACGAAATCTGGGCGGCCTACGGGGCGCTGAAAGCGCTCCAGGAAAAGGTCAACATCCTGGCGATCCGGGGCGACCTCGACGCCGCCGACGAGTGCGCCAAGGATCTACTCGCCACCGGCGAACTTGCAGCCGAGCAACGCAGCACCCTGCACCGCCGGCTCATTGACCGCAGAGCCGCGCGAAACGACTGGGCGGGCCTAGAGGCGTGCTGCCGGGCAGCGCTCAAAGACGAACCAACCAATCAGGATCACGCCTGGGCGCTGATCATCGCTCAACTCAACCAAAACCGGTGGGACGCGGCGTGGACGTCATACCGCCATCTGCGACCCGACGTCACCAACCCAGGCACCGTTCCCGCCTGGGTCGACCTGCACTTACGGTTCGACAACACACCGCAAGCCCGAGACATCGCCACGGCGCTGGCCAGTCGCTTCGCACACGATCCAGACACACTCGCCCGCCTCGAAAGGCTCAACAACCCGGCACCGTGACGACTCCGTGAGCTTTCAGCCACCATGAATGCGGGCCGTGACCGGTGGCCCAACCGGAGAGCCAGTCGCTCTGCTGGAACTCCTTCCAGCCGTAGGTCCTTCGAGTACGTCGTCGATGGGCGTCGTGGATGTGGGGCAGCACTAGGAGGCGCGCAGCTCACCGCCCGTGTCGAGAAAACTGCCGACCGTATGCATACTGTGCGGGTGAATCTGCCCCGAACTGCCGCCGACGAACCTGCCGCGTCTGCGCCGTTGACGTCGCTGGTGACTCTGCGGCTCGCGACGCCGACTGCCCTGCGCAACGGTCTCGCGCTGCTCGGCTTCCGTTGGTCGGCGCAGAGCGATGACCACCACGAGGCTGGGACCGAGGTCGGTCTGTACTGCTGGGTGACTGCCGGGTTCGGGCAAAAGTTGGTCAATCCCATGCAGGGGGCCGCCCTTTACATAGGCATAGGGGCCGGCCGGGTTGGTTGGCGTGGACGGCTGCGGAAGGAGCGGGGCTGGATTGGTGAGGACGCCGACCATGGACACGGCATGGCGATGCATCGGACCGGCGCCAAGGTCGTCGGCGGTCCCGTAACCTACTCGCCCCTACCGGTGGATTGGCTTCCTCGGACAGGGGTAGAGGAAGGGGACAGGGCCGTTCATGGGCTCGTTGGCGATGCCGCCTCTGCCCAGCCGGTTGTCGTGGCCGAGGCGATCGCGATCAGACTTGCCATTCATCTCGGAGACACTGGTGCGCCAGTCAACTCTGCTGGCGCTGGAGCGTGGGCGACGAACAACCCCGCGGACTGGGCTGCCTTCGCCTGCGCCAGGGCGTTGCGCGGCGGCGAGGGGGCGCACGAACCGCCGGTTCCGGCCATGCGGGATCGGCACGACGGACCGGCTGGTGGAAAATGACGCAGGAGCTGGACAGCAAGTCTTCTTCGCTGGCTCGGTGGCGCAGGTCTCAGCCGTTCGTCACCTACCAGGCGCAGGAGCGTGTTGCGGTCTTCATCGACTTCGAGAACCTGGTGTGCGGTGCCGGTAAGGGTTTACCCGGCCAGAGCGACCCCATCCCCGACTCCGCCCTGACCTACCTGTGCCGAGGCTTCCACGGCAACGCATCCATTCGCCGCGCCTACGCTGACTGGGCCAACTCAGGCTTCGGGAAGTATCAGCAGGCGCTGGCCAACAACGGCGTTGACCTCGTCCAGATCGCCCGCATCGGCGGCACCGGCAAGAACTCCGCAGACATTCGGATGGCCGTCGATGCCATGGAGGTTCTCATCACCCACCCAGACGTGGCGGTGTTTCTCCTTGTGACCGGCGACAGCGACTACTCGCCGCTCGTGCATCGCCTGCGGGAATTCGGCAAACACGTCGTCGGCGTCGGTACTCAAGCCAGCGCCAGTCAACGCTTGGTGTCCGTCTGCTCGGAGTACAAGTTCTGGGGCACCATCGTCGCTGCCGTCGAGCCCGCCAGCCGTCCCGCCGTCACCGCAGCCTTCGACATAAAGGACGCTGAGCGCCTTCTCATTCGGGCGTTCGAGCAGATCACGACCGACGCACCGACCGCAGGTACAGTCAAGAACAGGATGCTCGCCCTCGACCCATCGTTCGACCAGGCCAACTACGGATGCCGTACCTTCCGGGACTTCCTTTCGCGGCTCGAACACCGGGTCGTCACTGCGGGTAGATCGGGCCAGGACATCGTCATCACGCTGGTCCCGGACGGCAGGGGCACATGATTGCAGGCGGTGGCTCATCAGCTCAGCTCCTGAATGCCGTCGGGAACGTTCCTTCACGGACGGTAGTTGGGCTTGACGGCAAGTACGGACCCCGCGGAGGTCGTGATCAACACGCTGGCCGGCGCCAGAGTGCCCGGCGGCTTATCGTCGACAGCAACCCACCACACCCGAGTCACGGTCGACCAGGTCATCGACTGACCTCCTTGGCACCAGAGCGCCCCGGCTCGGAGTGGTGTCCACGGCCGCGGCAGCTGGTACGCCAGGGTGTGCGCCATGCATACACAACTCGCCGCCATCGCCGCGTCCGGCGGAGCGTCGAACATCCCGGCGTTGATCACAGCCGCAGCGACGCTGGCCGCCTTCGCACTCGGCCAACTTTCCTCGGTGTGGCAGCAGAAACGCATTAGTCGGGGCGAGGCCCGCAAGCAAACGGAGGCCGTCACCGTCGAGCTGTTTGCTGCGGTGGATGATTTGCAGCGCGCGCTGCAGTTGATCGAGCCTCGGTGGACGTCACGGCGGTCGCGCAGCCTGGTTTTCGGAATGGCAGTGTTCGAGCTGTTGATCGGACGCGCCACCGGCGAAGTCGGACCGGCCGCACTGCGGGCGGTGCGCGGCGCCGCCGACTGGGATGACCGCGCCGGCCACGCGGTCGCCGGCGAACTCAGCGCCCCTGCGGCACGAGTTGCCACCGCCCTGTCCCGAGCCATGCTGCTGAGCGACCAAGACATCGTCAACGCCGCAGTTACGGTCGGTGAGAGGCTGCCTGCCCTCGCCGCCGCGTACAGCGACAACCAGTTGTTCCGGTCGCGGAAGAAACAGGCCGAGTTCCTCGCCGCCCGCGAGCGTGCCGATGCGGCCGTGCAAGAGGCGCTGGGCGACCTGATGACTGTGGCCCGACAGCGACTGCACGGGTCACCGCCGCGGAGGTGGCAGCGCACTCGGCCCAGCCGGCCGTCAGGCGAGCGATGAATGCAGTGCGGCCCCCAACCCGCGTCAGGTTGGGGGCCGCCGAACGCGGGTCGAACTGAGCTCAGCGTACCGGCTTCGCCCAGCACCAGAACCGCCCTGAGACCCGCTGGCAGTGCCTTGGGTAACGCGCCCTGCCGAAGATGCGGCTCAGCGGCCGTCCTCGGCGCCGGTGACCCGGGCCGCCCGCTCGTCATGCTCTCGGCACAACTCGACCGTTTCCCCCGCGATCCACCGCTCTCCGAAGATTCTCCCGGATCGGGCGACCTGCCACGCCGCTACCGGCACTCTGACGCAGCCGGCGACATCGCAGGAGGCATGTGGGCCGGGCCGACGGCCGGCGGTGAGGGTGATGACCGGGAGAGGCATACGCGGCAGGACTTCCAGCAACGGGGAGTTGGTCCTCCGAGGATACGAACCGACTTCACGGATCCCGGTGCAGATCCTTTGCCTGCTCCCGAGGCATGGAATGCCGTCCATGGCCGACTATAGGAACCAGGATCGCTGCACGCACCGAGCGCCCGCTGGCATCCAAACCCCGATCCTTCGCTACGCCGACATCGGCCAGTGCGTGATCCACCCGCAGCCGGCTAGCCTCGACCGCTGACGCCAATTCGCATTCGACAGCGATGAGGCTGTGTCGCGGCGTCGGATTGACCGGGGCGCGCGATAATTTCGGTGCCGTCCGATCGGGCGGGTGAGGGGAGGAGCCGGCTCATGCCGAAGAAGCGCACACCTCGTCAGCGACGCGCCGCTCAGCAGCGGACCCGTCTGCAGCAGCGGTTGGAGGTTGCCCGGCAGGAGCGGTTCCATGAGCAGCACGCCAGTCTTGTTCTCGACCGATCGGGAGACCCTCGGTTCGTGCAGCGAGTCACCGGCCCGGACGGCACAGTCAGTCTGACGTGGGATGCCGCGTCAGAAGCCGGCACGCAACTGCGTGACGGCTTTCAGGCCCAGTCCGAGGCGTTCCGGGCGAAGTTCGGCCGTGAACCCGGGCCGACAGACCCGGTGTTCTTCGACCCGGATGCTGACGAGCCGACGCCGCTGGGCCAGCACAACCTCGACGAGATGATGATCCAGTTACTGCAAGCCGCAGAAGACAGCGGGGCTGACCCGGCCCCCATTCATGCATGGCGCGAGGTCGGCTACCTCGTGACGCAGGAGAACCAGCATCTGTTCAGCGCGGCCGACATTCAGGCGTACGTCGCCGCGGTCGCCCGACACCGCGGCGGAGCCGTCGACGAGGACGACGACCTCGACTTCGGCGCTACGGTCGACCTGTCGGCCGACGGGCTTCGAGACCTGATCGACGAAACGATCACGAGCGGGATGGAGGAGCCTGCCTGGCGACTGGCCGAGGCCCGCGACCACACCGGCGACTCCGATGAGGCCGGGCTCGCTGGCGCCGCTTTGGTCTCCATCCTGATGGCCTGGCTGATCGGCGCCAAGGAGGCAGCCGTATCTGACCTTGCCGGCCCCGCCATGCAGTGGATCCGTGAGCACCTGGACGACGAACCGGCCGACCAGGCGTTCCAGCTCGCCGGCCTGTTGGGCAGCCCGCTGGCGCCGAACCTGACGATGGAGGAGGCCTTCGACCGGCTGGGCGACGCGTTCCTGCCGGCGCTGGTGTGGCTCGTAGCCGGCATGGTGGCCACCGCGGCTGATGGAGACGTCGAATGGCTCGTGCAGTTCGACCTCGATCTTGACGCGGCGGACTGACGGCCCGTTAACGGAGCCTGCGCCGTCCGCCCACCTGCTGCAACACACCGCAGGGCCCGCACGCGGCCCCCCTCACTCGCCAACAGCCGGCGACCCACCGCCAGAACTGTCGCTGGCCATCCGCGCGATCACCCCTGGCCCCGGCGACCCCGGCCACGGCCGCATTCGACAGCTTCAACACTGCCAGATCGCTTCGCTAGTACCGGGTTCTTGCGGCGGTCCTCGGTGAGGCTGCGGTGCCAGGCTTTGCGATCCTCGTCGTTGCCGGGTGGGGGCCCGAGGGCGACGACCGGGTCCTTCACCGCGTAGATGATGCGGTACATCAGCAACGACGCTGCTGTGTCGAGCCAGCGCTGGGTGCCGGTGGCGGGTGGCTGGTGGCCGAGCACGATCGTGAACCATGACGGTAGAAGCGCTGCGTCGGCGATCGCCGTGGACAGGCGTTCCCGCAGCTTGCCCTGCAGCGTGGCGCGGGCCGCATCGCCGGTCATCACGTTCGGCCCGTGTACTGCCCGCCGCTCGTCGTCGTTCTGCAGCGCTTGACCCGCCTGCTCGGCGGCTTCGGTCGTGGCGGTCAGCTGCGCGCTGGCCGTGGTCCACCCTTGGTGAGCGGCGCGGAAGGCGGCCCCGGCCTGGCGGTGCTCAGCGCTGTTGCGTGCGGTTGTGGCCAGCGTCGCGCTGTGTCGCAACGCGTCCTCGCCACTGGAACGGATGCGCTGCCTGAGCCGCCCGAGTGCCTCGACCTGGCGTTCGTAGATCGCTCTTTCGTGGGGCGAAAGAAGGACCGATGCGGATTGCCGGCCGCGCAGCGCGCGCTCGGCGAGGCCGCCACCAGCAGCGGCAGCAGCGCCAACAGCCAGATCGCCGACACCACCCGAAGCACCGCGACGACCACCAACGCGGCACCGGCCACCATGATGAGCGCGCCGACGGCCCGACTACGGTGCCCAAGGCGCTCAGCGCGCGGCTCGCTTAGCGTGATGACACCGGCCAGCAGACCCACCACGACGACCGGCACCAGGTACCAACGGCTGGACCGGCCATCCACGACGAGCCCACCCATGACGAGCATCGCCGCAAGCGCAACTGCGCCACCGACGTAGACGACGCGGCTACTGATCCGCCTGCGCCGCTCGTCGATCAACACCGGGATCCGCGCCTCGAAGTCCAGCAGTTGCGTCGTGGCGGCGAAAACTTCCGCCCGCTGCGTGCGGTAGCGGTCGTCCCGGACTCCGTCGCAGCAAGCTCTTCGTGGGTCGTACGCAGCGGCTGCTGGAGTCGCCCCGCTTCCCCATGATGATCCAGATCCGGTCTGCCCACGGGCTGCACCACCTTCGTCGATCACCGCCAAGGCCGGACGGGCGCCATTGGTCGATGTCACTCCAGGCAGTTACTCCGACACCTATCGACATGTTGATCAACGATCTGCTGCTGCCACCCCGTCGACCGTCGCCGAACCCAGCCAGCGGGACCTGATCGACCGTTCCCGGTGCCGGTGGTTCGGCTAAGAGCGCCGTCCGGACTCGGAGCTGGACGGCAGCGGGGGTGAGGAGATGCGGAGCCGTCGTGGTCTGTCGTCGGATGGTGGGGTGTAGCTCGGAGTGACGGATCGTGAAGGGCGCGGCAGTGTGGCGCTCGCAGCTCGCGGGGCCGCGATGGGGCTCGGCTCAGCGAGTGGCGCCAGCAGGTTGGTTGCCTCGGGAACGCTGGTAGGACCACTGCACGGCCCACCATGGACCGAAGACCGCTCGGAGCTCGTTCTTGTCTCACGATTCACGATAAGAAAATTGCTCGCAGCGCCGGACGAGCCTCCAGTTCTCGGGATGGCCGAGAGCCACGGATACCTCATTCGCTGTTTCTCCTCGCTTGAGCGCCGCGCCTCCTAAAATTGCGCCGTTGCTACGACACGGGGGTAGGCATGAGCGAGGCGTACGACAGCATCAGGGTCGGCAAGTTGTTGGAAGAGGTTCGCCAGGGGGTGTATGACGTCCCACAGTTCCAGCGAATGTTTTCGCGGCACCGGAGATGGGTGGAAGCCCTCATGGGAACGCTATGGAGCAGTGGGCGTATCGGCGCTACCCTCATCTGGCGGCCGACGGATGGCAGCGAGCGAATCGCCGGACGCTATCGCCGTGCGCCGAACTCGGCGCTGTGGATCGTGGATGGACAGCAACGCATCACTGCAGTCGCCGCTGCCTTTGGGGTGCAGCCTCCATGGATGTCAACGGAGCAGTGGGAGAGGTGCGGGGGGCCTTTGCTGCAGATGGGTATCACCAACGATCGCGACGGCAAGCCAGCCTTAGCGCGGCCACGCCAGCACGGACCCTACGTGTCGTTGGGGACAGTCTACGGGGCTTCCGAGAAGGAGATTGAGGGTGTCCTGGCTGCGGGCAACCTTCCGACCGAAACGGGTTTCGCACTGCAAGTTCAGGAGAAGGTGCGCCATATCCTCGATGTCGAGGTGCTGCGCGAGTGGCTGGACGGCGATCTTGAAGAGGCGTACAAGCACTTCATCAACCGCAACAAGAAGTCCACTCAGATCGGGCTTCGTCCCGAGGAACTCGCGCTGTCAATTCTTGCCCATTCTTTCGAACCGCTGCTGCCTGACTATATTGACCCGATGATCGAGTTCGCAGCGAAACATGACCTGAGTGTCACGGTAACGCTGCATCGGCTCAATCACATGCTCCAGCGGATGCTTCCCCAGACGGGGAGCGGTAAGGCCGCATTGTCTGTGGAACCGGCGGTCGTGGAGGACGCTGCGGACCGATTGAAGAGAGCAACGGATGCTGCGCTTCGGTACTTGGCGGCCCGTGGTCTCGACAGAGACGGACTGATCTCGTCACCCGCCGTCCTCAACGTGCTCGTCGCGCTCTTTGATCGCTTCCAGCATTCCCAGGTTGACGACTTCGCGTTCCGGTGGATCGTGCACACCATCGCCGGAGGACTGCAATTCAGTCGGCCGAGTCTTGTTTCGAGCGCCCTTGTAGCGGTCACCCAAGGCGGCTCGTACGAGGACGCCTGCTCCCGCTTGGCGGCCCTTTCGCCGCCCGGGCGGCCGTCGCCTTTCCCGGAGCCACGTATACACGTCGTCTCACGCTCAAAGCGGGGATGGGGGGCCGTGGGTTGTCTCTACGCCATGGCGAGCGCCACTGGTACGGCGGGCACCGTGCGGGACCTCCGCGACCCAGACATCGCCTTCCCTGACAGGAGGATGTCGCTGCTGCCCCTCTGCGAGAACGCAGTGCGAGGACGGCTGATCCATCACGCCTTCATGTCTGACGCCACCGCCGAGGTGATCGCAGCCCACCACGGCTGGACACGGGACGCCTACGACGAATTAGCGCCCGACAACGCGGCACGCGCGGCTCACCAGCTACCTATCCCTCCCAAGGGCATTAAACCCGACGAGGTCGCTGACTGGCTTGCCAAGGAACGCGGACCTCTGCTCGCCCGCACCATCGACGCTCTTCTGCAGGACATCGGCCCACTGTGGGATGAGAATCCACTCCCCCCAACGGGCCGTCACTGAACGGTAACGACATGCAGACGAACGAGCGGTGGCTGTTGCTGGTCAACGAAGACCAGCAACGCATCGTCGACGGCCTGGTCGAAGCCCTCTCGAAGGAGGTCGACAGCCGCGAACCGGTCACCATTGTCACCGCGCGCATGACCCTGCGTGGACTACTCCAACTTCTTCCCGCGTTCCGGCGACTTGCGCAATCAGGCACCGAACTACGGGTGCTCCTCGGAGTCGTCCAAGACGAGAGCGCCGCCGTCACGGCGCCGTTCGATCCGACCCAGACGCCAAACGACGTGGGTCCTCTGCTCGCGGCGGCTGACCGGACGATCCGAGCCGAGATCAACGAGATGCCACTGTCCAAGGCCGTAGCCCTCGCGATGATCGAATTGCTGGGCTTCCTTGATGCCGGACGGGTTCGATGTCGCCGTGAGGAACATCGGGTTCTCGACGCTACTGGTGTCGTGCTGCCGCACCAGAACACGGGGATGATCGGATCGGCGCGGCTAACCACCGCGGCGTTGACCAGCAACCGAGGCTGGCTCGGTGCTCTGACCTCAGCGGCGCAGCCCGAGATGGTTCATTGGGCTGACCAGTGGTGGACTCAAGCCGCCGAGTACGCCTTGGCCGACCAAATCAGGGTCAAGTTCCTGCCCCATCAGCCACAGCTCATCTACTTGCGCATGCTGCAACTGGCCTTCGGCGACCAGGTCAATGCCCCCTCATGGAGCTACCTGCGCGACGACCAGTGCGATGGGGTCGCCAAGGCACTATCCATCCTCGCCCGGATCAACGGTGCGCTGCTCTGCGACGACGTCGGCCTCGGCAAAACCGATCAGGCACTCGCCATCGCTCGACACGTCACCAATACCTATCCTGGGCGGGTCCTCCTGGTCTGCCCCGCCAGCCTCAAGCGCTGGTGGGAAGAGGGCGGTCAACGGTGGATGCTGCCCATCGACGTCATCAGCTACGAGAGCCTCACCCGCATAGTGGAAGCCGAAGCCGGTGAGTTCCACCATTACGCGCTGATCATCTGCGACGAGGCCCACCGGCTACGCAATCCCAAAGTCAAGAGGATCGCCGCCATACGCACAGTGATCTCTGCGCAGCCCGAGCCGCCCCGGCTCCTGCTGCTCACCGCCACCCCGGTCAACAACACCGGCCTCGACCTGTTCGAACTGCTGAGCCTCGCCGACCAGACGCTCGAGCCGCAGTGGAAGCCCGTCAAAGCCACCGCGCCGCAGCGAGCCCACGCTCGTAGCTCTGTCGCACGGCCTCTACTGAACGGGTGCCGAGACGCCCACACCTGGGCACCCGACTCAGGCAAGGTCCGCGGATTCCACGACGAACTCGACCGGCGGATGGTTCGCCGGACCCGGTGGCTGATTCAGCGCGAGTACCCGGGGTCGGCAAAATCCTTTCCCGAGCGACAACACCTCCGGGTCGAGTACACCCTCACGCCACGCCTACGCAGCCTCACCGCGGACGTCATGGACGCACTCGGCGCAGCGACCCTCTTGGCGCCCGAAACGGCACGCCAACTCCGGGAGTTGCGCGGCCCGAAACCACAAACTCGGCCACTCAACCTCGCCGCGTACCTGCCGCAGCAGTACGCCAACGAGCACATGCCGGCCATGCCGCTCGGCCCCATGGCAGCTCTCATCAAGATCATGCTGCTCAAGCGGTTGGAATCCTCACCCGCGGCCCTGGCAACCACCGCCCGGCGTATGGCCGCCCGCGTCGAACTCGCCCTATACGACCTAGACAACGGACGTGTCTGCCTGCCGCATCCCAGCCTCGCCCGCCGACTCCTAGCCGCGCTCGGGACCGGCCTACCCATCGACGAAGACGTAGAGCACAGCCTGCCCTACGCCGAGGACGACGACATCGATGGCCTGCTGCTCAACAATCTGGTACCCCCTGCCGCCCAACACGCCCTGCCCGCCACCGACTTCGACGTTGTCGCGTTCCGAGCCGCCCTCACTCATGACCGCGAGATACTCCGCAGGCTGTCAGCCGACGCCAGCCTGGCCGCTCGCGAAGACCCAAAGTTCCTGGCGTTCGCCAACCAGCTAGCCCAACTTTCCCGCGACCGGCCGGGCGAGAAAATCCTCGTCCTCATCAGCTCTCGGCACACCGCCGTCGACCTATACCACCGTCTCCAGCGCGTCGTAGCTTTCGACCCACGGCTGCGCCACCTTCAGGACCACATCGCTAACGCAGCGCCCCTGCCACCACTGAGCACCAACGAACTACTCGACCTCGTCGCCCGCTTCGCTCCGCGTACGGCCGCCCGCCCGAGACGCAGCGTGCGCCAACATCACTCGCCCAACCTCTACGACATGTTGATCGGCACCGACGTTTTGAGCGAGGGCCACAACCTTCAGCAAGCGTCTATCGTGATCAACTACGACTTGCCCTGGAATCCGCAGGCGCTGGAACAACGCATTGGGCGAGTCGACCGGCACGGTGCCGAACGCCCGACCGTCGCCTGCGTAACCCTGCTACCCGACGCCGGCCTGGACATCCTTCTCAATCTCTTGAAGACCCTTCATGGCAAGATCGCCATTGCCGCAGCACTCGTCGGCGTGCCCTCGGCAATCCTCCCCGGCACCCACGCAACACCCCTGGACTTCGCAAGTGCCCTCGATAGGCTCGACCAACCTCGTCCGACCACCGTCACCGAACGAGAGCACCAACGGGCCATCCTCGGTAACGCCCTGCGCCTCCCCGGAACCATTGAGGCACTCAACGCGCTTCCACTGCCAGCCGGAGCCGTTCACCCCGGACGACACCACCAACAGGGCGCGATCTTCTGCTTTCGGATCCACGGCGACGACGATTCATCTGACATCGTTTACTGCCACCTCGAAGACCGGCCCGACGCCCAAGCGGACTTCGACCAAGACCGGTGCCTGCGCCGCGCCCACCTTGACCTAAGCGGATGGACACCACCTACGCCGCAGCAGCTACTCCAACCGGTCGAGGACCCGTTGCTCTTCCAGCAGCTACTGCTGCGCCTGACCGGCCGAGCCCGCCGGCAGACCGCAGCCCGCCTGAATATCCCAACTGACGAAGCCGAAACCCGAATCCAACTCCTGGTCTGGTTCGCCATGCTCCGCCAGCACGCCGACGCCGTGTAAAGGAGAACACCCGGGCAGTGCCGCTGGCTCCTTGCGCTTTACCGCCCAGTGCCATGCCTGAATCGAGCCGCCGCCCAAGAAGCCTCGGCCGCCGCCGTGAAAGGAGCAGCGAGTTCGTCGCCGCCCGCGAGCGCGCCGATGCGGCCCTGCAGGAGGCGCTGAGCGACGGTGTGCACACGGTGCTGTCGCCCTCAACCGCCCGCGCCGCATGGCTTGAGGGCGACGCCATGGCGACGCTGACTGTGAATACGCGGCATCTCGGGAAGCAGTCGGCCCGCCACTACGAGCGCCGTTGAGATGCCTCTTCTCCCAGCGTGTGGCTGACGGTTCGCCAGCGCACGAACGTCGTGTCGCAGGGTCAAGCCGGACTCAGTGTGGTTAGACTCGGCGCTCGAACAAATGTGCTATTTCTGGGGGTGTACGTGTCCAGTGGGCCTGTGAACTTGGTCTGGATCTTCCGGCCCGACCGTGCCGAGACCGACCACGATCGGCCAGATGAGCACGCCGGTAAGCCGGTCCACGCCGTGGGGAGGCAGCCCGACGACGTTGGTCGGGTCGAGGTCGTGCTCGGGGACGGCGCTCGTGTGCAGGCGTACCGCCACGAGGTCGTCCTCGGATGACTCGGTGGCACCACGTTCCGGCATTCCGGTGACCGCGGCGGACACGCTCTACCGTTGGTCGGCGGGCCGCTCGTCAGGCGTGGCCAGCCACCCGCCGACGACGTTGAGGTCGGCGGTGAGCCCCTGCACCAGGGTGCAGGGGGCCCCGCCGGCCCGGTGTGGCTCCCCACATGGGCAAGCCCAGATACCGTCCGTGAGCCGTTCGATTGCGCGCGTCAGTACGGTACGCGAGTACACCAGTGTTATCCCGCTGATGGCCACCGGCTTGCCGTTCTTGCTGGTTCTGATCTCCGCGCCAATGCCGACGATCGCATCGGCGGCGTCGGTGAGGACGCCGGCGGCGTCAGCGGGATCCTCGCCGATTCGCTCGGTGGCCAGCTTGCACGCCATGCCGAGCGCGGCGACCACGCGTCCCACCTCGGGTCTGTCAAACGAACGGTGTAACCCGGGTTGTTGAGGGTTACTTGCGGCCTGCGGTCAGGCGTCCTTCGGAAGGCCATCTCGAAGGCGTTCAGGGCGGGTTTCCAGCGCATGGTCCATCGCCGGCGACCCTGCCCGGTCGGGTCCAGGCTCATCACCGCGAGGTAGACGCATTTGAGGGCGGCGGCCTCGTTGGGGAAGTGGCCGCGGGTCCGGACGGCTCGGCGGATCCGCGCGTTGACGGACTCGATGGCGTTGGTGGAGCAGATGACGGTGCGGATCTCGGCGTCGAAGGCCAGGAACGGGACGAACTCCGCCCACGCCTGCTCCCACAGTCGGATGATCGCCGGATACTTCCCGCCCCACGCCTGTGCGAACTCGGCGAAACGTTCCCGGGCGGCGGCCTCGGTCGCTGCCGTGTAGACAGGCTTGAGGGCCTTGGCGATGGCGTCCCAGTGCTGCCGACCGGCATAGCGGAACGACGCCCGCAGCAAGTGGATGACGCAGGTCTGCACGACCGCTTCGGGCCAGGTCTGCCCGATCGCGTCGGGCAGACCCTTGAGCCCGTCGCAGACCACCATGCACGCGTCCGCGA
Organism: Micromonospora vulcania; assembly: GCF_042658605.1. Classification (NCBI taxonomy): domain Bacteria; kingdom Bacillati; phylum Actinomycetota; class Actinomycetes; order Micromonosporales; family Micromonosporaceae; genus Micromonospora; species Micromonospora vulcania. Next base: position 329,096 of record NZ_JBHSQS010000005.1, on the reverse strand, counting down.
CACCCCGGTTCTTCAACTCGGTGAGCACGCTGAGCCAGAACTTCGCGCCCTCACCGCCGTCGCCGGCCCACAGTCCGAGGATGTCCCGGTTGCCGTCGACCGTGACGGCCAAGGCCACGTAGATGGGCCGGGTGGCGACCTTCCCGTCGCGGATCTTCACGTGCACCGCGTCGAGGAAGATCACCGGGTAGACCGGGTCGAGTGGCCGGTTCTGCCACTCGGTCATCCCGTCGACGACCTTGTCGGTGATCGTGGAGATCGTCTGCCGGGACACGTCCGCGCCATACACCTCGGCCAGGTGGGCCTGGATCTCCCCGGTCGTCAATCCCTTGGCCGACAACGAAATCACCATGTCCTCGACCCCGGACAACCGGCGTTGACGCTTGCGCACGATCTGCGGCTCGAACGTGCCGTCCCGATCCCGGGGCACCTCGATCTGCACCGGGCCGACCTCCGTCAGCACCGTCTTGCCCCGCACACCGTTGCGGGAGTTCTGACCGTTGTTCCCGGCCGGGTCGCCCTTGTCATAGCCCAGGTGATCGGTGATCTCACCGTCGAGAGCGGCTTCCAGGACCCGTTTGGTCAGCTGCTGAAGCAGCCCACCTTCACCGGTGAGCTGCAGACCCGCCGCGCGGGCCTGTTCCACCACCTGGGCGACGAGCTGCTCGTCGACCCCGTCTCCCACCGGCCGCGCCGGTCCACGCTTCGCCACCTGGTCAGTATCGACCTCGGTAATCACGACATCCGTCATCAGGTGCTGCTCCTTGATCAGGAGTTACACCGTTCGTTTTACAGTCCCCGCCAATCGCGAAAAGCGCTCGCGCAAAGGGCGGTGTCGCTCGACGGCTGCCTGGCGCCGAGCGGTCATGCTAGATGTCAAAAGACGGATTGAGGGGGCGTTCATGGCGCGTGCGAGGAGGCTGGCCGTCGGGTCGGGCACGGCGTTCGCTGTTGGCGCGACGGCGGGGGCGGTGGGTAACAACCTCGGCAATGGGCCATGGTCTTGGGTGGGCTTCATGGCGTTGACCGTGGCGGGAGCCGGGCTGTCGGCGTGGTTGACCTACCGTGGCGCCACCAGCAGCACCTCGCCCGCAAGTACTCATCTGGGCGACAACACGGTCGGCAAGATCATGGGAGGTAGATCCGGGCCGGTGATCGGGGTGAATTACGGTGAGGCCCGTGGCGGAGACACTACGCGGGGCGCAAAGTGACGAGACCGTCTTATCGTCAAGCGTCCATTCAGGTCGGCTCGGTAGCGGGTGACGGGCCGACGGTCGGAGTCAACTACGGGACGGTCGCGGGCACGATCCTGGCCGGAAACGTCACCGGCCTGGCCGACGTGGTTCTTAATCCATCGTTGGTACCGCTGGAACTTGGCCTAACTTCCGGTGATGATCCGGTCGGAGGGTTCACCGGCCGCAGCTGGCTCGTGGAGACAATCGACGCACGGATCGCGCAGATTGCCGCCCGCCCGACGGGTGGATACGTACTGGTAGAGGCAGAGGCGGGACTCGGCAAGAGCGCCTTGGCGACGTACCTAGCCTTCTCTCCAACGCGGCAATGGCCCGCGCACTTCTCACGTGAGTCGGTCAGCCCGGAAGCGGCGCGAGCGAACCTCGCCGCTCAGATCACCTATCTACACGCGCCTCCCGACTCTCCAGATAGGTCCGGCTGGCTGCCGGGCAACTACAGCGACCCAGCGTGGTTCGCTCAAAGGCTGACGACGATTCAGGCGCAGCGACGCGCGGACGGTGAGGTCTCGCCTCTGGTAATCCTCGTAGACGGGTTCGACGAGGCGCCGACACCGTCGGCGGGCGAAGTCGCGTTCGGGCTTCCTCGAACGCTGCCGCCGGGAGTGGTAGTCGTGGCTACTACCCGTCCCGGGCATCCCTTACCAACTGGGGCGAGGGTCGCGCGGATCGATGTGACTGGGGAGGCAAACCTGGGCGATCTGCGCGAGCATGTCACCTTTCGGACGCGTAACGACGACGTGCTAGTACGCAGACTGGCTGCCAGTGATGTCACGCCTGAGGCTTTTATCTCGATGCTGCTGTCCGCCGCCGGTGGAGTGTGGATTTACGCACTGTCGGTGATGGATCAGGTCCGCGATGGCGACCTGCCCGCCGACCGCCTCGACGCTCTGCCTGCCGGGTTGGCCGGTTACTACAGCCAGAACCTACGGCGAATCCGGGAGCTAAACCCAAACCAGTGGGACGAAATTGTAGTACCGATTCTGGGTACGCTGGCTGCGGTCACCGAGCCGATAACGGCTAGCACGATCGCGGTTTGGTCGGGTAATTTGCCCCTAGGGCCAGCCCAGGACGTACTCGACGGCCCAATACGTCCGTTCCTCGCCCACCTAAGCGGCGATCGAGACGCAGTTGATCCGACTGGTTGGTATCGCTTGCGGCACCAGAGCCTACGCGACTTTCTGACTGGACAGGACACCAGCCACGAAGACCACACGGTGGTACAGCATTCAATGCGCTTCGCTCACACGACCCGGCAGGCCCACGCGAAGATCGCGGCTTACATCACACCTGTCCGCGACGAGACGGGCGTCCGCCGGTGGGAGGACGCCGACAAGTACGCCCTGGCACACCTGACCGAACACGCCGCCGCGGCGCAAGAACTTGATCGGCTGACCCTGGACCCCGGCTACCTCCTGTGGACCCCGCTGCCGCCGCTGCTGCGAGCCAGGAACACGGTCACCGACCCGCACGCCCGACGGGCGATCGCCGCGCGAGAATTGATGGGCGACACGAATGTCCTGAACCCGGGCGAGCATCTGCATTGGTTGCACGTGTGGGCGCTCAAGTACCGCAGCACCGCCCTCGCCGCTGCCTGCGCCATCGAACTCCCCCGCGATGCTCCGCGCGCTTACGGCGCGATCTGGCGAGGAGTCACCCATACCCCCCTGCACGGCAGTACCGGCGCGGTGCACGCGGTGGGCACCTGGATCCAACCCGACGGCACGACTCTGCTCGTCGCCGCCGGCAACGACCGGGTGGTACGGCTGTGGCACCCCGACAGCCTGCAACCCGCTGGCGAGCTCCACGGCCACGACGGCGCGGTGCGCGCGGTAGGAACCTGGACCCAGCCGGACGGCACGACTCTGCTCGTCACCGCCGGCAACGACCGGGTGGTACGGCTGTGGCACCCCGACAGCCTGCAACCGGCCCGCGCTCTTCACGGCCACAGCGGCGCGGTGCATGCAATAGCAACCTGGACCCAGCCGGACGGCACCACCGTGCTCGTCACCGCCGGTGAAGGAAACATGGTGCGGTTGTGGAACCCACACACTCTCCAACCCGCTGGCGAACTCCACCACGCAGGCAATGCGGTGCATGCAATAGCAACCTGGACCCAGCCGGACGGCACCACCGTGCTCGTCACCGCCGGTGAAGGAAACATGGTGCGGTTGTGGAACCCACACACTCTCCAACCCGCTGGCGAACTCCACCACGCAGGCAATGCAGTGCATGCAATAGCAACCTGGACCCAGCCGGACGGCACCACCGTGCTCGTCGCCGCCGGTGAAGGAGACGTGGTGCGGCTGTGGGACCCACAAACCCTGCAATCCGCCAACCGGCTTTACGGCCGCACCGACTGGGTGAACGCAGCGTGCACCTGGACCAGGCCGGACGGCACCACCCTGCTCGTCACCGCCGGTAACGACCGCGTGGTACAGCTGTGTCACCCCGACAGCTTGCAACCCACCGCCGAACTCCACGGCCACACCAGCTGGGTGAACGCAGCGGGCACCTGGACCAGGCCGGACGGCACCACCCTGCTCGTCACCGCCGGCAACGACCGCGTGGTACGGCTGTGGCACCTTGACGGCCTGCAAGACGTCGGCGAACACCGCGGCCATATAAGCCCCGTGCGCGCTGTGGGGACTTGGACCCGGCCGGACGGCACGACTGTACTCGTCAGCGCAGGCGAAGAGGCAGTGGTGCGGTTGTGGCACCCCGACAGCCTGCAAACCGCCGGCGAACTCCATAGCGACACCAACTGGAGGCGCACCAACTGGGTGTCTGCGGTGGAGACCTGGACCTGGCCGGACGGCACTGCTGTGCTCGTCACCGCAGGAAACAAAGAAGTCGTGGAGTTGTGGGATCCGACCACCCTGCAACTCGCTGGTGAACTCCAAGGCCACACCGACATGGTGAACGCGCTAGCAACCTGGTCCCGGTCCGATGGGACCACCTTGCTCGTCACCGCCGGCAACGACCGCGTCGTACGGCTTTGGCACCCCGACAGCCTGCAACCCGCCGCCGAACTCCACGGCCACACCAGCTGGGTGAATGCAGTGGACACCTGGACCAGGCCGGACGACATCACCGTGCTCGTCAGCGCCGACTTTGGTGGGGTCGTGCGGCTGTGGGATCCTCGCACCCTGGAATCCGCTGGCGAGCTTGTGGGCCAGAACGGCGTGTTGTTTGCGGTGGCAACCTGGACCCAGCCAGACGGCACCATCCTGCTCGTCACCGCGGGCAACGACCGCGTGGTGCGGCTTTGGCACCCCGACAGCCTGCAACCCGCCGGCGAACTCCAAGGCCATAACGGCGCAGTGCGCGCGGTAGGAACCTGGACCCAGCCAGACGGCACCACCCTGCTCGTCACCGCCGGCAACGACCGCGTGGTACGGCTCTGGCACCCCGACAGCCTGCAACCCGCCGCCGAACTTCACGGCCACGACGGCGCAGTGCGCGCGGTAGGAAGCTGGACCCAACCAGACGGCACCACTCTGCTCGTCACCACTGGCGAGGATGCGTGCATCCTGACGTGGACGATCGCGTCCAACGACGGCTCACCCGGAACATTGAAGCGACAGCAGCCGCCCGGCAGTCGCCCAGCGGTAATCGGGCCTGTACTTCGATGACGCGCATGCCGCCCCGGTCCGCTGCCACCGTCTGAACAGTCCATACACGGTCTGCCACGGCCCGTACTCCGCAGGCAGATCACGCCAGGGCGACCCGCTCCGGATCCGCCACCGGATCCCGTCGATCAGCAATCGACGAGCCACACCACCGGACGGCCACGAGCTGCCACGGCCGGCAACACCGGCTCCAACACCGCCCACTGCTCGTCCGTCAGATCACCGCGACCCACACGGCCAATCCTCGACCACCATCTACATCTAGATCAACTTATGAAACACGCCCTAGCTTGATCTTTAACCTGTCGGGCGGTGGCATCGACCCCGGCTGATCATGGGGACAGCCCTTGATCGATCATTCCTCTTGTCTAGGGAAGAAGATCGCAAACCAAGGGCTGTCTGGTGATCAGTGTGCACGATGCTGGAGCGTTCGACGCGGTCGGGCGGCTGGCCGCGTTCCGGCGCGAGTTCCACGCCTGTCTGACCGCTCGTGGGGATGCGTTGTTCGAGTTGGCAGACGCGTTGTTGTGCGGGGATGCGCCGGTGCGGTCGCTGGTGGAGTTGTCGCTGGTGGGTGAGCATCGCCGCGGTCACGGTTCGCTGTATGCGGCGTTGAATCGCGGCCGGATCGACGTCGAGCGGCTGCGGACCGCGGTGGCGGCGGTGCCCTTGCCGCGGGCCGCGGACGGGCGGATCGTCCTGGCGGTGGACGTGACGTGCTGGTTGCGGCCGGAGGCGCACACCTGCCCGCAGCGGGTGCTGTGTCACACCTACGGGCGCGGCAAGGACACCCACGTTGGGGTTCCGGGCTGGCCGTACTCGTTCGTCACCGCCTTGGAGGCCGGGCGCACCTCGTGGACCGCGCCGTTGGATGCCCGCCGGCTGGCGCCCGGCGATGACGCTGCCACGGTCACCGCCGGCCAGTTGCGCGACGTGGTGCGGCGGCTGATCGCTGCCGGGCAGTGGCAGCCCGGTGATCCGGACGTGTGGATCGTGGCGGACGCCGGCTACGACGGGCCCCGGCTGGCGTTCCTACTGACCGATCTGCCGGTTCGGGTTCTGGTGCGGATGCGCTCGGACCGGGTGCTGCGCCGGCCCGCGCCACCCCGGCTGCCGGCCACCACCGGCCGCCCACGACGGCATGGCGGCGAGTTCATCTTCGGCGACCCGGGCAGCTGGGGCGAGCCGGACGTCGCCACGAGCACCGACACCCGTCTCTACGGCACCGCGACCGCACGGGCCTGGCACCGACTGCACCCCAGGCTGACCCACCGCACCGCCTGGACCGCCCAACACGGCCCGCTGCCGATCATCGAGGGCACCGTGATCCTGCTGACCGTCGACCGGCTGCCATCAGGTGCTACCGCGAAACCGGTCTGGCTGTGGTGGTCGCAAGCAACCGCCACAGACGCCGAGGTTGACCTGCTCTGGCAGGCGTTCCTGCGCCGCTTCGACATCGAGCACACCTTCCGCATGCTCAAGCAAACCCTCGGCTGGACCAACCCGAAGCTACGAGACCCACACGCCGCCGACCGCTGGACCTGGCTCGTGCTGGCCGCCTACACCCAGCTACGCCTCGCCCGAGGCGCCGTCGCCGACCTGCGCCGGCCCTGGGAACGACCAGCACCACCCGAACGACTCACACCCGCCCGCGTCCGCCGAGGCTTTCGGCACCTACGCACCAAAGCCGGCAACCCCGCCCGCGCACCGAAACCCTCCCGGCCAGGGCCCGGCCGACCACCCGGACTACGCAACCGCCACCCGGCACCCCGCCACGACGTCCACATCGTCACCGCCGCCACCAGCACAAAAGCAAAAGGCGCCACGAAGAAAACGAAGACCCCGAACAACTCAAGGCCACGCCGCACAGGTTAAAGATCAAGCTAGTGGGGCGTGGCTCGGGAGACGGCCTAGGAGTTGACCATCCCACAGCTCGCCGCTGCGACAACGACACCCTGTTCGGCGCAGAGCGGCACACCTGACGTTCGGGCGACCTACCTTCGGACGAACCTTGACCTGCGATGCGCTCCCCGCGACGCCGGCGCGAGAATGAACAGGCTGGCGACGAGGATAGCCGTTGTCCCGCTGAGCAGAAAGATCATCGCGGTCTCTGCATCGATCTGACCTAAATAGACTGCCACACCGCCGCCAACGACTCCACCCGCGAATCCAACGCAGGCCACAGCGACGGCGTAACTCCCCAGGCCTGCCCCGCTGAGCGAACGCAGTACGCGTTCCCTCAGCGGGATGAAGATTCTGGGCGTGGCTCTCTTTGTCGCACCAACACAGAACTGGATCGCTGTCAGCAGTTTGAACAGCTTCCCCGGCCGCTCGTCGATGATCGCGGCCCACTCCTCGGCGTACCCGGCAGCGACATCCGGGTCGCTGGTCCATTGGTAGGCCGCCCAGCGAACCAGGCGGCGGGCTGCCCACGGTGATAGGTCGGTCATCTCGTTGACCAGCAGGCCGAGGATGACGCCGACAACTAGTTCCCAACGGTTCACGCCTCGCACCAGCCGAAGGCAAGCCGGGTGCGCACCGTCGGTGCGGGCTTCGGCTGCCGGGCGGCGATCAGCGCGTGGGCGCGGGTCACGCCGTGTGGGGTGAGCTTGTAGTACCGGCGGCGGGGCTTGCCCGGTTCGGTGTTGGCGTCGTCCTCCCAGCGGTAGGTCACCCACCGGGACTCGGCGAGCCGTTCGAGGATCTTGTAAATGGTGGGGCCGCTCTTCCCAGTCGCCTTCATGATCGCCCACCCGTGCAGTTCCTTGTCGTCTGCGTCGAGGAGGGCGTTGAGAACGGCCAGGAGGGGCCCGGTGATGCGCACGGGTCCATCCGACATGAGCCTGATCTTACTAGGTGAAATAAGAGCTATCCACCCGCCCTCACCCGCCCTCACCAGGGTGAGCGGATGGTCCGGATCTTGTGGAACCACAGCGAAGAAGGGCGGCGACTGCACTCTGAAACCGGGCCGTTCGGCCGCAGTCGAACCGCGTCTTGCCGGAGGCTGGCGTGCCGGTCCGTCACCTGAGTCACGTGTAGAGCCAGCCGGGCCACGACGCTGCGTGTCTAGACCCGTCGCGCGGCGTAAGGCGACTTCTGGCCGAGGCGGTCGACATGCGAGCCGATCGATCGGGCGCCCGGTGCCGCCCTGGCTGACGTCAACCGGGGCGGCGGTTGATCCGTGGCTGCTCGGTGGCTGCTCGGGCGACGGGGGACGGGCGTGGATTTACCGGGACGCAGCCGGATTTCATCAGCTATCACGAGCTCGCGCGCTAATCGACGGCCAGCGATGGCTATCGCCCGCAGCGCTTCAACGCGCCCTCAGCATGTGAGTGTCGCGGGTCCCCATGAGCGGGCAATGAGGCGTGGCGTGCGAGGTGGGCTCGCGGATGGGCCATTATTGATCTTGGCGATGTGGTCGCCGTGTGGTCTCCAGCGGAAGTCAGGCCGGGTCAATCCGCGCCACTTCAGGTTAACCGGGGTCAACGATCATGGTCGCTGACCCGCCTGGTGTGATCCGCGGGTGGTCGTCGGTCGGGGCGGTTCGCCGGGTCAACGCAGGTCGACGAGGGCTACTCCCTGCCAACGCGGGTCAACCCGCAGGTCGTTACACTGACCACTCGCGCCCCCGTAGCTCAGGGGATAGAGCATCGGTTTCCTAAACGTCAACTAACTGCATTGTCGCAGGCCGATGACCTGCAATTTCCTGCTTTTGAAGATCAATATTTGGTCGCAGGACGGTACTGCTGTGATCGCTTGCTGAGGATTTGCGGGCGCGGCCTCTGTCCTGTTCAGAGTGCGGAGGTGCGATAACGTCCAGCGACTGTAGCGGCTCCCGTTCCCAGGGCAACGCGTGTTTCTGACTGCATCGTTGGGCCGCAACATCTGGCGTGCGCTGCGGCCTACTCGATTCAACAGGAGAAGCAGCGAGTAGGCCGGCTGGACGGCACTCTTGCCGACTCGGCAGCGTGGCGCCGTTCGGGTGTCCCACGCTGGGCGGGATCAAGATCCTCGCAGTCAACCCGCCGGTGCCTGTCCAGGTGTCGTGGTCGCGGGGATCTTCGACGAAGACCAGAAACGACCGACCGAACCACGTGATCCCGTCCAGCCTGGCGTGATGGACGAAGTACTCGTGATCGCTGTTGTACCCGGCTTGGCTGAGTGCGCCGACGTCGAGCAGGCCCTCGTCCCTAAGGCGCTCGCACTGTTCTCAAGGAGGACCGGACCTCCGCGTCGCCGCTGTCATCGCCCGGAGACTGCGCCTGGCGGGTCGTTTGTTCCGTCGTCGCGAGGGACGTCAGGCCTCGGATCGATCCTGATGCGCCTGCCCGTCAACCGTTGGACCACCGCGCCTCCCGCGGTCTTGATGACGTCGTAGGCGCCGCTCGCGATGAGGGCGAGTGCTAGCTCCTCAATAACCGATCCACGATCCCGATCGGGTGGGGTCCAATCCACCGTGACGCCGGCCGAACGCAATGCTCGTACCAGTTCGTACGCGCCTTCATGGTCGCCGACGTACTCAACGGAGTACTGCATCTGCCTCTCCTTTAGGTTTGCGGTCGCCGGGCAGCATGTACCAAACGAAGCCCGCCCAGTATCGCGGTTCACCGAATGGCCTGGTTCCGCCGGGAAGTCGGAGAACCTCGTCTACATAAGGGTCGTCTTGGAGCAGCGTCCCGCCGAAGGTCGAGAGATGCTCGCCGAGCGCGCTGACCGTCATGTCGCGGATCCGGATCTTTGCCTGTCGTAGGGCCTCCGGGCTCAACTGTCCCTGTTGCCCGGCGGCGGTGTCGTACAGCAGCCGCATGAGCACGGCTGTGGCTAGGTCAGGCACGTCCCAGAGCGCCAGAATCGCGGCCTCCGCCCCGGTGATCCCCAGCGCCGATCGTAGGTCGACGACGCCCCGGTACCGGCTTGACGTGCCCGAGCCGGTACGACAGCCGGATAGCACGACTACCTTGGTGCCGCGCAGGTCAAGCCAAGCTATGTCCCGTGCGGTCACCAGGCCCCGGCCGCGTTCGGCATCCGGTGCGGCTCCGGCCAACCAGTCGTTCACACCCGAGACAGCGATGCCAGTGGCAAGCAGTGGATCGGTGACCCGCATCGCCAACGATCTACCAACGATGCTTTGCGACGGCGTCAGCAGCGGCAGCCAGCCGCCGTTGTCGTCCGGGCTCCGCCACTCGATGTGGCCCATGTAGTACCCATGCGAAGCGATGTGGAGAATGCCGGGCCGAGTGGAAGCGGCGGTCACGACCAGCGTCTCGGTGACCGATTTTCCGGTGATCGGGGCAATACCGAGCGCCTGGCCGATCCAGTGACACTCTGCCTTGGCACCCGGCAGCGGTGCGTACGGCCGGGTGTCCAGGAGGATGGCACTGGGTGGCCGGAAGTCCGGAGCCCCGATGACGGTCGCCGGCCGCCCTGTTGTGGGCGAAGGAGTCCGGCCAACGAGGTCTGCGGCGGTGCCGAGGTACACCACGGTGGTTACATCGGCGACGCAACGGCCGTCGGCCAAGGCCAGACTGTCGATGCTCAGCTCGCGGAACGGGCCGTCAGGAATCACCAGCAGACGGCCAACTCGATCCGGCGGTAGTTCGACCCTGAGTACGTCTGCCAAGCGGTCCAGGACACCGTCTGTAACGGTGTAGGTGTCCCTGCCGAAGGCAGCCTTGGCTGCGGCGCTGACCCCGAGCTCGACGATCCGGGTCGGCTGGTTGCGACGAATCACGAACCCGACGAGGGTCGCGCACTGGGGGCCGCTCGCTGGTGAGCACTTGACGATGTCGAGCAGTACGTCGTCCGCCCGTAACTGGCGACGTACGTCCTCCGGCGACATCGCGAGTCGTCGCCTCGCGGCCCGTGTCAGCGGGACTACGCCGCTCAGCCCGGCCTCAAGTTTGCTACGGCGGCTGTACAGCGGCCTGAGTCGATCAAAGAACGCCGCCGCGCTGGTCCCGAGGCCAGCTTCGTGCCGATCGAGGTCGCCTGGGCCGTCGAGTTCGAGCGCGCCAATCCCCGCGCAGCATGCAAAGTACTCGTCCAGTAGCTGTCCCTGCGCGGAGCCGGCGTGCTCGGTGCGGGTGATTTGAACGACCGCCTCGAACCATGCCGACTCAATCTCGCGGTACCGAAACACGGCCTGCCATAGTTCGTCCGCATGGCTGGCCGGCACGTCGCCGGCGCTGAGAGCGTCGAGGAGCGCCCGGTCGGTAAATGACTCGACCTGCTCGTAGTAGCGGACTCGGTCAGCGTGGTCGGTACCAGCCGGCAGGGTCGCGAGGGTGTCGGTCAGCATCGTGACGGCCTGCAGTTCGTGTGCGGACGCGTCGAGATGGTCACGCCGGGACCGGCTGACCGAGGCAAGGATCGTCAAGGCGCGCAGGCGCTCGAAATCGTAAGTCGGATCGTCCTCCGCATTCTCGAGGACGCGTCGGACTGTGTTCTCGGCACCGGTCAGGTCGCCGGCCGCATGCAGTCGACTCGACTCAGCCAGCAGGTCCATCATGTTCGTGCGCGTCGTGGATGCCGCCCTTCCGAATGGTTCGGCGGATGAGCCACGTATGGCCAGAAGGGCGTCGAGGTTCGCCCTGACCTGGGTGGCATTCTCCGCTAGATTCGGGTCATGTGCGCTGATATTGAAGGCCTCACGTAACAGCTGCTCGGCGTATTCCGAATGCCCATCGCGGAATTCGACCAGGCCGAGCGCGTTGTACAGTTCGACCCGGATGTCTTTTGGAGCCGCTTCGCTTTCCGGAAACAGTGCCAGCACCTGGTACACATGGTCTCGGGCGGTCGTCAGTTTGTTGCATCGGTAGGCCATCCGGGCGCACGCGAGGTGTAGTCGCGCCTGACAGGCGTCGGGCACGTAAGCGTTCATGTCTGCCAAATGCTCGCCGAGGACAAGCGCCTGCCTGGCTGGAATGGTCGGTAGCTGTTTGGTGATGAAACCGACAAGGCTCTCGCGGATGCCGTCGTCGAGTTCGGACAGGGCGACGTCTTCGATCATGTGCGAGAGAACGCTAAAACGAACGTCCGCCTCGCGGGCTGCCGTTCTCTCGATCAGGGCGACGGCGATCGCGAGCCGCGAGCTTGGCTTCCATCGGGACCGCTGGGCGAGCCAGAGAGCTTGGAGGAAGTGACCGCTGGACGGGGCGGGGCTCTCCAATTTAGCAAGTGACAGTGCATATGCCTGCGTGATCAGTCCGAAGGGCGCACCGGCGAGGTCGAGCAGACGGGCGATGCCAGATACGTCCTGTTTGCCAGGGGTGATCGCGATTCCGTTACTCAGCCCGACCAGCACCGCTGTGGCCAGACTCCGCTGCGCCGGATCGTTTTGATCGCGGACGAGTCGGTCGAGCATGTGGCCGAGACCGTCGAACGTCGCGGCGGCGTACCCATCAAGGCCGGTAGCCGATGCAATGGCGGCGAACCTTGCTGCATCCTGGATCAATGACTCGTTGACGAGGCCGAGGCGCGTCGCGAGCAGGATGGCGATCGAGTACGTAATCGGCTCGCGGTTCGTGAAGGTGATCCGTTCGACGGCTGCCAGGATCTGCCACGCGGTTCCGACGTCTTGATCGGTCAGTCCGGCCTCGTCGGCGTTCATCATGAGGGCCTTGACCGTTGGCGGGTCGACGGGCTGCTCCGCGACGTGTGCCAGCAGGAGCGTCAGGAATCTCGATCCGGTCGCCGATTTCGGCGTCTGGCTCGGTCCGTCCACGCAAGAAAGCGTAGACGGCAGCGGCAAGTCCACCTCCGGCGACAACACTGCCGCCGACAGCTTTCAACCACGTCATCGGCATCTTGAGTGTGTCCTGGATGAACTTCGACCGCCGGTCGGCATCATCGGCGGGCCGCCACACCTCAATCAGAAGGCCGCGGTCGATGCCGTACTTCTCGGATTCGGTGTCGCCCCCCTCGTAGGTCGGGCGGAGGCGCGGAACGTGTAGCCGTTCGGGCGGGCCGCGCAGATCGTGGGGGCCGTTGTCCTCGTCCTGCACCACGCCATGTGGCGTCGAGTTTCGCGCCGGTCAGCTCCGCCAGCACCGCCTTCGCGTCCATCGGCGGGGCTGGCCCCGGTGCCTACCCGGCCGCGCCTGTGGCCGCACCATGTCGCCCATCGAGGCGGGGAACGCGTCGACCGGGATCGGCGGCGGGGCGGTGTCCGGCCCGGTCAGGGGCATTGGAACATCCCACTGCGGCACGCGGCGGCCCGGCGGCACTTCGGTGGCGTCGGGTTGGTCGGTGACCAGGTGCAGCGGTGCTGGTGTCATGGGGTCTCCTGCTCTCGTGGCGGTGGACGATGACAGGCGGCACCTCGGCCGTCTGGTTACCCGTCAGCGCTGCACTCGTTAACCCGGAACAGGCCAAGGCCGCGATTACCGAGGCTGAGGACACCTGGTTCCGAATACGCCCCGACGACATGGACGAGATCGGCGGCAGTTGCACCTTCAACCAGCCTGCACTTCCTACTACGCCAGCGACCTCCTCGCCTGGCTGCCCGGGGGAGGCCGACGCCACCGAGCGCTACGCCCTGCGTGCCGTCTAGGCGTACTCCGACCGCTACGACCCGGCGTGGGCATTCGACGATCAGGCCGGGACGCCGTGGGGCGAATCGTTAGGCGCGTCGATGCGGGCGCACCGGCCGAGCGGTGACGGAGGATCGCCTGTGGCACCGCTGCCAGCAGGCCCACGCCCACTGCGGCTACATGACCATCTGTGGGCAGATGGCTGACGGCCCCGCGCTGGAGCGGTGCTACCGCAACCCTGTACGTAAACGGGTCGCACGGTGATCGGCTCGTCCCCGGCGGTGTCGCGCGTGGCGTAGCGCGCTCGGCGATCTCCCGCTGGATTGCCCGGCTTGATTCGTCGTGCCTTCGCGTCTCTATCTCCGGCCGAGGGCAACTTGCAGCCTTGATCGTTTAGCGTCCAGTTCGTCGGTGTTCTTTAGTTCAGCCAACAGGCTAGCGGCACGTGTTGACCAAACGGGGTGACCCGACTCGGCGGCCCGCTGTAGGTCGTTGATTACGTCCTGCTGCCGGAAGTAGGGATCACCTGATGGGTCTCGCATCTGTCGAAGGAAAAGGATCAGTTCTGCTCGGCCGACAGCGGCGGCCGGGCCAAACTCCGGGTGCTCGGACGCCACCACCAGTTCATAAATCTCGCAGGTAGCCCTAGCTCGCATAGTTGCCCGTGGGCTAAAGCTGGAGCGTCTGGAGTGCGCCCGGGGGATCTTGGCATCCATCCTGCTTTCGTCTCGAACGTCCATTTGGCGTGCGACTTCAAATGCGGCGGGCGCAAACTGTTCCGGCCGCATCCGCCCGGCGGCGAAGGCGAGCGCTCGCGCCGCGTTGTCAGGCGAGTGACCCGCAACCGTTACTGCGTAATCGACGAGGCGCTCCGGTCGCAGGTCGGTGCTGGGCAGAGCTCCTGCCGTATACCTGGCAGGAACCCCGCTCAGGTCGAGCTGGGCGAAGTATTCCAGTAGTAACCGGTGGTGAAATAGGTATCCACCGCCAAGGCGGTGCACGATCATGGCGGTACTTGCGAAATTGAGAAATGTCAATAGGCGGAGCGGGCCGAGCCCAGAGTGAGCCAGCATGAGCCGGACCACCCAATACAGTACGAACGCCTGGCCGCTGGTCAAATATGCGGCAGTCGCGCCAAGCAGGAGGCCAGCCATTGCGCCGGGCCTTCCGTGCCAGGCGCCGAGCGCGATTGCCGAAGGCAGTCCAACGCAGATCGCCAACGCAAGGGTAGACCAGACCGCCACGTTGATGCTGGCACCCGGCGGGAGATGCTCCGATACCTTGCGGCCGAATGGTTTGACGACGAGGGACGCGACCAGCAAACCGAGTGTTGCACCTATTGCTCCACCGATGCCGGCGCTGAGCCACAGCACCTCTGAGAATCGGTGATTGGAGGCCGTAGCGATAATCGCGCCAGGTGCTAGGCCGATGCAGCACGACAGTAATCCGAGAATCGTTCCGAGTGCCGCGGCAGTAGCCCACCACTGACCGATTAGGATCCTGATATGCCCGCTGCGGGTAGGTCGATCCACGCCTGGTAGGTGTGTTCCCTCGCCGGCGGCCATGATGCCGCCGAATCCGATTCCGAGCAGAGCCCCAATCGCCCAACCAATCGCACGGCCAAAGAGTAGCTCAATCATGAGGCCGCTCGTGGTGCAGACCAGCACTCCCGCCGGGATCGCTGACGCTGCCACGGCCGTTCGGCGCATGACTTTCGTTGGCAACCAGGATGGATTGACGGCCTCCAGCGAAAACACTTGTTCAAAACGTTGCCCAAGGTCTCGAGCTATGTAGCTCAGCCAGCGCACCGCTCGATCCGGCGTCGGCGCCTTGCGCAATTTCGACTTCCGGCGCAACGCCCGACTGATGAACGCCTCGAACAACCTTTTGCGGCGATCATCGCGGGAGTTCCCAGTTGCCAGATCGCTCGCCGCGAGTCCCTCATACGTCGAGATCGTCAAGCTGAGCATAAACGGATTCTGTAGGAGTTCCCACAGTGATGGGTCGATGCGCAGCGCTTCACGTACCCCCGCAAGCGGCAAGCCGAACTGGTCCAAATATGCTTCAACCTGCGCCCGGCTGAGTGGCTGAACTAGCACAGTCACTGGCAGTTCAAGCCCAAACCCGAGGACGTCGTAATCGGCCGCCCGGCTAGTGACAACGAGGGGCAGCAGCCGGTGGTCGGCATGGAACGCCTGGATAGCCCGTGCACACGCGGCTCGGTGAACATGCACCACCTCGTCTAGCCCATCGAGCATCGGCAAAATACGATCTTCGGCAATCAACGCCTCGGCGATGTCTCGGCGCAGTCCATACCAGTTCCCAGTCAGCTCATCGACGAGCCACTCGATTAGGGGCTTTCGGCTCGCCGCCCATGACGCCAACTGAAAAACGACGGGTGCAGGCCTTGCCTTGTCTACGTCCGCACTCTCAAGCAGTCGCTTCGCCAACTCTAGAAGCATGGTGGTCTTGCCAGCACCAGGTGCGCCGAGGATAAGCAACGATCCGTAGTCCTCAAGTAACGCGGCGAGGTCGGCGCCTGCTTTCAGCGTCGCAGGCCGGTGGTCGATGCGTTCGACCAGAACATCCCACGGGTACTCTCGTGCGTCGAGGCGCTGTTGCAGGCCGAGTTCGATGAGTGTTTGGCGGTACAGTGAGCGATCCAACACACCGCTAATCCAAATTCGTCGAACCTGCTTGCACATGGCGTCTCGGTGGTATCCCATTCGTTCGATAGAAATCGTCGTTGACGGCCTGGTCAGCCCATGAACATGGACAGCCAGAACGACCGCGCAAACAACCAAGACGCCGAGTATCGGCCATGCTAGCCACAGGTAGGGCTGCCACGATTCGGGCAGGACGCCAGTGGCAACGTTTGTGGCAGCGCCGACCAGTACAGCAAGAATGTTCGCGGTGACGGCCAAGAGTAGTAACCTGGTCGTCCGTTGCCCCGGTCGCATCCGGTTCCTTCCGATGGTTCGACAGCAGGTCGAGGTAGCCGACCACGCGCTGGCTCGGCCCATGAGTCGGGGTATCACACTCTGCAGCCGCAACGGGTTACCGACATCTCGGCAGGAGCTGAGAGCCGTTGTCTCTATGGCAGCGACGAAGTCACGTTCGAGGCGACTGCTTTCGGTAGGTTTAGCGGGGTAGTGTTTCGTCGATCCATTCTTGGGGGATGAGTTTTTCTCCGCCTCGCCAGTTGTGCGCCACGGAGTCCTGGAACCAAGCCTCGGGCAGGTTCGCGTGGTCGCAGACGATGACTTGCATGTTGGGTGTCAGCTCGACGATCACGTCGTAGATCAGTCGGAAGAGGCGACCGACTGCTTCCCGGTCGGTGTCCTGGCCGGGTGTGCCCGATTTTGGGTCGACCTCGGATCGATACCACACCTGGGTGGGTTGGTCGAGCATGAGCAGGCGGGGGACTGGTCTGTGCTGTCGTACGAAGTAGCGGTGCAGCGCGAGGTGGGTGATGAGGTGGTAGCCAACCCAGTTCTCACCGCTACCGATTCGGAATAGGGGTGCCGGGCCTTGCTCGGTGTCGGTGACGACGGTGAGGCGGTTCAGGTCGAGACGGACGCTCCCACCGCGGTGTTCCAACTGGAGGCGGTCGGCCCACCGGGTCATGTCCTGGCTGATGGACACCAGGCGTGAGGTGAGTTGTTCGCGTTCCTCGGCCGGGTCGAGCTCCGCTTCGAGCGCTTGCACCTGCCCGAGGGTGGTCTCGTATTGACGGCGGAGTCGCGCCAGCTCGGCGTCCGAGCTGCCAGGCAGCGCGGCGAGCGTCGCGTGGATACGGCCGCGGGTGAAGTCCCTGCGTGCGGTGTCGGGAAGTTGTTCGGTGACCGTCTGGCTTGCTGTGAGCGCCTGGATGACCCCCTCGGCCGCTCTGAGTTGGTTGCGCAGTGAGGTGGCCTGCTCGTCGAGCGCCTGCAGGGCGGCGCGCCGGGCGGGTCGTGCCGCGTCTATGCCGTTGAGCTGGCTGTTGAGCTGTACCAGACTTTGCCGTAGTTGCTCTGGTGAGGGGTCTGGTTCGGTGAGCTGCGAGCCGCACAGCGGGCAGGGCGGTGCATCATCGATGGTGTCGGTGGCAGTTGCTGTGTTGCCGTTGGTGGGCAGTCCGAGCAGGTTGAGGCTTGCCAGCCTCGCGGACTGGAGGCGGACCGCCCCGGCGAAGTCGGTCTCGGTGTCGTTCTGCTGTAGGAGCACGTCTCGTTCCGCGTTGAGGGCGCGTAGCTGGTCACGGAGTTGGTCGCGCTCCCGCTGCAGCCCGGCTATGCGGTTGGCGGTCTCGGAGTCGAGTGTTTCCGGGGCGCTGACCGCTGCGGTGACGGCGGTGTGCAGAATGCCGACTGTGGTGGAGCGGTCCGCCGGTTGTGGGGTGTCGACCATGCCGAGGGCGTATGCCTCGCGCCAGAGTGTCGCTAGGCCCGCGTCGGCGGCCTCACTTGCCCGAAGTGTTTGCCGGTAGGTTGTTTCCGTGCGCCGCAGCTCGCGACGGGCGGCGGCGAGCTGGGCGCGCTTGAGTGCCTGGTCGCGCGGTACGGCGCCGATGAAGTACGGGATGGTGTCTTTGAGGGTCTGCGCCATGCCTTGGTCGCCTTGGCGGTGAAACAGCGAGTCGCGGGCGGCGATTTCGCCTTGCCGCTGCAGGCACAGCAACGCGGCGTGACCGATGTGCGCCTCAAACGGGTACCGGGCCGACCCTACCGGCGGCTCGTGCAGATTCTCCTCGATGCCAATGCGGCGCCCGAGTTGCTCCCGAACAGCATCCGAATCGGCGTTCACGACGAGGTCATCGAACTCTAGCGGGGCCAGGTCGCTACCGAACTCCAACATCGCGCGCTGGGTAGATGCCTTGCCTACATCAGGTGCGGGTCGCGCGACGAACGCTCGACCGCTGTCCAGCTCGAACAACGCCGCGTACCAGGACACGGTGCTGGTGATCGGGCCAATCGGCATCTGCAACGTATCGCGACCCAGGCAGTACTCGACGATGTCGAGCAGAGCACTCTTTCCCGTCTTGGACTCCCCGGTGACGATGTTGAGCGCGCCGGTGGTGAAGTTGAGGACGCGCCGACGTCCGTGGGTGCTGTAGAGGATGATCGCGAGCAGCTGCACAGTGGTCAGGGTGTCACGCCGAGTACGGCAAATACTGTCGCGGTGTTGTCAATCTTGGCCAACCAACGGCCAACAAAGCTCGCCCTGCGGAGGATGTCCGCAAGTTCGTCGGGCATCTGAAACCCCTTTGGTCGACGCGTCCTACCTCGTAACGCGTTCCCCTCGAGGGTGAGGGCACCGTGGGTGAGACCGAACCGCACCCCCTCCCTCACCGGCTCAACAAGACCCTGGGCGCGGGGCGGGAATCCGGCGCGCAACACTGGATTGCGGGAGGTCCACGTCGCGAGGTGAGTTCTGACCGAGGTAGGCAGCGCTTGGCGGGTGCCGCGGTGCAGGACTAACGGGACGATGATGAAGGCCATCGGCCACGGCATCGCCCGGTCGGACTCCTTGCGGTACCCGTCAGCGGCGGTAGCAAGGATCGACGCGATCAGCGCGGGGTTCAGCATCGCCGCCGTGATTGGCGGCCGGTCAATCCACGCCGTCACAGATCCCCCGGGGCGTCGCTCTGCGTGAAGACGGTGATGTGCCCGCTCATGCGGCGACCTGCAGCAGCCTCTCGATACGGCTCTCGAAGTCGGGGTGCCAGCCGATCCGGCCGGCATCAGCTAGGACGTGGCGCTTGCCGCGAACGAAGAACGGCTCGTTGTAACGCGCACGGACGCTGATGCCCGTCTGCGCGAGAAGTTGCCGCAGCATCTGCTTGCCAGCCTCTTGCTTGGCGGCCTCGTCCGCGTCGTCATCGAGCGTGTCAAGCATCCAGTCGAACTCACGATCCCACTCATCGACCAGCTCGGCCTCGAATCTGTTTAGCTCAGCCACACCGATGAGGTCCTCGTCGAGCCACCGCACCGTTTGGACGTAAGCGCGGTAGTAGTCCACGATCGCCTTCTGCAGGTTCCGCGGCGGATAGGCAACCCACTGCATCTGCTGCACAAACGTATGGGTCCGGTACTCCGCGGCGACCGTCTCGCCATCGACGTCCAGCAACTCGACCAGGGTCGGCAGGCTCTCGCTGGTGAACTGGTCGCGGATGTCGGCGATCGCCGAACGCGCCACGCCGACATCGAGGCTCGAGAGCCTGCCCTGCAACATGGCCAGTGCCTGCTCGTCCCACCAGCGCCAGATCATCGCTAAGAACAACTCCTCGTGCCCCGTCGGCAGCGCCCAGTGAAGGTGCGTGCGAACCAGCGCGGGCACGTCATGGATGTGCGGCGATCCATCGATCACGCGCATCCTCGTGAGGAAGGCTCGGCGGTCTGCCGGACTCAGATCGAGGAACTGCTCCCGTGCCGCCTTGGTTTGTTGTGAGGTCGTGTCTCTAGCCACAGCTTCCAGCCCGATGAGGGCGGTCTTCTCGTCGAGCGTCTCCGGCCGCAGGGCGGCGATCGCTGTTCCAGCAGCCGCTGTCTGGGTCGTGATCAGGAGCAGCTGCGGCCCGGACGCGTCGCCCGGCGTCGCGGTATCCATCCATACTTTCAACGTTCGCCAAACGTCCGGCGAGGTATCGGTCAGTGCCCGGTGTGTCAGCTGGTGATGCTTGACTTGGAGCAGATGAGTCGGGTTGTTGTCCGCTTCCCAGGCGACGTCGTCATGCAACTCAAGACTGATGGACGCGTCCGGTCTGTCAGCCCCGGAGCCCAGAAGCTCCACCAACGCCCACCAGGTCTGATGCTGATACCCGACCGCGTTAGGCGCTGCACTGTGCGAACCCGGAGCCATTGTGTGAGTTTCCACCCCTGCTAACGATCATGTCTAGCCGACAAACAGGGCATTGACGAGGCACCGTCTGGCGCCAACATGAAGCGGATCCGGGAGTTGGGGCGGTCTCGCTGGCTGACGCAGACCCGCAGGGCCGAATGACTGTCTGAGCGCGTGTCGCCGATGTTGCGGCAGGCATGGAGCGGGCGGCCCACCCCCGTGCTGCCGCAGCCTCCGGGCAACACGGCTGAGCCACACAAGATGTCCGCTTCCGCTGGTGCGCCCGACAGGACACTGCTCACCGCGCGTGATGCGAGAAGCCGTGCCGTGGAAGGAGCCCACCACCCCAATGGCCCTACACCCGAACGCCTCCCAAAGCGCCGCCCCAGCTGCCGCCGACGGCCCATGGCGGCCCCGGCTCGGACAGCCGTCTGAGCTCGGCAGAGGTCCGGCCGTTCTACCCGTTGCGAAGAGTCGTGATGATCCGGTCGGTGTCCCCGGACGCGATAGCGTCGAGGATCCCGGTGATCCTGGCATCCTTTTCGGCCGCCTTAATGACCTTCGTCAAGTTCGCGCGGTCGGTGTAAAGGGAACGGGCGAGTTCGGCGATCGGCAACTCCTCACTCGGCATCCGCGAGTACCCCGCTAAGCCGAACTTCAGGGAGTGGCGGGCTTGCTGGAGCTGTGCCTCGCCCGCCTCGCGCATCAGCCATGCGCTCACGACCGATCGCGCCATGCCGGGCGGTCGGGGTGTGTCAGAAGCAATTGCCTCGTCACCGCTTCCGTACTCCAGGGCAAGGTCGGTGACCCATCGGGCGTAGGTGCCGTAGGCATCAAGAACGTTGTACGTGTGCACGACCTCAATACCCCCGCCTGGCATGGTGCGAATGATCTTCGACTCCTTGGGGCCGACTTCCTCGGGCACGATTGCCACAACCCGGTCCCGCCATCCACAGAACTGGCTGGCGGCTCCGGTGCGCAGACTTTGGGCCAGGAAGACGCGGGCGGCGTCGTCGAATACGTCCTCCGGACGAGTGCCGGCTGTCAAGATCCACATTCGGGTCGGGGTTCCGGGCTCCCAGTCACCGTCGGCGTCCAGCGTGATGTCGCTCTCGTATAGGACGGTCTCACCCGATTTCACCGTTTCACCGAGCACCCGGCCGGCTTGTGAGATGAAGCCGGCGATGCACTCGGATGTGTCGGTGTCGACCAGGCCGGCAAGACGGTTCAGTTCGGCCGGGTCGTCGACCGTGGCGGCGTGGCATGGGGTGAGGAAGCTCGCGAGGTGCCGGAAGTCAACGCGTGTCATGGGTACACACTACCCACCCCTTTATCGTCTCGGTCAAGAGCCACACCTGACGGTCACTTCGATTGCGTTTCGACGGTCTGACATGAGCGCTACCGGCGCTCCAGTGGCTGAGCCGCCGATCAGTCAAGCCAGCAGATCACCGCGGCGCCATCCCTGGCGGCTGCAGCGACGAAGGTCTGGACGCCTGGCAGATAGTGGGCCACCCAGGCCCAGCCGAGGTCAGTTCTCGCCTGCTCCAGTTCGTCCGACGAAACGCGCAGCCAGTTGCCGTTCATGCTCACCGTGCGAGCCTAAGCGCTGGTTACGACAGTCCCATCGACAGTGGGCGAACGTCTCCGGCAACCTGGCGGCGCGCTGTTTCCCCGATGACAAGGCGCGGCGATCGTGAGCGTGCTTGACTGCTGCGGCTGCGGGAGCCAGCGCTGGTGCCAACCAAAGCACTGGGCCGGCATCTCACGATCGGTCGGCGGCCCGGTGCGAGCCTGTTTAGGGGGAGCAGGTTGGAGCAGCAGGTTGCCCTGAACGGCCTTGAACTGCGTCCAACGGCGCCCGTGGCAACCTGGCCTACCGCCGGGGTCGCCATCGGACTCGCGCCCTCGGTCGGCGGCGGACCTTGGGGGTCTCCGAAGCCGAAGCCGCGGGCGCGGTTGAGGAGGCAGGGTGGACATCTTATGGAGCGCTTCGTCCCCGACGTCTGGGACGTTCGTTTCGACTGAGCGCTCGGGTTTCGCTGACCTTGTAGAGCGGTTCAGTGAGTTGCGTGCCCAGGGGCAGGGTTACCTTGAGGTCCGGGGAGATGCCAAGTTTTCCGTATGCGCGCTGGGTTTCCTGGGGTCTGCGGCGGTCATCCATCTAATGTCGGGTACGGGTGTCATATCGCTGCTGGTCGCGGATGAGCCCGGGGACTCGAGTGCGGAAGTCCTGGTGATGGACGATCTGGTTGAGTTCACCGCCGACTTCGTGCTTGATGTCGATCGCGCCTGGCAGGTGGTCGAGGAGTTTGTTCGCACCGGTGATCCTGCTCGCGCGGGAGATTGGTTCGAGCTGTAGCGATACGCGGCGTGGCTCCGCCGTGCCGACTGTCTGGCGGCGGCCGAGCGGATCGGTTCGGAACCCAGGGAGGGGGAGCGGTTTGGCAGTAGCGAGTTGCCCTGAACGGCCTTGACCTGCGTCCAACGGCACCAAACCCCTCAACTGCACCCACTCCTACCTGCGGCTCCACGTTTCCGTAGGTCAGAGTCAGTTCGGCGTCCTGTTTCCCGCGGAGTGCTCCGCGGTTCTGCCCAGCAGTCGACAACGCCCTATGTTGTCTGGCAGCGAAGTGTGCGCAGGTCAAGGCGGTAAGGAGCCGTTGGTTGGCCCGACCTTGCAACTGAGAGCAGATTGGGTGCAGGTTGGCGAAGAGGTCGCCGCGACCGAAGTGCTCACCGACGCTGGCTACATCCGCCCCTCGAGAGTGTCAGATCCTGCCGATATCGTGACGCCTTGTCGTCAGCCGGCTTCAACCGCGGCGGTGATGATGATGGCTTCTGGCGCCGAGACGGCGAGGAGAATCGGTGGCGTACTGGTTGATGGCGGTGGACCACGGGTCGAGGGCCTACGAGGCACCGCCACGGCCGATCCCGGGCGATTGGGAGACATCGCATTGCACCGGCCGAGATGACCACCATGTGGCCGAGGTCGCAGAGGGCGACGCCGTCGCCCTGATCCGCGTGGGCCGCCATGGCGGCGTCGTCGCGCACGGTCACACCACGGCTGTAGTCGCCGACCACACCTTCAATGAGGGGCGCTTCTATTTGCGGTGCGACCCGCGAAGAATCGCCGTCCGGTTCGACGAGACCTACCTGAGCGCACCCGCCCCGCTGCGGTTGCTATCGGGCATCGCCGCCAGCGCGAAGGCTCGGTACGCACGCAGGGCTCAATCCCGGCCGGTGCCGCTACTCGAGATCTCTGACGAGGCATGGCAGACGCTGATGCGAGCGGTTGAAACGCCTGGTCGCCTCGAATGGCCGGTCGCCTGGAATCTCGAGCCCGGCGCAGTGGTCAGCCGCAGGGACGTGCACGACACCTACGGCGGCCAGCGTCAGGGCGCGATCGTGCGCTGCGGCACGACACCCAATACCTTCGTATTCCTCGGGGCAGGCTCCAATGGTGCACCGTTCACCTTTCGGTGGGCCGATGACGGTGCGCTGACCTTCGTCGGAAAGCCGGAGGAGATTACCAACACCGCCCCCACCGCGGAGCCGGTTAGCTCTGAGAACCGGCTCGTTCTGGGACACCTGCGCTCCGGAATCCCATTGCGGATCTTTCACAGCAGCGGCAGGAAGCCGGTCATCTATCTCGGCGAGGCGGTTGTTGACCAGGAGCGCCCGGTCGAAGGCTGGATCGACGTCGCGACGCCTCCGCCGATAATGACTCCACGCCGCCGCACCTGGCAACCCGCCCACGAGCAGCGGCGTTTCCGGGCACCGCTGTTGCGTGTGCATCCAGTTACCGAACTCGCTCCATTCTTGGCGCCGGAAGAGCAACCCCGGCGCCGGCGCCAGACGTTACGGCTCGCTGTAACCCGCTCCGTCAACGACGCCGGGCCGTCCACCCAGCCGCCGGCCGCTCGACTGTCAGACGCCGAGGCGATCCAGCATGCCACTGACCGGCTGCGCGCGGTGCCCGACGGCGCGATGCCGGAGCTGGCCGACGCCGCAGAACTCGCCGATCTGGTGATCCGCCGACATCGGACCGCTGCGCTGGGCGACCTGCGCCGTCTCATCCGCGACCCGGACACCCGAGAACCGGCCATCCAGCGACTGCTCGAGCAACACACCTGGGTGTTCGGCGGCGAGTACATGGGTGCCGCGGCCCGGCGAGCGCTGTCGCTTAGTGACCAGCTGGACATCCCGCTCATCCGCGGGGACGGAACCCTGCACGGCGTCGAGATCAAACAGGCGAACATCCCGAAACTCGTGGTCGTCCACCGCGGCCGGCCCGTTGTCGGAGCACCGGTACACGAGGCTGTCGTGCAGGCAATGAACTACCTGCGCGGCCTGGACGAGCAACGCCATGCGCTGCTCGCCGAGTACGGCGTGGACTGCCGCCGCGCCTCGATGACCGTAGTCATCGGCGACCCAGCGTTTG
This sequence comes from Micromonospora vulcania, assembly GCF_042658605.1. Classification (NCBI taxonomy): domain Bacteria; kingdom Bacillati; phylum Actinomycetota; class Actinomycetes; order Micromonosporales; family Micromonosporaceae; genus Micromonospora; species Micromonospora vulcania. The sequence continues at coordinate 304,420 of NZ_JBHSQS010000005.1, read as the reverse complement.
TCCGAGAGCAGCTCACGGCCGAGGAAATTGCTGAGGCCATCCGCACCTACAATTCGCACCTGAGCCGGATCAAGGTGGTCACTTACTCCGAACTCCTCGACGGTGCCCACCGATCACTGCGCTTAGGCGGAGCGTCGACCCCAGTGCCCCGACGCCAGTAGCAGGCATCACCGGTGGTACCTGTCCTCTGAACTACCACGCGTCGACGAGCTGACGGCCGCCGGACCGTAGGACGGCTCAGTACAGTGGCGCGGTGAGCCAGGTCCCACCACAACCCTGAGGTTCACCCGGTCTCTGTCGATGACATCAGCGCCGCCCATGATGGTCCGTCAGCCGGCGGGACAGCCTTTCACGCCGACGTGCGGCGCGTTCTCACGCCCGCATTTCTCGGTTGCGCCCGGGGTTCCAACCATTGAAAGTAATGCCGTGACCCTGATTCAGATGCCCGACCCCACCCTGCTAGACGTCGCAGAAGTTGTCCAAGCGGGTGCTTCGGCCTTCGTTAGCAAGCGAATCTCCGCTACCCCATCAGGGGAGTGGGAGGCTCCTATAGAGGCGTGGAATCTAGCAAGCCTTGCGGTTCGATCAGTTGAAGGCGTGTGCCTCATGGCGCGAACCGACATGGGTTTGGCTAATGCGGCAACGCAATGCGCGCGCGCGGCGCTGGAGCACACCGTGCGCGCGATCTGGCTGCTCCAGCCAACAGATCGCTTCATGGGCGAGGTGCGCTGGCTAGCACTTTTGCACGAATGGGAGCGGTTTGAGGAGTCGGCCACTAAGGAGATCGGCGATACCGCGATTCGCGATAAGCACCTGCGAAGGGCCTGCGCTATTAAGGATTTCAGGACAGGGGTTGAGGCGCGCCTGCCAGTTGGTTATTCGTCCTTGCGTCGGCTTCCAAGCATGCGGGACATGATGGTCGAAATAGGCATTGGCTCCTTCTACCAGTACTATCGCAAACTCTCGCAGCCAGTTCACGGGACCATGGAGGCGACTGAGACCTACAGACGTAACCTAGGCGATAAGAAATTGTGCGGCGACTTCGGGGGACTGTTCGACTGGATTCTACCCATGCGCCTTTCGTGGGTTTGTATCCGCAACCTCCATGAGATGGTGTTATTTCGTTGCGGGCCGGAGCCGGTCGAGCTACCCCTTCTGACACCAGGCGAGACCGATGTCGACGGGATCTTTGCCACCATGGCTCATCGGGCGGCCGAGTTGCTTCCCGACGGTCGGGAAGGATAGCACCAAGGCTTGCCGTCGATTCGGCCTGTCAGTGGCGCTTAAGAGCTAAGGCAGGTTCTGACCGTCAGGTGGTGGCGCCGACGCGGGTTGCGAGATCGCGAAGCCCTGCCGGGGTTGCTGTCGGGGCGTACAGCAGCGATGACACGAGGTCGCGGACCGAGGGGCGGTTGACCTCTTCGGGGGCGTGCCGTTCCGCGGAGAGTAGGGCCTGAACGGCGCGGTCGGGTTTGCCGTGGTGGGTCCAAGCGCGGGCGGTGTCCACGCAGAAGCGGCCGTACCGTTCGGTGCTGGGCAACTCTGCCGGTCGTACGGTTTCGGCGCTACGCAGTGCGGTGCCGGTATCGCCGAGTGCGGTGTAGACGCCGATCTTGTATATGGCGACGGTGGCCGGACTCAGCGGCACGACGGTGCCGGGCACAGTGGTCCCGCCGAGCCGGCCGGCGGCTGCGGCGGCTTCGTCGATGAATGCGGCGGCGGCCGGGGCGTTGCCCGCTTGGGCGCTGCTGTACGCGGCGGTGCACAGCAGGTTCCCGTACGCCGCGATGAGGGCCGCGTCGGCTCCGCCGGAGTCGGCGCCCAGGCCCTCGGCGGTGGTGGTGAGCAGATGCAGGGCGCCGTCGTGGTGGCCCTCGCGGCGCATGGCGATCGCGACGGTGTGGGTGGCGGCGGCCATCACCACCCCGTTGCCGGTTTCCCGGGAGGCGGTCAGGGCGCGGTCGGCGAGTACCCAGGCGATGGCGTCGTCGCCGAGCTTCGTGCTGACCGACGAGGCGAGCACGTACGCCCGGGCGAGGTGGCCGGCGAGCGCTTCGCGCTGGCGGCCGGTCGCCTGGTCGCGGGCAATGTGTAGACCGGACAGCAGGCTGGGAAGCCCGCGGGTGAGTTCTGCAAAGCGGCTGTCGGCGTAGGCACGGCTCGCCGCAGCGAGTCCGGTGGTGAGCGCGTCAGGTGCCATCGGCGGAGCTATGGAGCCGCCGGTGAGCAGCAGCGCTTCGAGACTGGTCGCCGGGACCGGCCCGGAGCCAGCGGTGAGGCCGGCGACCGCAGTCACTGCTGCGCCTGCCAGGAAGGTCCGTCGTCGCATGAAGTCGCCGCCTTCGCCGTCGCCTGATCGGCGGAGCCTATCGGCCTCGGGGTTGCTCGCGGCCGAGGTGTGGGCGGCACGGCCGTCGTGTCGCCGGAGGTCATCCGAGAGCCCGAGCATCACCGCGGGGATGGACAGGGCGTGGGCCAGTCGGCGGCGGACGTCGATGTCGTGCAGTGGGGCGCGTTCGAGGCGCGAGATCGTCGAGCCGGAGTATCCGCACAGGTGCCCGAGTTCGCTCTGAGTCAGACCGGCGGCTTGACGCACGAGGCGGATGACGGCTCCGGCGTCGTCGCGGGCGACGGCAGCGCGTAGTTCCGGGGACTGCCACATCGGGTGGGTCGGTGCTGGTCTGCGCTCGCTGGCATCCACCTTCGTCACGGTAACCGACTGTCATGGCGAGGTGGCGGGTCGCGTTGTGCGGGTTATGCAAACGCGTTGCGGGCCCTGCACAGCAGCTACCGGCAGGCGGTGGCAATGGGCGGTGATGGATGCACCAACCACAAGCGGGGCCGGCAGGCAGCGGCTCGGGAAGAGGTCGTCATGTTGTTCGCAGATCCGGTGCGGGTCGTCGTGCCGAGCGCGTTGGCGCGTCGGTTGGCGCAGGTGTGCACGTTGGAGATGGAGGGGCACCGGTGGGCCGCGGCGAACGTGGTCGCGGCACGCCAGGTGCTCGAGGCACCGGATGCCAGGGCGGTGCTCGATGCGCTCCGGCGGCGGCTGGCCCGGGCCGTACCGACCGCGCCGGGCTGGGCGGTGGTCGCGCTGCCGGAGCGCCTCGGTGACGAGGATGTGAAACGGGCAGCCGCAGGGCTGCTCGCCACGCTGGGCCGACCCTTTTTCTCCATCGACCAGGGCGGTGGGCTGTGGATCGGCGGCGAGTCGTCGCCGGAGCATGATCAGGCGTCGTTCGGCGGTTTCGGGGCGCAGGCGCTGCACGTTGACGCACCGAATGTGCACCACGTGCCGGACTACACCAGTCTGCTGGTGCTGCGCCCGGATCCGGCCGGCGGCGGCGTCTCGCTGATCGGTGATCTGCAGGAGGCGCTGGCGCATCTGACCGACGCGGAGCAGGCTCTGCTGCGCCGGACTGAGGTCTTCGAGGGCCGGGCGGATGGCCTGCTCGGGGTGGGTGCCCCGTTGCTGCCGTTCCCGGTGGTGGCTGCCACCGAGGGTGGTGGCTGGCCGTGGATCCGGTGGGCCGGCAAGGTGCTCGACGACCCCCGCAACCACGAGCACCTGCCGGTGCTGCGTCGCTTCGCGCAGGCTCTGAGCGTCGAGACCCGGGCGGTCATGCTGGGCCGCGGGCAGTTGCTCATCGCCGATCAGCGGCGCATCGCTCACGGTCGTACCGCCCTGGGCGATCCCCGGTTCGCGGTCACGAGCGTCCGTCGGTGCCTCCTGCAGACCAAGGTCGCGTTCGAGGCGACGGCGATCGCGCAGCTCGTCACTGCCGAGGCCGGTGTCGGCGATGCCTGAGACCTACGACGTGGCGGTGGTCGGCGTCGGAGTGGTCGCGCTCGCTGTCGCGCAGGAACTGCTGGCCCGAGGGTTGACGGTGGCGGTCATCGGCCCGTACGGCGGGGACCACGCGGGGCAGGCGACTCGGGCCGCCGGGGCGATGCTGTCGACGTTCTCGGAGATCGAGCCGGGCCACCCGGCCGAGCGGGTCGCGGTGGAGACCGGTGAACGGCTCGCCGCTCACCAGGCGTACCCGGTCTGGTTGAGCCGCCTCGCCGCCAGTGGTGAACCGGCGGTGTCCACGGTGGCGGGCACCTGGGTACTGGCGCCGGCCGGGCGGCTGGCGCAGTTGGCACCGATCGCGGCTGCGGCGCGGGCGGCGGGGCACCCGGCGGAGGAGCATGACGCCGAGCAGATTCCGGGACTGCGTACGCCAGTCGACACGGCGGGCGCGTTGTGGCTGCCGACCGAGGCCCGCATCGACAGCGGCGCCCTGATGCAGGCCCTGTCCCGGATCGTCCGCCGCCACCCGCGGGCAGCCTGGCACGACACCACCGCGACCGCCGTCACGACCGGCATCGTGCGGTGTGCCGACGGCACGCGGGTCGAAGCCGGCGACGTCGTGCTGGCGGCCGGCGCTGCGACGGCGTCGCTGCTGGAGCAGGCCGGACGCCGGGTCGGGGTGCCGCCCATCCTGGCCGGCCGCGGCGCGAGCGTGCTCCTGCACGCCCCCGCGATCAGCGTGCCGCACGTGGTCCGGACCCCGAACGCGGCGTTCGCGTGCGGCGCGCACCTGGTCCCCCGCGCGGACGGCACCATGTATCTGGGGGCGACGAACCGGCTGACCACCAGCGCCGAGCGCACCCGCCCGGTCACGCTCGACGAACTGGCCGTGCTGGCCGCCGACGCGAGCACCCTGCTCGACCACCGCCTCGCCGGGGCGCAGCTGTGCAGCCACCGGGTCGGACTGCGCCCGTACACGGTGGACCACCTGCCGCTGCTGGGCCGGACCCGCGACCCGGGCCTGCTGGTGGCGACCGCCACCTACCGGTGCGGGGTCCTGCTCGCACCGCGCATCGCTGCCCTGATTGCTGACGAGATCACCGCACCCGGCGCGCTCGACGACCACCCGTACCGGGTCCTGCGCCCGATGCCGACCCCAACCGCCGGCGACGCGTTGGACGCCGGCGCCGCGCAGGCGCTGATCGAGCACCTGCTGCAGGGCGGCGCGAGCCTGCCGGCGGCTGCGGCCGAACAGTTCGCCGGTTTCGTCGAACTCGCTCTACGGGTGCTGCTCGACGACGCCTGCGCGCAGGGAGCGGCGCTGCGTCGTCTGTGGCGTTCCGCCCCGGTCGTCGAAGTCGTCCCTGCCCTGTTCGCCTTGCCTCGACGGATGAAAGGCACTCCCGATGCTCAGCGCTGACACCGCCACGCTGCGGACGGCTCTCCTGGCCGCAGTCACCACGGTTCGGCCCCAGCCCGGGCTCATCGCGGGCGACCGGTCCTTCGCTGATCTCGGCTTGGATTCCCTGGACCGCCTCGTGCTGGTCCACACCGTGGAGCAGGCCACCGGCGTCACGGTCCCCGACCATGTCCTGGCCGGCGCCCGGCACGTCGACGACCTGCTCTCCTACCTCGACACCGTGGGTCCGGCCGCTGACGAGGACCCCGCAGGGCCGGGAGCCGCTGAGACGCAGCTGGGTGTTGTCGATGACGGCGCCGTCGTCGGCGCCGGCAGCCGGCTCTGGCATCAGGCGCAGGTCGCCGCCGGCGCGCGCATCGGCGCGGACTGCACCCTGGGCAAAGGCGCCTACGTCGGCGCCGGCAGCCAGCTCGGCGACCGCGTCAAACTCGGCAACTACGCGTGCGTGTTCGGCGCGACCATCGCCGATGACGCGATGATCAGCCCTCACGCCGCGCTGTTGGAAGACCCCGCGCCGCGGGCCACCACGCCGGACGGGCGCCGCAAGGAGCACACCGACTTCGACCAGTGCCCGGTCACCGTCGGCCGGCGGGCCACCATCGGCGCGGGCGCCATGATCGCGCCGGGGGTCACGGTCGGGCATGACGCCCTGGTCGCGATCGGCGCGGTCGTCGTGCGCGACGTCCTGCCCTACGCCCTGGTCGCGGGCAACCCGGCCCGCCAATGCGGCTGGGTGTGTACCTGCGGGCGCACCCTCGCCGACACGTTGCGGTGCCCGCGCTGCTCGCGCGGATACATCCGCCACGGCGACGAGCTGCACCTGCTCGGCGACCCCGCGGACGCCTGCGATGGGTGACGGCCCGCCCGGTCACCCATTCGGGGTACGCGGGGTGGCAGGAGTGCGCCTGCCCCCATGGTTGGCTAGCGTCGCCCGGCATGAGTCGAGTCCCGCTACCTCCTGCCGAATACTACGCCAGCCTGCCGAAAAGCATCACCGGTGCCGGTGCCATCCTGCACGACGAGCACGGCCGGATCCTGCTCGTGCGGCCCAGCTACCGCACCGACACCTGGGAAATTCCCGGCGGAGGGCTGGAGCACGGCGAATACCCCTGGCAGGCAGCCTGCCGGGAGATCAAGGAAGAACTCGGCCTGGACCTGGAACCCGGCCGGCTCCTGGTCCTCGACTGGGTTCCCCCGCAACCCGACGGCAGGCCCGCGCTGGCGAACTTCCTGTTCGACGGCGGCCGCATCACCCAAAACCAGGCCGAACAGCGCGTGAGCCTGCAGACCGACGAGCTCAGCGAATGGCGCCTGACCGGGCCGCAGCAGTGGGACGAACTCATGGCCCCGCACATGGCCCGCCGGCTACGCGCCTGCGCTGACGCGCTACGCACCCAGAGCACCGCCTACCTGCACCACGGGTGGGATCCCGCCAACCCCGCACACTGACCGCCCGGCCTTTCCTGCCCGGGCGGCGCCCGGCAGGAAAGGACACCCCCATGATCGACGTGATCCCGGTGGCCAGCCCTCACCTCGACGAGGACGACATCACCGCAGCCGTCCGGGTACTGCGCTCCGGAGCACTGGTCCAAGGCCGCGAAGTCGCCGCGTTCGAGGACGAGTTCTCCGACCTCGTCGACGGCCGGCACTGCATCGCCGTCAACTCCGGCACCACCGCCCTGTGGCTGCCCCTGCTCGGCCTGGGCATCGGCCCCGGCGACGAGGTCATCATCCCGGCGTTCACCTTCGCCGCCACCGCCGCGGCGGTCCGCCTCACCGGTGCGACACCCGTCTTCGCCGACATCGACCCGGTCTCGTTCTGCCTCGACCCCACCGCGGCCGCCGAAGCCGTCACCAGCCGCACCGCGGCGATTATCCCGGTGCACCTGTTCGGCCACCCCGCCGACCTCGGCGCCCTGCTCACGCTGGCCAGACGGCACGGAATCGCGCTGATCGAGGACGCCGCCCAGGCCCACGCCGCGACCCTGCACGCACGCCCCGTCGGCACATTCGGCACCGCTGCGGCGTTCAGCTTCTACCCCACCAAGAACATGCAGTCCGTCGAAGGCGGAATGATCACCACCGCCGATCCGGGCCTGGCCCGCACGCTGCGGCTACTACGCAACGTCGGCATGGAAACCCGCTACTGCCACGAGATCGTCGGCACGAACGGGCGCCTCAACGACGTCTTCGCCGCGATCGGCCGCACCCAACTGCGCAAGCTCCCCGCTCGCACCGCGGCCCGCCGGGCCCACGCCGCGCACCTCGACGCCGCACTGGCCGGTGTCGCCGGCATATCCCCACCGACCACCGGCATCGGCGCCGGACACGTGTACCACCAGTACACGATCCGCGTCGACGACGGCCGTGACGCCTTCGCCCAGGCCCTGCTCGAGGACCGGGTCGGCTGCTCCGTGCACTACCCGGTCCCGCTGCACCGCAGCCCGGCCTACCGCACCGCCGCCCACCTGCCCCACACCGATACCGCCGCCGCCCAGGTGCTGTCGCTGCCCGTGCATCCCGGGCTCGCCCGCGCCGACCTTGACCGGATTGTCACCACCGTTCTCCGGCACGCCCGCCGAGAGCAGCTGGCGGCATGACCGGCCGAGGGCTACGCGCCGGCCTCGTCGGACTCGGGCACATGGGCAGGCACCACGCCCGAGCACTGCGCGCGCTCGATGGCGTCGACCTGGTCGCCGCCGTCGACCCGGCCGGTGACCCCCACCGCATCGCCGACGGCATCGCCCTGTTCACCGACCTCGACGACATGCTGCGCCACGGCATCGACTACGCCGTCCTGGCAGCACCCACCTCACGGCATACCGAACTCGGTCTGCGTCTCGCCGCCGCCGGCGTTCCGACGCTCATCGAGAAGCCTCTGGCTCCCGACCCGGAATCGGCCCGCCGCCTGGTCGACGCCTACCGAACGGCCGGCTTGCCGGCCGCGGTCGGATACACCGAGCGTTTCAACCCGGCGATCACCGGACTGCGCGCCCGACTGAAGAACGGACTACTCGGCGACGTCTTCGACATCAACACCCGCCGCACCGGCATTTACCCCGCCCGGATCGCCGACGTCGGCGTCATCCACGACCTGGCCACCCACGACATCGACTTGACCGCCGACCTGACCGGTCAGCGATACACCTCGATCACCGCCCGCACCGCGCACCGCAGCGGCCGGCCCCACGAGGACCTACTCGCCGCGATCGCCCAGCTCGCCGACGGCACCATTGCCCAGCACCGCGTCAACTGGCTGACCCCGGCACCCGAACGCATCATCGTCGTGACCGGGGAACATGGCAGCCTCATCGCCGACACCATCGCCGCATCACTGACATGGTGCAGCAACGGCGCCTCCGCACCCGCGGCTGACCATCCGGCCTACCGGGGCGTAGCTCCCGGCGACATCATCCGCTTCGCGCTGCAGCCGGCGGACCCACTGCTTGGCGAACACCGCGCATTCCACGCAGCGCTGTTAGGTCAAGGCAACGAAGGTGCCTGCCTGGAGGCCGGACTGCACGCCGTCCTCGTCGCCCATACAGCGGCAGCCTCAGCAAGCACCGCACACACCATGCCCGTTGCACTGGCGTAGACCGACAAGCCGCGAGGCCCGAAGGGTCGGTGATGTCTGCTCACCGAGATCAATTGGAGTCACATGGCGGGGATGGTTACGCGGCCTGACGCCGGTCTCGGATCCTCTTGGCTACCGCGTCGGCGGCTTGCTGGTGGAGTTGCTTGTTGACGCTTTGGTAGGTGTCGCGGGTGAGGGTGGTGGTGGAGTGGCCAAGTTGTTCGGAGACGACTTTGATGTCGACGCCGGCGTTGAGGGCGATGGTGGCGGCGCTGTGGCGTAGGTCGTGGAGTCGGATGGGTGGTAGTCCGGCTTTGCGGACGTGTCGGCTGAAGCGTTGGGTGACGGAGTCGGGGTGCCAGGCATGGCCGTCTTGGCGGACGAAGAACAGGCCGGTGTTGGGCCAGGCGGGGCCGGCGGCGCGCTGCCACTTGGCGCGCAGCTCCTTGTAGGCGATGAGGATATTGACGGTGTCGTCGTCGAGGGCGACATCTCGGTTGCCGGCCTTGCTTTTCGGGGGTTTCTCGACGGGGGTGTAGCCGTGGGTGGTGATTTGGTGGTTGATGGTGGTTTCTTGGCGGTGGAGGCGGACCTCGCTGTCGCGTAGTCCGCAGGCCTCGCCGCGGCGGGGTCCGCGAAAGGCCATGTAGTGCCACATTGGATGCAGGTCGGGGCAGTGGATCGCGGCGTAGGCGAGGAACTGGATGACCTGCTCGTCGGTCCACACCATCACTGGTCCTGGGATTTTCCCGTCCTCCTTCCACTGCTGAACTCGCTCGTCTTCCCACACGATGGGCTTGGGTCGGTCGCCGCGAATCTTGACCAGGGCGGCCGGGTTGTAGCCGGGCAGTAGTTCGTCGGCGCGAGCGTCGTTGAGGGCCTTGCGTAGGCAGGCGCGGATGTTCAGGCAGGTGTTGGGGCCGGTCGGTCGCCTGCCAGCGACGGATTTTTGGACGGCCGAGTCGGGACTAGCCTTCGCGGCGAGGAGCTCTTCGTTGCGCTGCTCGATCGCGGTGAACATTGCTCTGACGTGACTGACGCGTAGCTTGTCGAGGGGGATGTCGCCGAGGTGCGGGATCAGGTGTACCCGGATGATGGACTCGTAGCCGCCCCTGGTGTTCGCGTCGACGTTGTGATGGGTCAGCCAGTCGGTGAGGTATTCGGCGACGGTGGGAATATCGGCGAGGTGAGTGTCGCCGCGCAGTCGTCGGCGGATGCGGTCGATCTCGGGCAGCGGCTCCTTCGCCCGGACGGCGGCCTGGAGGGCATCGGCGATGTCGCGGCGCGACCGCTTGTCCCATGCCGGGGCGAGGGCGAGCAGTTCGCGAGCGTGGTTGCGTTCGTCGGCGGCGGCCCGCCGGGTGGGCAGGCCGGAGCGGCGGAGTTGCCGTCGGCGGCCGTCGATGGTGGGCGGAAGTTCAAGGTGATAGGCCCAGTAGCCATGGTCGGAGCTCCACGCGTGGTTAGGCCGGCGGAGCTTTGGGCAATTGTTTCCCATTTGTTTTCCGGTTTCGAGGTAGCGGCAGCCGCAGCGCTTAAAGATGTTTTCGGCGGGCATGGCAGGTCCTGCTCCTTGCTTGTCAAAGGCTGTATTGGCATTCTTGATCGGAATCTGCGGGGATCTCTGGATCTGATGGTCGACGGGGTTGTTTGGTGGGCGGGGGTTGGTGGCATCAGGAGTGGGGATTAGGGGTTCGGTCCTGCCTCGGCGCGGGAGTCGGCTGTGGAGGAGGTATCTGTCGCGGCCGACTTCTGTTTAGGGCTCGGGAAGGTCGAGGTGCAGGGCGGCCAGCAGTGGCGCGGTGGGTATTCGGTAGTGGGTGCCGACGCGGAAATGCGGCACGGGGAACGCGTCGCGGCGGATCAGCTTGTAGGCCGTGGACCGGGACATGTCGAGCACTGAGGCTGCGGTGGCCAGGTCGGTGCTGGGCCCGAGGCCGCGGATTCGCTTTGCTGTCCATATAGGTGTGGGGTCCCCGGACAGGGGATCATGGGGGTACCGTGACTTTGTCGAGTGACCACGTTCAGGTGATCGCATGGCATCTCCTTAAAGTTTAGACACGAGCGGGCGACGTCAAGGCAAATATGCTGCCTGCCGGGAATGAGTCAGAGGAATTTCGGCATTCGGACAGCCTCTTCCCGGGGCCGTCATGCGAAGGAGGCAGACTGCGTCGGCTTCGTGCAGGCTTCCGAGTAACTGAATGATTTCCGGCTGCACGCGACAATCGCGCCGTTTGGTGGTCACGCTCCGGCCTTCCGTGCGCCCTGTCCTTGCCCTTCCGGCGTAGGTACACCTTGACCAGAGGGCTGCCGGCAAGCGCCGTATTCCGGGTAATGTTGCTGATATGTGCACATATGCTTGAGAGTGCTAATGACTTTGCCCAGAGAGACGCCGCGGTCCAGGACCGCGGGCTGGCTCGAGCGAAGAGCGTGTGCTCCCCTGCTACTGAGAGCGGCATCGCCGCAGCGGACAGTCCGGACGCTGGCGCAACCACCTCGAAGACTGGTGGCCGAGCGATCCTCGACGAGCTCGAGTCGGTGGGATCCTGGTTGCGCTGGGGCGGCCAGAGCAACACCAAGCGAAAGCTGGCCCTGCAGCTGTCTCGCGCGCCCAGCTCCCTCTTTAGATCCTGGGCACATGGCCCGTCTGGCAGGTGGTCTCGCGCGCCTACCCCGTGCGCTCGACGGCTGTCTATGCCGGAGTGGGTGGGTCAATGGTCGCTGCGGAGACCACAGCCGCGGCTCGCGCGTACTCGGTCCGGATGCGCGAGTCGAATGTTGGCTCGACGCTCCCGACGGGTGCTCCGGTGATGTCAGGGCGTCCGGCGAGGCGTAGCGCGCTGACGGCGAGGTCGCGGGCCAGCCGCGGCGAGGTCACACACCAGATGTTGATCTCATCTGATGTGTGCACGATGTGTGTTCTCCAGCGGAAGCTAACCGGTGCTAACCGGTGCCACGGCGGGTCAGTCGGGGTGAATGACCAAGGTTGCCGGCCCACGCCGTGTGGTGAGGGATGTGCCGTTGGCTGGGTGGGTTGGCAGGGCCAACGCAGGTCAACGTGGGTCACTCCCTGCCAACGCGGGTCGACGCGCAGGTCGTTACACTGACCACTCGCGCCCCCGTAGCTCAGGGGATAGAGCATCGGTTTCCTAAACCGTGTGTCGCAGGTTCGAATCCTGCCGGGGGCACCTCGAAGATCTGCAAATGCGCCGGGTCACTCCGCCGGTAGTTGCTCCGCCCGGCTGAGCACGCGGTCGATCAGGCCGTACTCCCGGGCCTGCTCGGCGGTGAACCAGCGGTCCCGGTCCCAGTCCTGCTGGATCTCGTCGAGCGTCCGCCCGCTGTGCTCGGCGATCAGCTCCTGCATGGTCCGCTTCACGTGCAGCATGTTCTCCGCCTGGATGGTGATGTCCGAGGCGGTGCCACCCATGCCGCCGGAGGGCTGGTGCATCATGATCCGCGAGTGCGGCAGCGCGTACCGCTTGCCGGCCGCGCCGGCGCAGAGCAGGAACTGCCCCATCGACCCGGCGAACCCCAGCGCCAGCGTCGCCACGTCGTTGCGGACGTACCGCATCGTGTCGTAGACGGCCATGCCGGCGCTCACCGAGCCACCCGGTGAGTTGATGTAGAGGTAGATGTCCCGCTCGGCGTCCTCGGCGGCGAGCAGCAGGATCTGCGCACAGATCTGGTTGGCCGACTCCTCGGTCACCTCGGTGCCGAGAAAGACGATCCGCTCCCGCAGCAGCCGTTCGAACACCTGGTCGCCGAAGGACGGCTGCCCGCCGTCCAGCATCCGCACGCCGTACCCGATCATGTGCCGCCGCCTTCCCACCGTGCCGGCGGGCGGCGGACCGCCCGGTGGACCGGCTCCTTCAGCGTGCGTGCGGCGGCGGCGTCCGGCCCAGGGATTCTGCCGCCGGCAGATCCGCCGACGGCAGAACCGGCGCGGCCTACGCGGCGGTCAGCCGCCGCAGGCCCGACTGGGCCTGCGCGCCGCCAACAACTGCGGGGGTACGCGGACCGGGGCGTGCGCCACCGACGGAATCCATCGCGTCGACGCCCAGGGGCGGGCCGCCCGCATCCGCCACGTGGGCCAGGATCAGCCCGCCGCTGCGCGGGCCCACCAGCAGCGTGGCGTTGCCGGTGTCGTGTCGGGCCACCTCGACCCGCTCCAGCCGGGTCAGCACCGCCCGCGGCCCGGCCGGCAGGCGCGGCTCGACCCGCCGCATGTCGTCGCGGGCCTCCCCGAGCAGGTCGGAGAGGCTGATGCCGAGCGCCCGGCAGATCGCCGCGAGCACCTCCGAAGAGGCTTCCTTGCGCCCCCGCTCCACCTCGGACAGGTAGGGCACGGAGACGTCGGCGCACTCGGCCACCTCGCGCAGCGTGCGGCCCTGACGCTGGCGGTGGCGGCGCAGCACCCCGCCGATCACTCGTCGCAGCAACGACATGCGGGCCTCACTCTCGCGGTCGTCCGAGGGACACACCCCATCATGCCCGTTTGCGGCCGATCGGACCGACCCGTACGGGCCCGCGCCACCGGCGCGCCGCGGGCCCGATGCCTCTCGGGCGCAGGTGGGTGTGCCAGCCGGCCGGATCCCGCACCGGCGTGATGTGCCGGAGCAGGGCCCGGGTGCCGCCGTTGTCACCAGGTAGTCGGGCGCGGGACCGGGTCCGGTTGTCCGTTCGCGACCGGGGCGTGCGGCGGACGCGGTACCCGCTATGTTGTGGGCGTGCAGGCGACGGTGGGGGAGCAGGTTCGACGGTGATCCATTTTCCCGCGCAGCGCCGAGGCCCGCTGAGCGCGCTGAGCCTACGGCTGGCCGCAGCGCTCGGCCTGGTCTTCGCCGTGGTCACCGCCGTCTACCTGGACCGGGACGGCTACCGCGACGTCAACGAGGACGGCCTCACCCTGCTCGACTGCTTTTATTACGCGGTCGTCTCGCTCTCCACGACCGGCTACGGCGACATCACGCCGGCCGCCCAGTCGGCCCGACTGGTCAACGTCCTCTTCGTCACCCCGGCCCGGGTGCTCTTCCTGATCATCCTGGTTGGCACCACCCTGGAAGTCCTGACCGAGCAGTACCGGACCGGCCGTCGCCTGTCGCGGTGGAGGAGAACCGTGAAGGACCACGTCATCATCTGTGGCTACGGCACCAAGGGCCGTAGCGCGGTCTCCGCCCTGCTGGAGAACGGTCTGGACCGATCGAGGATCGTGGTGGTGGAGCGCAGCAGCGCCGCCCTGCGGCAGGCCACCTCGGCCGGGCTGGTCGCCATCGAGGGCTCGGCGACCCGCTCGTCGGTGCTGAACGAGGCGCACGTCCGCAACGCCAAGGCCGTGATCATCGCGACCGACAGCGATGACGCCTCCGTGCTGGTGGCGCTGACCGTACGACAGCTCACCGCCGGGCAGGTCCGGATCATCGCGGCGGCTCGCGAGGCGGAGAACGCCCCGCTGCTCAAGCAGAGCGGCGCGCACCACGTGATCGTCTCCTCGGCCACCGCCGGTCGGCTGCTCGGCCTGTCCACCTCGGCACCGCCGCTGATCGACGTGGTGGAGGACCTGCTCACGCCGGGTCAGGGGATGGCGCTGGCGATGCGGTCGGCGGAGCGGGACGAGGTGGGTCGTTCGCCTCGTGAGCTGGAGTCCTTGGTGATCGCCCTGGTTCGCCGGGGCAAGGTGGTCACCCTGGCCGACCGGGCCGGCGCGGTGATCGAGACCGGCGACATGCTGGTGCACGTCCGCGACGACCGTCCGTCGTCCGCGCCGGTGGCCTGACGGCGGCCGGCCGTCCGGCCGGGGTCAGCAGGACTCGTTGGCCAGCGGGGGTTCCGGGCAGATCATCTCGCTACAGGTGGCCGCCGTGCCGGTGGTGGCCCGGCGGAGCAGTTCGTAGAGCGACTCCCGCTCGGTGGGATCCAGTGCCGCCAGCACCTCGTCCTCGGCGTTCTTCAGGGCGCACTCGGCCTCGTTGAGGCGTTTTGCCCCGGTATCGGTGATTTCCACGACGTGTCGTCTGCGATCGGTGGCTGAGCGACGCCGTTCGATCAGGCCGCCTGCTTCCAGGTGGTTGAGCAGCCCGACGATGTTGGTCGCGTCCATCTCCAGGGTGCTGGCGAGTGCCTGTTGGCTGATGCCGCCCTCCGCGCGCAGCACGGTGAGTGCGACGAGGTGTCGGGGGCGCAGGGCGAACGGCGTCAGTACGGACTCGGCGCGCAGCCGCATCCGCCGGGCCAGGTGATCCAGCATCGGGCCGGCGCGGTGCTCCGCCGGTTCGACCGGCTGGACAGACATGTGAGCCAGTCTACCGAGCGATCGGAACATCTGCCTGCTATAAATGGTTAGCGCTACACAGACGATTCCTGGAGGGGAAGCCATGCACCTGCTGCATATTGACTCGAGCATCCGCGGCGACTGGTCGGTCAGCCGTCAGCTCACCGCGCGCGCCGCCGCGGTCTGGCGAGCGGCGCATCCGGACGGCACGGTGACCTACCGCGACCTGGGCGCCGAGCCGGTGCCGCACCTGGACTCGGCCGGCGGTCTGGCCCGGATGACGCCGCTGGACCAGCACACCCCGGCGCAGCGCGAATCCTGGGAGCTCAGCGAGCGGCTGGTCCGCGAGGTCAAGCAGGCCGACGTGGTGCTGCTCGGGCTGCCTCTCTACAACTACGGCGCTCCCAGCAGCGTCAAGTCCTGGGTCGACCACCTGATCCTGCCCGGCCTGGCGTACGACCCCGAGACGTCGGCCGGCCTGCTCGGCGACCGGGAGTTCGTGGTCCTCGCCAGCCGGGGCGGCGGATACGGCGAGGGCACGCCCCGCGACGGCTGGGCGCACGCCGAGCCGTGGCTCCCGCACGGCCTGTCGCAGACCGGCCTGGAGCCGCGTTTCATCACGGCCGAGCTGACCCTCGCCCCCGTGGTTCCGGCGATGGCCGAGCTGGTCCCGCTGCACGAGGCGAGCCTGGACGCCGCCCAGAAGGAGATCGACAACCTCTGGCTGCCGGCCGCCGCCCAGCGCTGAGCGACCTCCGCCCAGCTTCCGGGTGCCGATACGACGAGAGCGGCCGCCCCACCACGGGGCGGCCGCTCTCGTCATGCCGTACGGGTCAGAGGATCGTCCAGGTGTCGCCGCTGCCGAGCAGGCCCGCGAGCTGCTGCTCGGGCGTCTCGGTGACCGTCGCCTTGGCGGCCTCCAGCTGGCTCTGCACCACGCTGTCGTAGGACGGCCGGTCCACCGAGCGGAACACCCCGATCGGGGTGTTGCGCAGGTCCAGACCGGGCAACCGGGACAGCGCGAAGGCGTACGCCGGGTCGGCCACCGTCGCGTCGTGCACGACGATCTCCTCCGGCCGGACCGAGGCGGTCTCCCGTACCTCCAGGCCGAAGCCGCCCGGCGGGTGCACCACGCAGAACCGCCCGTCGGCACCGAAGGTGATCGGCTGCCCGTGCTCCAGGCGGATCAGATAGTCGTCCCGGGTGGACGGGTCCTTGAGCTGGTCGAACGCCCCGTCGTTGAAGATGTTGCAGTTCTGGTAGATCTCCACGAACGCCGAACCCTGGTGCTCGGCGGCGGCCCGCAGCACGGACTGGAGGTGCTTGCGGTCCGAGTCGATGGTCCGGCCGACGAAGCTCGCCTCCGCGCCGAGGGCCAGCGAGAGCGGGTTGAAAGGGGCGTCCGCCGAACCGGCCGGCGTCGACTTCGTGATCTTGCCAACCTCGGAGGTGGGCGAGTACTGCCCCTTTGTCAGGCCGTAGATCCGGTTGTTGAACAGCAGGATCTTGAGGTTGACGTTGCGCCGCAGGGCGTGGATCAGGTGGTTGCCGCCGATGGAGAGCGCGTCGCCATCGCCGGTGACCACCCAGACCGACAGGTCGGGACGGGACACCGACAGGCCGGTCGCGATCGCCGGGGCGCGGCCGTGGATTGAGTGCATCCCGTACGTGTTCATGTAGTACGGGAAGCGCGACGAGCAGCCGATCCCGGAGACGAAGACCGTACGCTCCCGGGGGATGTTCAGCTCGGGCATGAACTGCTGGATGGCCGCCAGGATCGCGTAGTCACCGCAGCCGGGGCACCAGCGCACCTCCTGGTCGGACTTGAAGTCCTTGGCGGTGAGCTTGAGGGCGACGGACTCAGACATTCTTCAGGACCTCTTCCAGCGTCGTCTCCAGCTCGGTGGCCGTGAACGGCAGGCCGCGGACCTGGTTGTAGCTGATCGCGTCGACCAGGTAGCGGGCCCGGATGACGTGGGCGAGCTGGCCCAGGTTCATCTCCGGAATGACCACCCGGTCGTAGGAGCGCAGCACCTCACCCAGGTTGGCCGGCATCGGCGCCAGGTGCCGCAGGTGCGCCTGGGCGATGGACAGGCCCCGCTGGCGAAGCCCGCGGCACGCCGCGCCGATCGGCCCGTACGTCGAGCCCCAGCCCAGCACCAGCACCCGGGCGTCGCCGTCCGGATCCTCCACCTCCAGGTCCGGCACGGGAATGGTCTCGATCCGGGCCGCCCGGGTGCGCACCATGAAGTCGTGGTTGGCCGGGTCGTAGGAGATGTCGCCGGTCTTGTCGGCCTTCTCCAGCCCACCGATCCGGTGCTCCAACCCCGCCGTGCCCGGGATCGCCCACGGTCGGGCCAGGGTCTCCGGGTCGCGCAGGTAGGGCAGGAAGGTCGTGCCGTCCTCGCCGTTGGGCTTGGTGGCGAACTCCACCCGCAGGTCCGGCAGCGACTCCACGTCCGGCAGCAGCCACGGCTCCGAGCCGTTGGCGACGTAGTTGTCGGACAGCAGGATCACCGGGGTGCGGTAGGTCAGCGCGATCCGGGCCGCCTCCAGCGCGGCGAAGAAGCAGTCCGCCGGCGACTTGGGCGCGATCACCGCGACCGGCGCCTCGCCGTGCCGGCCGTAGAGCGCCATGTTGAGGTCGGCCTGCTCGGTCTTGGTCGGCATACCGGTCGACGGGCCGGCGCGCTGCACGTCCACGATCACCAGCGGCAGCTCCAGCGCCACCGCGAGGGAGATCGTCTCGCTCTTCAGCGCCACACCCGGGCCGCTGGTGGTGGTGACCCCGAGCGAACCGCCGTACGACGCGCCGAGCGCGGCGCCGACCGCCGCGATCTCGTCCTCCGCCTGCATGGTGAGCACGCCGAAGCGCTTGTGCTTGCTCAGCTCGTGCAGGATGTCCGACGCCGGCGTGATCGGGTACGCGCCGAGGAAGACCGGCAGCCCGGAGCGGACCCCGGCGGCGACCAGGCCCAGCGACAGTGCCGCGTTGCCGGTGATGTTGCGGTAGGTGCCCGGCTTCATCTTGGCCGGCTTGACCTCGTAGCGGACCGCGAAATCCTCGGTGGTCTCGCCGAAGTTCCAGCCGGCCTTGAAGGCGGCCACGTTCGCCGCGACCAGCTCCGGTCGAGCCGCGAACTTGCGCTCCAGGAAGCGCAGCGTCGACTCGTACGGGCGCGAGTACATCCAGGAGAGCAGGCCCAGGGCGAACATGTTCTTCGACCGCTCGGCGTCCTTCTTGGACACCTCGTGGACGGCGAGCGCGCCGACCGTCATCGAGGTCAGCGCCACCGGGTGTACCACGTACCCGGCGAGCGACTCGTCGTCGAGCGGGTTGCTCTGGTAGCCCACCTTGGCCAGGTTGCGCTTGGTGAACTCGTCGGTGTTGACGATGATGTCCGCGCCGCGCGGCAGATCGGCCAGGTTGGCCTTGAGCGCCGCCGGGTTCATCGCCACCAGCACGTTCGGGGCGTCGCCCGGGGTGAGGATGTCGTAGTCGGCGAAGTGCACCTGGAAGCTCGACACGCCGGGCAGGGTGCCGGCAGGAGCCCGGATCTCGGCGGGGAAGTTGGGCAGCGTGGAGATGTCGTTGCCGAGTTGCGCCGTCTCCGAGGTGAACCGGTCGCCGGTCAGCTGCATGCCGTCGCCGGAGTCACCGGCGAACCGGATGACCACCCCGTCGAGTTGACGGATCTGCTTGGTCACTGTGCCACCTTCGTTCGCGACTGCGGGGCTCGCAAAACCGGCTCACTCCTCGCGCTCACGCCTGCACCTCGCTTCGCTGCGCGCGAGCGCGCGGGCGGCTGAACATGATGGTGACCTCGTCTTGCCCGGCCACGGGACCTCCTTGACGCAACGCTGCACCGCACCGCCCCAGGGTGGTCCGGCCCGCTGTCGTTCCTCACCTGAGAGCCTACGTCGAATGGCCCCTCGACCTTCCCAGGAGGTCCGGCGACTGGGACCGGATCCGGCCGAAAAATGCCCCGAATCGCGGCCTTTCGACCGGCCCGCCGTAATCCAGATCACCGTCGAGGTCCCGACACCACCCACCGGCCAGCCCTGCGGGGGTGTCGAGAGTCAGTCGGTGGTGGCCGTGGTCGGCTCGGTCGGCCGGTCGGTGAGCCGTCGCCGCAGCGAACTGGTGGCCAGGACCAGGGCCAGCACCACCAGCAGCGTGGAGACCGCGATCAGGATGACCGCCGTGCGCTGCACCGAGGTCATCCCGCGGTGGTCGGTGGCGGAACCGGCAGGGAGTACGCCCTGGGAGCCGGTCGGCGCGGGCGGCGAGGCCACCGGCGTGGCCAGCGCGGCCGCCGCGGTGATCCGGAAGCTCATCTGCACCTGTCGGGTAGGGCCGCTGCGCGGGTCGAGCTGGCCGATCACCGCGCCGGACAGCGGCGCCTCCCGCTGGGCCTGCGGTGTCGCCTCCACCGGCAGCCGCACCTCGGCGGTCTCGCCCGCCGGTACCGCACCGGCGTCGCACCGGGTACGGGTCGGATCGAGCGCCACGCAGCCGGCCGGTGGGACCGGCACGCTCACCCCGGCGGGCAGGACCACCTCTACCCGGCCAGCGGCGTCCACCGTGCCGGTGTTGCCCAGCCGGACCGTGAGGGTGCTCGCCGCGCCGCTGATGTCGAAGCCCACCTCGTCGGCGGCGAGCGAGATCCCGGGCACCGGCGGACCGGGCGGGAAGAGCACCGCGAAGCCCTGGTCGTCGGTCGCCTCGCCGGCAACTCCCGGCGCGGACGCGGCGACCCGCACCGATCCGCTGAGCGGCATCTGCCGCCAGGCGGTGCCGGCGACCCGCACCCGGACCAGGCTGCTGAACCGTGCGCCCGCCTCGGCCGTCCAGGCCCCGCAGCGGTACGAGCCGCCACCGGCGGCGGTGCATCCCTTCGTGCCGTCGTCGACCAGCCCGGTGGGCAGCGTGTACGAGAGCCCGATCCGCTGGGCGACGGTGCCGGTGTTGGTCACCGTGACCCGTAGCGTGGTGGCCGCGCTGTCCTTGTTCCAGTACGCCCCGGTGAGAGTGACGTCCTCCGTGGTCACCTGCACGCCCAGCGGGCTCGGCGGCGGTGCGTCCGGGCCCGGTGCCGGCGGGTGCACCGGAGGCACCGGCGGCACCGGAGGGACCGGCGGAGCGGGTGGCCCCGGAGTGGGTGCCCGGGTGGTGACGCCCGGGGTGGGTGCGATCGTGGTCGGTGCCGGCGGCACCTCCGGCGCGGTGGTCACCGGGGCCGGCGGCGTCGTCTCCGGCGGCGGGGCGGTGGTCTCCGGGGCCGGATCGGTCGGCAGCGGATCGCCACCACCCGGCTCCTCGGTCGGGGTGGGCTCCGCCGAGCTGGTCTCCGGGTCCGGCTCGGGCTCGATCACCGGCTCGGACTCCACCGCGACCGCGGTCGGGTCCGGGTCTGCCGCGCTCGCCCAGGCCGGCCCCACGGCGAGTGCCGCGAGCAGGCCGAGCGCGAGCGAGGTCGCCAGCAGGGGCAGGGGACGCCACCCCGGCTCCCGGCGACCGGGCGATGCGTTCACGCGGGCCATGTGTCCTCCGGTGCCAGGGGTGAGGGGTCCAATGGTCGGCAACAATTGCCCCGGTGCACTAGTCCCATCTGGAAACAAATTCGTAACGTGTTTGGTACCACGATTTCGGGCGGACGGTAGGCTCTCGGACGTGAACGGTTACCTGGGCTCGTACGCGACGCTCGGGCTGCTGCTGCTCGCCAGCGTCCTGTTCTTTGTCACGGCGTTCTCCGCCAACCGGGTGTTACGTCCGGCCCGTCCGGCAGACCCGCCCGGCAAGCGGGCGAGCTACGAGTGTGGGCTCGATCCGGTCGGTGCGGACTGGGCGCAGATGCAGATCCGCTACTACGTCTACGCCTACCTGTACGTGCTGTTCGCGGTCGAGGCGGTGTTCCTCTTCCCCTGGGCGGTGATCTTCGACCGGCCGGGCTTCGGCATGGTCACGGTGGTGGAGATGGCGGTGTTCGTGGCGGTGCTCGCGCTCGGCATCCTCTATGCCTGGCGTAGGAACATCCTGCGCTGGACCTGACCGCCGCACCCTCCGGCGATCGTGCCGGTCCGCCCGGCCGTTCGCGGTCGGTCGCGGCGACGACCGGTCAGGCCAGGCCCCGCCGGGTCACCGTCGGCGGTCGGTCGCCACGGATCGAGGCCACCATGTCCAGCACCCGCCGGGTTGGTCCGACCTGGTGGGCCCGGAACACCCGGGCGCCCAGCCACGCGGAGACCGCCGTCGCCGCGAGCGTCCCCTCCAACCGCTCGACCACCGGCAGGTCCAGCGTCTCGCCGATGAAGTCCTTGTTGGAGAGCGCCACGAGCAACGGCCAGCCGGTCCCGGTCAGCTCGTCCAGCCGCCGGGTGATCTCCAAGGAGTGCCGGGTGTTCTTGCCGAAGTCGTGAGCCGGGTCGATCAGGATGCCGTCCGGACGTACCCCTTGCGCCACGGCGCGCTCGGCGAGCCCGGTCACCGTCGCGACCACGTCGGCGACCACGTCGTCGAAGGCGGCCCGGTGCGGACGGGTCCGGGGGACCAGCCCGCCGGCGTGCGAACAGACCAGGCCGGCCCCGGTCTGCGCGGCCACCCGGGCCAGTGCCGGGTCGGCACCCGACCAGGTGTCGTTGAGCAGGTCTGCGCCGGCCGCCACGGCCTCCACCGCCACTTCGGCACGCCAGGTGTCGATCGAGATCACCACCTCCGGAAAGGCGGCCCGGACGGCGGCGATGGTGTCCACCGTGCGCCGGATCTCCTCGCTCACGTCCACCTCGGCACCGGGGCCGGCCTTCACCCCGCCGATGTCGATGATCTCCGCGCCGTCGGTCACCGCCCGCTCCACCGCCCGCAGGGCGCTGTCGGCGGCGAAGGTGGCGCCCCGGTCGAAGAACGAGTCCGGCGTGCGGTTGACGATCGCCATCACCACCAGCTCACCGGAGGCGAACGTCCGCCCACCCAGCCGAAGCGCCCCGGCCATGCCCGCCTCCCGAGAGTCCGACCGGCGCCGCCGCGTCGGCCGGTCCCGACGCTAGCCGGTCGGTCGGCCGGTACGCCGAGCGGGCGTGTCGGACCCGATCGTGATCGAGGCGGGGTGGTGGGCTCGCTCGCGGCCAGCCGCCGTGCCACGATCAGTGCATGGGTCAGCTTCTGCTCTTCCTGGTCGTGGCGTTGACTGTCGCGGCGGTGGTGTTCGGCGTGACGGTGCTGGTCAGCGGCCGTGATCCCGGTCTGGTGCCGGCCGAGCCGGATTCGCAGGCCGTGGCACTGCCGGGCACCCGGCCGCTGCGTGAGTCCGACGTGGGCGCGGTTCGTTTCGACACCGCGCTGCGGGGGTACCGGATGGCCCAGGTCGATCAGGCGATGCGCCGCGCCGCCTACGACATCGGCTACAAGTCCGAGTTGATCGGTGTGCTGGAGTCGGAGGTCATCGCATTGCGTGAGGGCCGCACCGCCGACGCGGACGTGCTACGCCAGGCCCGTGAGCAGGCCGCCGGCGTGGCGCCTGACGAGGCTCCGGAGACCGCCGGCCCGGCTGCGGCCGACGCACAGCCCGTCGACGACACGGCCCCGGTCGGCTCGGGCCCGCTGCCCGCCGCCACGTCCTCCCCGGCGGACTCCGACGGCGTGGCGCCGGCCGACGATGAGGCGGCCGACGGCGAGGCGACCGACGGTGCCGGGCAGCACGGCCAGGTGGTTCGGTCGGAGTCGGCGTGACCGACCCGGAGGGCGCCGACGATCTTCGTGAGGCGGCCCAACCGGGTGCCGGCGAGGTGACCGCCACGGTGATCGTCAGAGCCCCAGCGGCGCGGGTCTTCGCCGCGCTGCTCGCCTGGGAACGCCAGTCCGACTGGATCCCGTTCACCCGGGTGCAGGTGGTCGAGGGCGACGGCCGCGAGGGCAGCCTGGTCGAGGCGGTGACCACGCTCGGCCCGGCGGTGCTGCGGGACGAGATGCGGGTGGTCCGCGTCGACGAGCCGTACGAGATCGGGGTTGTGCACTGCGGCCGGCTGCTGCGCGGCCCGGGCGTGCTGCGCTGCACCCAGATGGACCAGGAGCGCACCCAGGTGGTCTGGCACGAGTGGTTCCACCTGCCGGGCGGGGCAGCCGGTCGACTGGCCTGGCCGGTGCTCTGGCCCGGGTCCAAGGTGGGCCTCACCCAGGGGCTGAAGAGGTTCGCCCGTCTGGTCGAGCAGGGCCGGCTGCCCTGACCACGATCGGCGTCGGCTGCCAGCCCGGAGCCCGGAACAGGACCCCGGCGCGGTGCCGCCAACCCACCGCGGCGCGCAGGTCGCGGGCGATCGAGACGTACTCGTGGAAGGCCACCCGGACCGGGTTGTAGCTGCCGACGTTCTTGGTGAGGCCGTACACGCAGCGCTCCCGCTCCGGCGCGAACGAGCCGAACAGCCGGTCCCAGACGATCAGGATGCCGCCGAAGTTGCGGTCCAGGTAGCCGCCCTGCGAGGCGTGGTGCACCCGATGGTGTGACGGGGTGTTGAAGACCGCCTCGTACCAGCCGGGCAGTCGGTCGATCCGTTCGGTGTGGATCCAGAACTGGTAGAGCAGGTTGAGCGAACCGCAGAACGCCACGACCGCCGGGTGCACACCCGCCAGGATCAGCGGGATATAGAAGATCCAGCCGGTCAGGCTGGTCCACGGCTGGCGTAGCGCGGTGGAGAGGTTGAACCGCTGCGACGAGTGGTGCACCACGTGCGCGGCCCAGAGGATCCGGATCACGTGGTGGCTGCGGTGCGACCAGTAGTAGAGGAAGTCCTGCGCCACCAGGATCAGCGGCCAGACCCACCAGACCTCGGCCACCCGCAGCGGGGTGAGCGCGTAGAGCAGCGCGTACCCGGCGGCGATCGGCACCTTCCAGAGCAGGTCGGTGAAGATGCTGCCCAGCCCCATCGCCATGCTGGTTGCGGTGTCCGCGCCGCCGTAGCCGACCTCGTCGTCGTCGCGGTGCAGCAGGTAGGAGGCCCGCTCCAGCACGATGAGCAGCAGGAAGGCCGGGATCGACCAGGCGATGACGTCCGGGAATTCCTTCATCGCGCACCCTCCACTCGCCCTCGCGGGCCGGGGTGCACCGGCGGTGACCCCGACCTACCGGTCGGTAACCAGCACCCTAGGCATCCGGACGGCCGGTGGCAATGGCCTGTCGGTGCGATGGCCTAGCGTGTACGAGGTGACTGACCTGGTGATCGGCGCCGATGGGCTGCCACGCTGCGCCTGGGGGGCGAGCACTCCCGACTACGCCGTCTACCACGACACCGAGTGGGGGCGGCCGCTGCGCGGCGACGACGCGCTCTACGAGCGGATGACCCTGGAGGCGTTCCAGTCCGGCCTGTCCTGGCTGACCATCCTGCGCAAGCGCCCGGCGTTCCGGCTGGCCTTCGACGAGTTCAAGATCATGACCGTCGCGGGCTACGGCGACGCCGACGTGACCCGGCTGCTGGCCGATGCCGGCATCGTCCGCAACCGGGCCAAGATCGAGGCGGCGATCGCCAACGCCCGCGCCGCGCTGGAGTTGCCCGACGGGTTGTCCGCGCTGCTCTGGTCGTACGCCCCGGAGCCCCGGCCGGCCCGTCCCGCCTCGTTCGCCGAGCTCGCGGCGATCACCCCCGAGTCGACGGCGATGGCCAAGGCGCTCAAGAAGAGCGGGTTCCGCTTCGTCGGCCCGACCACCGCGTACGCGCTCATGCAGGCGACCGGCATGGTCGACGATCACATCGTCGGCTGTCACGTCACGCTCCCAACGGTGGCGTGATGAGATGGCAGGCATGACCACCGAGACCGCGCACCGGGCCGGCGAGACCGGCCGCGCCGACGGGGCGGGCACCTGGGCCGTGCTCCTGCCCGCCGAGCGGTACGAGGCCGAGCGGCTCGTGCACCACGACACGTTGGAGCTGACCGGGCTGGCCGACGTCGGCCGCCCGGGTCCGGGTGACCGGGTGGCGGTGCTCGCCGACACGCCGCCCCGGCTGGTGGCGCTCGGCCGGGTCACCGCGCCGGCCCAACGGCATCGGGAGGACCCGGACGACCCGCAGTCCCCGGTCGAGCCGGCGACGCTCGTCGTGGCGTACACCCGAAGGGCCTTCGACGAGCCGGTGCCGGCCGACCGGCTGGCGCTCGACGGGCCGCTGACCGCACTGGACCCGGCGGCCTTCCGGGCGCTGGCCGACCGGCTCGGCCCGCCCCCGACGCGGCGCACCTGGCTGGTCAGCCTCGACCTGCCGATCGAGGCCGGCACGTCGGCCGAGGCGGTCCGGCTGTTCTGGTCCTACGTGCAGGAGCTGGGGCCGCGTGAGCTGCCCGCCTTCGTCTCGCCATCCGGGGACGAGCTGGCCATGCAGGCGTTCGTGCTGGGCGCGGAGGCCAACCAGGACCCGGAAGAGGACGACTAGAACAGCTTCTCCAGCCGTCCCCGCCAGTCGGCGAGGACCGGGCCCGGGTCGGCGTCCAGCACCCGCTCCAGCAGGGTGGCGTAGACGTCCCGGAAGTCGGTGGTGAACTTCAGGTCGCCGTCGTCGAGGTCGGTGAGGCTCGGCGCTTCGCCGTGCCAGCCACCGCGTACCCCGGCGCCGAGCAGCAGCAGGTCCGAGGCGGTGCCATGGTCGGTGCCGTCCGAGGCGTTGGCCCGGACCCGGCGGCCGAACTCCGAATAGACCGCCACCACCACCTTCCGCCCCGCCTCGGTGCGACTCATCCGGTCCGCGAAACCGGTCAACGCCCGGTCCAGCTGACCCAGCAGGACGGCCTGCAACTGCTTCTCGTCGGCGTGGGTGTCGAAGCCACCCAGCGACACCGAGAAGACCCGGGTCGACACCCCGGCCTCGACGCACTGCGCCACCAGGTCCAACTGCGCGTCGAGCGGCGTCTGCGCCCCGCCGGTGGCCGTCGCCGGTGCCTGCTCGCCGTCCGGGTCCGCCGTCTGCGCGTCGGCGGAGTCGCGGACCTGTCGGATCATCTCGTCCACCGACCGCAGGTCGGCGAAGCAGGCGGCAGCGCGGCCCCGGGCCGCCGACTCGCCCGCCTCGGCGGCGGCGAACGCGGTCAGCGTCTCGGCCGGCAGCCCCTTGGCGGCCTTGCGTTCGGTCACCGGCACCGAGGCGCCCGCGCTCTGCGCCCCGGCCAGCAGAGGCGGCAGGGCCGGCTCGAAGGACACCGCCAGTCGGGGATCGCCGCCGGCCCGGTCCAGCCAGCGGCCCAGCCAACCGGTGTTGCCCGGCCGGTCCGGTTGCGCCGTGTGCCAGATGTCCATCGAGCGGAAGTGACTCCGGTCCGGTTTCGGGTAGCCGATCCCGCGCACGATCGCCAGGCCACCGCCCGACCAGCGCTGGTGCAGGCCGGCCAGGGCCGGGTTCAGGCCGAAGTCGTCGTCCAGTCGCAGCACCTCCCCGGCCGGGTACGCCAACTCGGGGCGAGCGGTCGCGTACGCCGGATCGCCGTACGGGATGACGGTGTTCAGGCCGTCGTTGCCGCCGTAGAGGGTGACCAGCACCAGCGTGCGGGACTGCGGATCGCGGTCGCCAGCGGTGTCGAGCAGGTCCCGCAGCCCGTACGCGCCGGCTCCGGCGGCCAACGCGCTCGCGCCGACAACCCCGCTGGTCAGCAGGAACTTCCGTCGGGTCAGGGTGTCCATCGCTCGACTCCTCTCGTTCAGCTGACGGTGTACTCGGGGCTGACCAGGCCGGCCGCCAGCAGTTTGCGCGGCTCGCCGGCCAGTGGGGTCAGGGCGGCCCGGGTCCGCGTACCCCAGCCGTCGACCACCAGCAGTCGGGCCAGGGCGTCCGGCCGGCCGGCGGTGGGCGCGGCGGTCAGCCGGGCCAGGGCCGCCGGTGCCGCGGCGGCGGCCAGCATTCCGGCCATCCGGAGCCGGGCCTGCAACGACGAGGTGGTCAGCCAGGCGGACCCGGCCGGCCACCCGCCCACGCTGGGCGGTCGCAGGGGCACCTGGTCCAGCGCGTTCAGACCGGCCACAAGTTGCTTGCGTTGCTGCTCGGGCAGGGCCGAGGGCCGGACGCCGAGCTGCCGCAGTGCGCCGACCAGCCACTCCACCGGCTGCTTGACGAGGGTGCCCCGGGTCTGCGCGAAGGCCGGCGAGGAGAACAACGCGCGCAGGGTGGCGTTGGTGTCCGCACCAGCGAGACCCTGCGGCGTCGGGACCTCGGCGCCGGCGTAGCGGAACCAGAGCCGGTCGGCCACGAACGTCGCCGCACGGGGCTGGGCGGCGAGCAGTCCGGCGTACGACTCGGCGTCGTACCGATCGCTCTGCCCGAGGATGGTCTTGGCGCCGGGATCGTGCCGGCGGGCCTCGAAGCGGGCGACGCCGGTGCGTCGGTCCACCACCCAGCCGGTCAGCGCCCGCGCCCCGGCCTTCACGTCAGCCTCGGTGTAGCCACCGATGCCGAGGGTGAACAGCTCCATCAGCTCGCGGGCCAGGTTCTCGTTCGGGGCCTTGCGGGTGTTCTTCTGCCCGTCCAACCAGACGATCAGGGCGGGGTCACGCACCATCGCGGCGACCAGTGGGCCCAACGGCCCGCGTCCGTGGCGGCGCAGCGTCTCCAACTGGCCCAGCATCAGCCGTGCCGACTTGACCTTCTGCGCGCTGGTCGCCCAGTGCCCGTGCCAGAAGAACAGCAGCTTCTCGGTCAGACCGTCCTCGGCCGCCACCATCCGGTCCAGCCACCAGAGGGTGAGCTGCTGGAGTTGGTCGCGGCGCTCGGCGTTGGCCTTCTGCCGCTGCTCGCGGGTGGACTCCTTGGTCAGCGCGGCGGACGGGTCGGGAGGCAGCGTCGGGACCGGGGTCGCCGCCGCACCCCGGTCGGGCCGGGCCGGTGCGAGCAGGTTGTCCAGGGCCGCTGCCGGCCCGACCCGCTCGGCCGCGTCCACCTCGGCGGCGGTCGGTCCGAAGGTGGCCCGACGCAGCAGGTGCGCCACCGCTTCACGATCGGTCATGTGGGCGACGCTAGGCCGCCCACGTTCGAGGACGGTAAGGACGAGGTGCGAAACGCGTTCAGTGTCCCTCGAAGACCGGTTTCTGCTTGCCGACGAAGGCGAGGGTGGCCGCCCGGTGGTCGTCGGTGGCACCGCAGATCGCCTGCGCCTGCGCCTCGGCGGCGAGAGCGTCGGCGAGGGTGCCGGCATCGGCGATGGAGAGCTCCCGCTTGATCGCCCCGTACGCCACGGTGGGCCCCGCGGCGAGCCGGGCGGCCAGTTCCTGGGCGGCCGGCAGCACCTGCTCGTCGTCGTCCGTCAGTCGGTTGAGCAGCCCCAGCCGGCAGGCCTCCTCGGCGCGGACCGGCTCGGCCAGCATCAGCAGCTCCACCGCCTTGGCGTGGCCGACCAGCCGGGGCAGCGTCCAGGACGCGCCGGTGTCGGCGGCGAGGCCGACCTTGGCGAAGGCCATCAGGAAGCTCGTGCTCGGGCCGCCGATCCGGATGTCGGCGAGGAAGGCCAGCGACGCGCCCGCTCCGGCGGCCATCCCCCGGACCGCGGCCACCACTGGCTTGGGTAGGTTGGCCAGCCGTGCGGCGATCGGGTTGTAGTGCGCCCGTACGGTGCCCAGCGGGTCGGCGGCGGTGCTGCCCCTCTCCAGGGTCGACACGTGCTCGCGCAGGTCCTGACCGGCGCTGAACGACCCGCCCGCGCCGGCCAGCACGACCGCGCGGCAGGACCGGTCGGCCTCCAGCTCGGCCAGGGTGTCCCGCAGGGCCTCCTTGAGGGCCACGTCGAGCGCGTTCATCGCCGTCGGCCGGTTCAGCGTGAGGGTGACGACGGCGTCGGTCCGGTCGACGAGCAACGGCTCGGTCACGTGTCTAACGACCCTTCTGTCGGACGATGCGGTTGCCGGCGTCGAGGCACTGCTCGACGTACCGGTCGGCGGCCGGACGCAGGCGGGCCGCGTGCCGGTCGAAGAAACTGGCCGCGGCGGTGCCGGGCCAGCGCTCGGGCAGCAGCGCCGGGGGCAGCTGCGGGTCCCGGAACAGGAAGGTACGCCACGCGTGCACGAGCCGGAACCGGGCCGCGTACGCGTCCTCGTCGGTGCTGCGCACGGTGACCGCGCTGAGTTGTGGGCGCTGCTCGGCGACGAACCGCTCGTAGGCGCGGCCGATCTCGGTCAGGTTCCAGGCCCGGCGGACCACGCCCATCGCGCCCGGTGTGCCGGCGAAGTGCGAGGCGGTGAAGCGCTCGAACCGGATGCCGGCCTCGCCGAGCAGCAGGTCGACGTCCTCGGCGGGCCGGGTGGCCACCCAGGTCTGCTCGTCGAGCGTGCCGTACCCGAGGAAGCTGAGATTGGCGGCCAGCCGCTGCCGGTCCCGGCGGGAGCCGGGCGCCTCCAGGACGAGCAGATCGAAGCGGCCGTCCCAGCTGACCCGGCCGGTCCGGTAGATCCGGGCCGCCGCCTCGTCCAATCGTCGGGCTGCTTTTGGTGTGATCGAATATCCCGGTCCGGATGCCATCCGGAGCGGGTCGAGCCAGCCCTGTCGGACCATCCGGGACACGGCGGTACGCACGGCCGGGGGTGCAATTCCCAGCGGTGCCAATAGCTTGACCAGGGCGGCGACCGGTGCCCGGCCACCTCGCGGCCGGAGGTGGTCGCCGTACAGGTCGAAGAGTGCCGACCGTGCCTGCATGACCGCACATTGTGACAGGCCTTCTCAAGATAAGCTAGATGCTGTTACATCAATGCTGCTCCGGTTTGGGTCCGGCGGTGTTCATCAGGGAAAATCGTTGGTCGACACCCCCGCGACCGTTGCGGGTGGTCGTGACGAAGTGGCTGTGGGGCAACCCACCGACCCTGGTGTAGGTCTGAGGGGAGACAACATGGCGGCGATGAAGCCGCGGACGGGCGACGGTCCGCTGGAAGTCACCAAGGAGGGTCGGGGCATCGTCATGCGGGTCCCGCTGGAGGGCGGTGGCCGGCTCGTCGTCGAGATGACTCCCGACGAGGCCAACGCGCTCGGTGACGCGTTGAAGGCAGCCGCCGGCTGAGCGAGGAGTGGTCCGGGCGGCGTACACCGCCCGGACTGTTCCTCAGTCCCTGAGCCACCGGCAGGGCCGGTGGCTCAGGGTCTTCATCGGTTGCGGGCGGTATCTGCACGTCCCGCTCCGTGACATTTTTCTGGAGGTACGGTTCCGCGTGCTCGCCATCCGTCCGATCGCTGAGCCGGATCGGCTCGACGTACTCGTCCTGCCCGTCCGTCCGACCGAACCGGGCGGGGGTGGCGCGGCCTCGGCCGAGCCGGTGCCCGCCGCCGTGACGCCCCCGGACGGCACCGTCGACGAGGCCGCCGCGCTCGCACCGGCAGCCCGGCTGACCGGTTGCGCCGGTGAGATCCGTACCCATCTGCGCCCCGGGCGTACGCCGGGTCGACTTTTGCTGCTCGGCATCGGCGACGGCGGCGAGGCGGCCTGGCGGACGGCGGGCGCGGCGCTGGCCCGTGCCGCCGTTGATGAGACGCACATCACCATCGCGCTGCCGGCCGAGGTGAGCCAGGCCGCGGTCCGCGGGTTGACCGAGGGGCTGCTGCTCGCCTCGTACCGGTTCCGGCTGACCCAGGCCGGCGATGCACCCGCCCTCGACGGTGTCGACCTCCTGCTCGCCGACCCGGGCGCGTACGAGGCCACCATCGCCACGGCCCGGACCACCGCCGAGATGACCCGGCTGGCCCGCGACCTGACCAACACTCCCTCCTCGGTGAAGAACCCGCAGTGGTTCGCCGAGCAGGTCGCCACCGCAGCGGCCAACCTGCCGGACCTGCGCCTGCGCGTCCGTGGCCCGGCCGAACTGGCCGCCGAGGGGTTCGGCGGGATCCTCGCCGTGGGCGGCGGCTCGCGCAGCGGTCCCCGCCTGGTCGAGCTCGACTGGCACCCGGCCGACGCGCGTACCCACGTGGTGCTGGTCGGAAAGGGCATCACCTTCGACTCCGGCGGCCTCTCGATCAAGCCGGTGCCGGCCATGAAGCTGATGCGCAAGGACATGGCCGGCGCGGCCGCGGTCGTCGCCGCCACCCTCGGCGCCGCCGCGCTGCGGCTACCCGTTCGGGTCACCACGCTGGCCCCGCTCGCCGAGAACATGGTCAGCGGTTCGGCGTTCCGCCCCGGCGACGTCGTCCGGCACTACGGCGGTACGACCAGCGAGACGACCAACTCCGACGCCGAGGGCCGGCTGGTCCTCGCCGACGCGCTGGCGTACGCGGTGCGCGAACTCGCGCCGGACCTGCTGCTCGACCTCGCCACCCTCACCGGGGCCAACGCGGTGGCGCTGGGCAAACGCACCGCTGCCCTGTACAGCGAGAACGACCGGTTGGCCGCCGACGTGCTGGCCGCGGCCGAGGCGGCCGGCGAGGGGGCCTGGCGGATGCCGCTGCACACCGACTACGTCGAGTATCTGGGCAGCGAGGTCGCCGACCTCTACAGCGCGCCGACCCAGGGCGCCGGATCGGTGGTGGCCGCGCTCTACCTCCGCGAGTTCACCGGCGAGTTGCGGGACCGCTGGCTGCATCTGGACATGTCGGCGCCCTCCTGGGCGGACGGCGACCAGGGCGAGGTCAGTCGTGGTGCGACCGGGTGGGGTGTCCGCTCGCTGCTGCGCTGGCTCGCCAGCATCGACTGACCCGGGTCAGCACTTGACGGCGGCGAGCACCCCGTGGCCGACCGGGAGCAGCGCGGGGATCCAGTGCTCCGATTCCCGCACCGCCTTGATGGTCTCGCGGACCGTCACCGTCTCCGCGTCCCGGGCGGCCGGGTCGCCGATCCGTCCACCGGCGAGCATGCCGTTGAGCGCGAGCACGCCACCCGGACGCAGCAGCCGTAGCGCGGCCTCCACGCAGGCGTGGAACCCGGTCGCCTCGGCGTCCACGAAGACCAGGTCGTACGCCCCGTCGGCGAGCCGGGGGAGCACGTCCAGCGCGCGTCCGGTGATGATCCGGGTACGACCGGCGGCGAAACCCGCCTCGGTGAAGATCCGTCGGGCGATCCGCTGGTGCTCCACCTCCACGTCGATGGTGGTGAGCACCCCGTCGGCACGCATGCCGCGCAGCAGCCAGACCCCGCTCACGCCGGTGCCGGTGCCGATCTCCACCACCGCCCGGGCGTTGCCGGCCGCGGCCAGCAGCCGCAGCGCCGCCCCCGCGCCGGGGGTGACCGCCTCCAGTCCCACCTCGTGGGCCAGGCTGCGGGCGGTGCGAAGGACGAGATCCTCGGTGACGTACGACTCGGCGAACTGCTGAGCCTGGGCCGTCGAACTGCCGGAACCGGCGACCGTGGCGATGGGGCACCTCCGGGGCGGTGCGTGGTGCGAGGGCGGGTTGGCACTGTGAGCGTAGAGGCGAGCGCCGTTGGGCGCAGCCGCGCCTCCACCCCCTCGCGATGAGCGGCGGCAACCGCTGACTGCTCCGCGGGCATCCGTGCAATCCTGGAGGCGGTATCCCGTCAGCCGCGAGCGCACCGGTCCGTGGCCGAGCGACGCGGCGCGGGATCCGGGGACGGACTGGGAGGCACCGACGTG
This sequence comes from Micromonospora vulcania, assembly GCF_042658605.1. Taxonomy (NCBI): domain Bacteria; kingdom Bacillati; phylum Actinomycetota; class Actinomycetes; order Micromonosporales; family Micromonosporaceae; genus Micromonospora; species Micromonospora vulcania. Next base: position 271,840 of record NZ_JBHSQS010000005.1, on the reverse strand, counting down.
ACCGACGGCTGGGACTGGCGCCGGGGCGGTGAGACTCCGGCGCGACCGCCCGGGGCCCAGACCCCATCGGCGGGGTCGCCGACCACGCCGGGGGCTGGCGACGCGCCCGCGGCGTCGCCTGGCGTACCGGTGGCTGGGGGCCCGCCGACGGGATCATCGGCGCTGCCCGTGGCCGGTGTGCCGGCCGCAAACCCCTCGTCGACCTGGCCGGCCACGCCGGTGGTGGGTGTGCCGGCAGCCGGCCCGTCGGCGGGTTGGCCGGCCACGCCGGTGGTGCCGTCGAGCCCGCCCGGCGTCGCCGGCACGTCGCCCTGGTGGTCGGACGCTCTGGCCGACCCGTGGCGGGATCCGGCAGCACCGGCGGCGGTGGTGGTGCCTGCCGTGGTGCAGGCCGGCACCGAGCCCGAACCGGTCACCGACCCGGATGCGCCCGGCCGGCCGACGCTGCGCCACCTGCTGCTCATCCCGGTGATCACCGCGCTGCTGGCCGGCACCCTCGGCGGTGCGCTGGGCTACGCGTTCGCCGTACGCGGCGGGGTCGGCGGGACGGTGCTCGGCGGCGCACCAGCGCAGGCGCCCGCGTTGGCGCAACGTAGGCCGGAATCGCTGGCCGGAGTCGCCGAACGGGTCCTGCCCAGCGTGGTCACCGTGCGGGTGAGCAGCCTCGGCGGGACGAGCGAGGGCTCCGGCTTCATCGCCAGCGCCGACGGCCACGTGATCACCAACGACCACGTGGTGGCCGGTGGCACCGGCAAGGCTTCGGTGATCTTCAACGACGGCACCACCGCACCGGCGACCCTGGTCGGGCAGGATCCGGAATCGGACATCGCGGTGATCAAGGTGAACCGGACCGGACTGCGGCCGGTCGAGTTCGGTGACTCCGACGCGCTGGCGGTCGGCGATCCGGTGCTCGCGGTGGGTTCGCCGCTCTCGCTGGCCAACACGGTCACCGCCGGCATCGTGAGCGCCCTGGACCGGACGATGCAGGCCGGCGAGCCGGGCGGCCCGGTGCGCTACTACGCGGCGATCCAGACCGACGCGGCGGTCAACCACGGCAACTCGGGCGGGCCACTGGTCGACGGCGCCGGGCGGGTGGTCGGGGTGAACTCCACCATCAAGTCGCTGGTCGCCGAGGGGCAGGAGGCGGGCAACATCGGGCTCGCGTTCGCCATCCCGATCAACCAGGCCAAGCGGGTGACCCAGGACATCATCGGCACCGGCCGAGCCCGACGTACGGTGATCGGTGCCGCGTTCGACGATCAGGTCGCGGGTGGCGGCGTACGACTCGGGGCGGTGGAGCCGTCCGGCCCGGCGGCCGACGCCGGGTTGAAGGTCGGTGATGTGATCTTGAAGCTCAACGGTCGGCCGATGTCCGAGCCGACGGACCTGACGGCCCTGATCCGCAAATTCGCGCCGGGCTCGGTGGTGACCGTCGAGTTCCGTCGCGGTTCCACCCGGCAGAACACGTCGGTCACCCTCGCCGCGGATGCGAAGTGAACAGCGGGTCACCCCCTGCCCGATTGGTGTCCGACGTGCGTAGTCTTGCTGCTGACGCCGAGAGGAGGCCCGCGGGATGCTCGACAACCTGAACTGGTGGGAGATCGGTGCGCTGCTGCTCCTGGCGCTCTTGATCTTCGGTGACCGGCTGCCCACCGTCATCAACGACGGCCTGCGGATGGTGCGCAACCTGCGCAACATGGCCCGCAATGCCACCGGCGACCTGAGCCGGGAGCTGGGCACCGACATCCAGCTGGAGGACCTGCACCCGAAGGCGTTCATCCGCAAGCACCTCCTCAGCGAGGAGGACGAGGCGGCGATCCGCAAGCCGTTGCAGGGCGTCTACGACAACCTCCGCGCGGACGTCGGCGGCGTGCACGACGAGCTGAAGGACGTGGCCAACGCCGCGGACCCGCGGAAGAACGGCGCCCGGCCCGCCACGGCGACCGGCACCACCCCGGCGCCGGCTCCCCGGGTCAGCTACGACGACGCCACCTGACCGGCCCGGCATCTGGCGGCGAACGGCGGGAATACCGACCGGCCTGCACCCCCGCCGGCCGAGTGGCCGGCGGGAGAACGGCGGATCGGGCGCTCAGCGCCCAGCGGGCTTGAGGCCGAGCGGTTTGCCCAGCAGCGACTCCCGGCGCACCGCGAGCCGGTCGGCGATCGTGCCGAGGGCCTGCGCGGCCGGCGACTCCGGCTCGGCCAGCACGATCGGGTTGCCGGCGTCGCCAGCCTCCCGCACCCGGGTGTCCAGCGGGATCTGCCCGAGCAGCGGCACCTGCGCGCCGATGGTCCGGCTCAGCGACTCGGCGACCGCGGCGCCGCCACCGGCACCGAAGATCTCCATCCGGGAGCCGTCCGGCAACTCCAGCCAGGACATGTTCTCGATGACGCCGACCACCCGCTGGTGGGTCTGCAGGGCGATCGCGCCGGCCCGCTCCGCCACCTCGGCGGCTGCGGCCTGCGGGGTGGTCACCACCAGGATCTCCGAGTTGGGCAGCAACTGGGCCAGCGAGATGGCCACGTCACCGGTGCCCGGCGGCAGGTCGAGCAGGAGCACGTCCAGGTCGCCCCAGTAGACGTCGGCCAGGAACTGCTGCAACGCCCGGTGCAGCATCGGGCCACGCCACACCACGGCGGCGTTGCCGGAGGTGAACATGCCGATCGAGATCACCTTCACGCCGTGCGACTGCGGCGGCATGATCATGTCCTCGACCCGGGTCGGGCGGCCGTCCGCGCCGAGCATCCGGGGCACCGAGTGGCCGTAGATGTCCGCGTCGACCACGCCCACCGAGAGCCCGCGGGCGGCCAGCGCCGCCGCCAGGTTGACCGTCACGCTGGACTTGCCGACGCCGCCCTTGCCGCTGGCGACCGCGTACACCCGGGTCCGTGAACCGGGCTGGGCGAACGGGATCACCGGCTCCTCGCTGGCACCCCCACCGCGTAGCTGTGACTGCAACGACTGCCGCTGCTCGGGGGTCATCACGCCAAAGTCGATCTCCACGCCGGTCACCCCGGGCACCGCGGCGACAGCGGTGGTGATGTCCGTACGCAGCTTGTCCTTGAGCGGGCAGCCGGCGACGGTGAGCAGCAGCTCGACCCGTACGACACCGCTGGCGCCGATCGTGGCGGAGCGGACCATGCCCAGTTCGGTGATGGGCCGGCGGATCTCCGGGTCGTTGACGGTGGCCAGGGCGGCCTGGATCGCGTCCTCGACGGTGCTCACGGGTGCTGACATGCCCGCAATGCTACGTCGCGGGGCATCCGCCCCGGCCGTTGGTCGGGGCGGTGTGAGCGAATCGATGACGGCCTCCGCGGCCCGGTCAGCTGTCCTGAGGTCGAGGGCCGGCGCCATCTGGCCGGGGCTCGTGGGCGAAGTCGTCGTCCAGGTCGTCGCGGGGCTCGTCCAGCCCTTCGCCGCTGGTCGGCCGCTGCCCTCGCCGCTCCTGGCCGCCCTTCTCCTGCTGGCGGCGCTCCAGGCGCTGCCGGCGCTGCCCGGCCTCGTCCAGCTCCTCGGCCAGCCGGGCCAATTCGGAACGGAGGAAGTCACGGGTGGCCACCTCGCCCAGCGCGATCCGCAGCGCGGCGATCTCGCGGGCCAGGTATTCGGTGTCCGCCTTCTGCGCGGTGGCCCGCCGCCGGTCCTCCTCCAGCGCCACCCGGTCCCGGTCGGCCTGCCGGTTCTGCGCCAGCAGGATCAACGGCGCCGCGTAGCTGGCCTGCAACGACAGCACCAGGGTGAGGAACGTGAAGGTGTACGGGTCGAACCGCAGGTTGGCCGGGGCCAGCGTGTTCCAGCCGAACCACACGGCGATCACCACCGTCATGTAGACGATGAAGTTCGCGGTGCCCATGCTGCGCGCGATGCCCTCGGACCAGCGCCCGAATGCCTCCGGGTCGAACCGGGGCAGCTTGACGCCTCGGGGCTCGCGCGGCTGGTCAAGCCGCTCCGCCCGTCGCTGGTCAGCCATCCGCGCCGTCCAGCACCGGGTCGGTGGCGCCCGGGATGCCCGCGGCGTCCCGGTCCCGCCAGTCCCGGGGCAGGGAGTGGTCCAGTACGTCGTCCACCGTCACGGCGCCGACCAGCCGGTTGTTGCGGTCGATCACCGGCATGGCGACCAGGTCGTAGGTGGCCATCCGGCGGGTGATCTCCGGCAGCGGGGTGGTCGGACGCAGCGGGTCGATGTCGTTGACCACGACCTTGCCCAGCAGGTCGGCCGGCGGCTCGCGCAACAGCGACTGGAAGTGCACCATGCCCAGGTAGCGCCCGGTCGGGGTGTTCTGCGGTGCCCGGGTCACGAAGACCTGGGCGGCGACGGCGGGGGAGAGCTGCGGTTCCCGGATCCGGGCCAGCGCCTCGGCGACGGTGGCGTCCGGCGGCATGATGACCGGCTCCGAGGTCATCACGCTGCCAGCCGTGCCCGGGGTGTACTTGAGCAACTGGCGGACCGGGTCGGCCTCGTCCGGCTCCATCAGGTCCAGCAGCACGTCCTGCTCCGGTGGAGGCAGCTCGTTGAGCAGGTCGGCGGCGTCGTCCGGATCCATCTCCTCCAGCACGTCGGCGGCCCGCTCCCGGTCCAACGCGGCCAGGATCTCCACCTGGTCGTGCTCCGGCAGCTCGCTGAGCACGTCGGCCAACCGCTCGTCGTCCAGCGCCGCCGCGACCTCGTTACGCCGCGCGTCGGGCAGATCCTGCAGCGCGTTGGCCAGGTCGGCGGGGCGCATGTCCTCCAGTACGGCGAGCAGGTTCGCCGTACCCCGGTTGTCGGCGATGCCGCTGAGGCCGCGTACCCGGTCCCAGTCCACCTGGTGCAGGTGGCCGCGGCGGGAGAGCCGGCCGGTCTGCTCGCGGACCGCGACCCGGCTGAGTGACCACTCACCGCCCCGGCTGCACTCCATGGCGACGTCGACCACCGCGCCGGGCTGGCCGCCCGGGTCGAGCTGCACCCGCCGGTCCAGCAGTTCCTGGAGCACCAGCAGCTCGTTCGCGCGCTTCTCGAAGCGCCGCAGGTTCAGCGTGCCGGAGCCGAGCACCACGGCGTCCGCGTCGATCGAGGTGATCCGGTTGATGGACAGGAAGATCCGTCGGCGCATCGGCATCTCGGCGACCAGGCCCACCACTTCCGGGGGGCGTTTGGTCGCCCGGAGCCGGGCAACGGCGTCACGTACCCGGCCCACCTGGTCACCGTTCGGGTCGAAGACGGCGACCCCGGCGAGCCGGGCGATGTAGACCCGGGTCGGCGTGCTCACGGGCACCAGCCTAAGCGCCTAATGTTTATCAACATGTCGACCTTGTCCTACGAGATCGTGGACGTTTTCACCGACCGCCCCTTCGCCGGCAACCCGTTGGCCGTGGTGTTCGGCGCCGAGGCGCTGGCCACGGAGCAGATGCAGGCCCTCGCGCTGGAGTTCAACCTCTCCGAGACGGTGTTCGTGCTGCCACCCACCCAGGTCGGTGCCACCTACCGGGCCCGGATCTTCACGCCGGTCGAGGAGTTGCCGTTCGCCGGGCATCCCAGCGTCGGGGCGGCGGTCACCGCGAGCCGACGCGGGATGTTCGGTGTCGGGCAGGTCACCCAGGAGTGTGCGGCCGGGGTGTTGCCGATCGAGGTGTCCGCCTCCGCGGCGACGCTGACCGGTGGCAGCCCCACACTCGGCCCCGAACTCGACCCGGAGCCGCTGCTGGAGATCGCCGGGCTGACCGCGGCCGACCACGCCGGGCCCGCGCCTCGGGTCGCCGGCTGCGGGCTGGAGTTCCCGTTCCTGCCGGTACGGCCGGAGTCGGTGGCCCGGGCCCGGGTGAGCCCGGTGGCGGCGGAGCGGTACGGGGTCGCGCACGTGAGCGTCTTCTCCTGGGACGCCGCCACGCAAACCGCGCACGCGCGGGTCTTCGTACCAGGGCTCGGCGTACCGGAGGACCCGGCGACCGGCTCGGCGGCCCTCGGCCTCGGCGTCTGGCTGGTGGCCACCGGCCTGCTGCCGGGCGAGGGACGGTCCCGCTACGCGGTACGTCAGGGTGTCGAGATGAACCGTCCGTCCGCGCTGGCGTGCACGGTCACCGCGGCGAACGGCGCGGTGGTCGGCGCGACCGTCACCGGCCAGGTGATGCCGGTGGCCAAGGGCGAGATCGCCGTGCCACCCTTCGTGGGCTGACCGGCGCGGAGGTGCCCATGCGGGAGGATGCGGGTGTGACGGACGAGGACGCCCCCGGCGGCACGCCGCTGGTCGACGAGGCGATGAAGAAGGCCGCGGTGGCCTGGGTCAGCGTGTCCGGCGGGCCGGCGCTCGCGCTCTGGTGCGCCCCGTTGGAGGGCGCGTTGTTCGTGGTCACTGGGCCCGGCGAGCAGGCCGCGCCGGGGCTGGCCGACGCGACCGAGGCGCAGATCACCCTGCGCGGCGACCACGGCGGCCGGATCGTCACCTGGCCAGCCCGGGTGACCAGGTTGCAACCGGGCACCGAGGCGTGGGACACCACCGCGCCGCTGGTCGCCGGGAAGCGACTGAACGCGTCCGGCCCGACCGCCGACCTGGTGGCCCGGTGGGCCGCCGACGGCTGCGCGGTCAACCGGCTCGCCCCGGCCGGCACGCCGCTGGCCGGCACCGACCTGCCGGCGGACGCACAGGCCGAGCCGCCCCGGGCGACCCCGGCAGTCCGCGCCACCCGCAAGCCGTTCCGGCTGCACCGGGTCCGCCGCCGCTGACCCCCGGCTCAGCCGGCCCGCCCGCCCGCACCGACGACCCCGGCACCGACCAGGTCGAGCACCTCGCGCAACGTGCCGAGCATCGGGCCGTGCCAGTCCCGGTCGGCGTTGAACACCATGTGCTCGCCGAGGTCCGGCGCGGCCAGCCGGATCGCGGTCATCCCGGCCCGCTCGGCGCCGGTCAGCTCCTGACTGCCGCCGTCGCCCACGTACAGGCAGTCGTCCGGCGCGAGCCCCAGTCGTTGGCAGGCGGCCAGGTAGAGCGCCGGATCCGGCTTGCACCGCCCGACCTGGACGGAGAACACCTGGACGTCGAGCAGCGGGGCGACCGCCAACTGCGGGAGGAACGCCGGCAGCTCGTGCGTACAGTCGCTGATCACGCCGGTGCGCAGGCCGCGCTGGCGCAGCGCCGCCAGCACCGGCACCGCGTCGGCCCGTAACCGGGTGTCCGCGCGCACCGCCTGGTGCCGGGAGGCCACCGCCGCGCGAATCGCATGGTCACTGGGGTGTACGCCGGCCTGGGCGCAGACCCAGCGCAGGGTCGCCTCCGCGTTGCCGAGCTGGCCGGCGGCCCGCTGGTAGTAGGTGCGGTCCAGCACCTCGGTCAGCGTGTCGGTGGGGCACCCGAGCAGCTCGGCGGTGTCGAGATGCGCGGCACCGCGCTGCACCGACCTCGTCAGCGTGCCGAAGAAGTCGAACAGCACCGCCTGGTACCTGGGCATGGGGTAGCGCCTCCGGACGGTAGAGGGTCGTCGGCGCGGACCCGCGTGATCGTAACGGAGCGCTGACGATCAGTGGTGTCCGTACGCGTGTGAGGATTGCTTCCCGTGCCACCTGAACCGCACCGCCCATCCCTGGATCCGCTGACCACCGGCGCGGTCGGCCTGGCCGTGGTCGCCGTGTCGTCGTCCGCGCCGTTGATCGCGTACGCCGCAGCTCCCGCGTTGGCCATCGCGTTCTGGCGCAACATGCTGGCGGTGGCCGTGCTGAGCCCCTTCTCGCTGATCCGGCGTCGACCCGAGTTCCGCAGGCTGACCGTGGGGGTGGGCCGGCGGGAGGGGCTGTTCTGCGTACTCTCCGGAGTCGCCCTGGCCGCGCACTTCGCCACCTGGATGCCGAGCGCGCAGCTCACCTCGGTCGCCGCGGCCACCGCTCTGGTCGCCACCCAGCCGGTCTGGCAGGGGCTGATCGCCCGGGCCCAGGGGCGGCGGCTACCCCCGGTGGTCTGGGTCGGCACCGCGGTGGCGGTCGGCGGCGCGGTGGTCGCCACGGGGGCGGACGTGGGCGTGTCCGGGCGGGCCGTCGCCGGCGACCTGCTGGCGCTGACCGGCGCGATGTTCGCCGCCGTCTACACCGCGTTCGGCGAGCGGGCTCGGGCCAGCATCAGCACCACCACGTACACCACCATCTGTTACGGGATCTGCGCGTTGATCCTGCTGGTGGTCTGTCTGCTCGGCGGGGTCCGGCTGACCGGCTTCGACGGGCGTACCTGGCTGGCCATCCTGGCCGTGGTGGCCGGTGCCCAGCTGCTCGGTCACTCGATGTTCAACTACGCCCTGCACCGGATCCCGGCGACCACGGTGAGCGTGCTGATGCTCCTGGAGGTGCCGGGCGCGGCCCTGCTGGGGTGGGTCTGGCTGGGGCAGCTGCCCCGCCCGTACGCGCTGCTGGGGATGGCGCTGCTGCTGGCCGGCGTGGCGGTGGTGGTGCTCGGCGGTGCCCGGGCAGGCCGCCGCGTCACGCCGCCCGCCGTGTTGCCGGCGGACCCCGCTCCACTGGACGGCTGACGGCTTGCACCGGCGCGGAACCCGACGGGCGGCGAGGTGCGCCTTGAGGCGCGGCGGTGCGGGCCGGTGCCGCCGTCGTGGACGGTCAGGCCTCGTGGACCTCGATCACCCGGGTGGTCGGCGCGGAATCGCCGAGGGCGGTCCGCAGCGCGGCCCGGTCCGGGTCGGCGAGGAACGACTCGTAACCCGAGCGGGCGTCGAACCGGATCACGTGCACCTCGGCCTGCCCGTCGGTGCCGCGTAGTCGTCGCTCCAACTGGCCGCCGTGCCGGCCGAGCAGGGTCAACACGTCGTCCTCGTAGCGCCGCCCGGCCGCCTCGGCCCCAGCGGCGAACTCGACCAGCGCAACCAGGGTCAGCATGGTCGCCCCGCTAGTCGGCGATGCCGACGGCCTTGGCGCTGGCCGCCCAGAGCCGGGACGCGACCTGCGGGTCGCTGGCCTTCCGGTACGGCCGCCGCAGCCGCCGGTCGGCGTAGTAGCCCCCGTCGACCAGCCGGGAACGATCCTGATTGGCCAGCCAGACCAGCGTCTCGGCACCCTTCTCCGGGCTGCGCAGCGGCAGGATCCGCATGCCGAAGGCGACCAGCCTGCTGTCGTTGGCGAACCGGCTGCGCACCGCCCCGGGGTGGAAGCTGTACGCGGGGATGTCCGGCCAGCGGCGGGCCGCCTCGGCGGTGAACAGGATGTTCGCCTGCTTGCTGGAGCCGTACGCGCCCATCGGCCGGTAGCCGCGCAACGGTGCGTTCAGGTCGTCCGGGTCGAGTGAGCCGAAGCGGTGCGCGCCGGAGGCGGTGACCACCAGCCGGCCGACCCGGTCGGCGAGCAGGTTGGTCAGCAGGAACGGGGCCAGGTGGTTGGCCTGGATCGACAGCTCGAAGCCGTCGACCGTGGTGAGCGGCTGGAGCGCGATCGCGCCGGCGTTGTTGGCGAGCACGTCGATCCGGTCGTACGTGGCCCGCAACTGCTCGGCGAGCCGGCGTACGTCGTCGAGCACCGCGAAGTCGGCCCGGAACAACTCAGGACGCTCGCCGGCGGTCTCCCGTACCCGCTCCGCGGCGGCCTGCAAGCGGGCCGGGTCCCGCCCGACCAGTACCACCCGGTCGCCACGGCAGGCCAGGTCGACGGCGGCCGCCAGCCCGATGCCGGAGCTGGCCCCGGTCACCACGACCAGTCGTCGCCCAGTGAGATCTTCCACAGGTCCATTCACCGCGGTCATGGCGCGAGGTTACCGTGGCGTCACCACGCCCTTTGGGATCGTTAAGTTCTCTCAAGTCTGTCGTCAGTGGCGTCGGCGTCTGTGCCGGACGTTGGAAGGAGCACACCCATGGCCGCAGTCGGTCGTCCCCGCCGGTCCTGCCTCGCCGTGCCGGGTTCCAGCGTGAAGATGCTCTCCAAGGCGCAGGGACTCCCGGCCGACCAGGTCTTCCTCGACCTGGAGGATGCCGTCGCACCGCTGGCCAAGCCGGACGCGCGCAAGAACATCGTGGCCGCGCTCAACGAGGGCGGCTGGGCCGGCAAGACCCGGGTGGTCCGGGTCAACGACCTGACCACCCCGTGGACCTACCGGGACGTCATCGAGGTGGTCGAGGGCGCCGGGGCGAACCTGGACTGCATCATGCTGCCGAAGGTGCAGACCGCCGCGCAGGTGCAGTGGCTGGACCTGACGCTCACCCAGATCGAGAAGACGATCGGCCTGGAGGTCGGGCGGATCGGCATCGAGGCGCAGATCGAGAACGCGGCGGGTCTGGTCAACGTGGACGCCATCGCGGCCGCCTCGCCCCGGGTGGAGACCATCATCTTCGGCCCGGCGGACTTCATGGCCTCGATCAACATGAAGTCACTGGTGGTCGGCGCGCTGATCCCGGACTACCCGGGCGACCCCTACCACTACATCCTGATGCGGATCCTGATGGCCGCTCGGATGCACGACAAGCAGGCCATCGACGGCCCGTTCCTGCAGATCCGGGACGTCGACGCCTTCCGCGAGGTCGCCAAGCGTTCGGCCGCGCTGGGTTTCGACGGCAAGTGGGTGCTGCACCCGGGCCAGATCGACGCGGCGAACGAGGTCTACTCCCCGGCGCAGGCCGACTACGACCACGCCGAGCTGATCCTCGACGCGTACGAGCACTACACCTCGGAGGCCGGTGGCAGGCTGGGCGCGGTGATGCTCGGCGACGAGATGATCGACGAGGCGTCCCGGAAGATGGCGCTGGTGATCTCCGCCAAGGGCCGGGCGGCCGGGATGAGCCGTACCTCGTCGTTCACCCCGCCGGCGGAGTGAGCGCGTCGGTCAGTAGCTGCTGCCGCTGTCGCCGGCACCCGTCGTGATGGCAACAATGATCATGACGGCGTAGAAGGCCGCCCCCAGCACCATCAGCCCGGTGAGGACCCAGCCGACGATGATGCCGGCCTTCGCCATCCCCTCGCCGGACTCGCCGCTGATCCGGATCTGTTTCTGCGCCACGTGACCGAGGATCGCTCCGATCGGTGCGGTGATGCCGCAGGAGGAGAGGCCGACCAGGGCCAGCACCAGCGACGCGATGGCCAACCCGTTGGTCTTCGGGGGCGCCGGATACGGGTAGCCCGCGTACGGCGGCGGGTATCCGGGCGGGCCGTATCCGGCCGGGGGCTGACCGGGCGGCACCTGGCCACCGGCGTACGGGTCGACCGGCGCGTACGGGTCCGCGGAGCCGGGTTGGGTGGGTACCGGCTGTGCGGCCACCAGGGTCGGGTCCACCGGGGGGCTCGACTGCTCGCCCGACCACGTGGGATCGGTCCAGCCGCCGGGCGGTGGGGGATATGTCATGCGGTCTCTCCGTCAGGTCGGGTGCGCCGCCAGGGTAGCCACCGACGGCCAAAACCGATGCCCCCGCTCCCGGGTGCCGCGTTGCCCCAGGCCGGTCGGAGCGGGCAGGATCCCTGGCATGGCAATCGACGCACGCGCCGCGGACCGTTCCGGCAGTCGACCGAGACGGGACGTCAGCCGTCCGGGAGTGGCTCGGCGCGGCCGTGCGGCGACACCGGCCGGTGCTCCCGGCGCAGACGAGCCGGTCCCGCTCACCGACCCGGTGACCATGCGGCTCGACGGGCGGGTCGCCCTGGTGACCGGAGCGGGCAGCCCGGACGGCATCGGGTACGCCACCGCCCGCCGGCTCGCCGACCTGGGCGCCCGGGTGGCCATCGTCTCCACCACCCGGCGCATCCACGAGCGGGCCAGCGAGCTGGGCGTGACCGGGTTCGTCGCGGACCTGACCGACGAATCCGAGGTCGGCGCCCTGGCCGACGCGGTCGCCGAGCAGTTGGGCGACGTCGAGGTGCTGGTCAACAACGCCGGCCTGGCCAGCCGGGCCAGCCAGGGGGTGCTGCGGCCGGTCGCGCAGCTCAGCTACGACGAGTGGCGTGGCGAGATCGACCGCAACCTGACCACCGCGTTCCTGTGCAGCCGGGCGTTCATCGGCGGGATGGCCGAACGGGGCTGGGGGCGGATCGTCAACCTGGCGGCCACCGCCGGCCCGGTCAACGCCCTGCCCACCGAGGCCGCGTACGCCGCGGCGAAGGCGGGCGTGGTCGGGCTGACCCGGGCGCTGGCCATGGAGATGATCGCCGACGGAGTGACCGTGAACGCGGTGGCACCCGGCACGATCTACACGGCGGCGTCCACGATGGCCGAGATCAAGCAGGGGCTCGGCACCCCGGTCGGCCGTCCGGGCACGCCGGACGAGGTCGCCGCCGCGATCAGCTTCCTGTGCTCGCCGGCCGCCTCGTACATCACCGGTCAGATGCTGGTGGTGGACGGCGGCAACAGCGTCCGCGAGGCCCGCTTCCGCTGAGCGTCGACTGGTTCAGTAGCCGCCGCTGTCGCCGCTGTTGCTGAAGATGACCAGGGCCACCCAGCCGCAGCAGGCCAGCAGTGCGAGCGCGGTGAAGACGTAGCCGAGGATCAGGCCCCAGGTCGCGAGTTGGTCGCCCTCCTCGCCGGTGGTGCGGAGCTGCCGCTTGGCCACGTGGCCGAGGACCGCTCCGGCCGGCGGAAAGACGAAGGCGAACACCAGCGACAGGATCGCCAGCACGTTGGTGCCCCGACCCTGCCCGGGCGGCGGCGGGCCGTACGGAGCGTAGGGGCCCTGCGGTGCGTACGGCGGCTGCTGCCCCCAGTGCGCCGACTGATGCGGGCCCTGCTGCGCGTACGGCGAGGGTTCGTCCGCCGGTGGCCCGTAGGGCGGGTGCTCCGATGCGTACGGCGGCTGGCCCGCCGGCGGCGGCGCGTAGGGCGACTGGTCCCGGGGTGGCTCGTAGGGTGACGGCGGCGGCTCGTCCCCGGGTGGTCCCGACGGCGGTGGGTAGCTCACGGCTGTCCTCCTGCCGGTGCCGGAAAAGTCCCTCTTGCCGGACGCTACCCGGAGCGGTGAACCTTTTCACAGCGGTTGTGTGGACTGGTCACCTTGGCCTCGCCCGCCCCGGAGGCCGATACTGACCCAGCGTTCAGTTACCCATGAGTAGTGCGCTGATCCCCGGAGGCTGAGATGGCCCGACTCGCCCAGACGCCCGGCCTGACCGATGTGCAGCGGTCGATCCAGGAGACCGTCCGGGAGTTCGCCGACAAGGAGATCATTCCGCACGCCCAGCGGCTTGAGCACGCCGACGAGTACCCCACCGACATCCTCGACGGGATGCGGGAGATGGGGCTGTTCGGCCTCACCATCGACGAGGAGTACGGCGGGCTCGGCGAGTCCCTGCTCACCTACGCGCTGGTGGTGGAGGAGCTGTCCCGGGGCTGGATGTCGATCTCCGGCATCGTCAACACGCACTTCATCGTGGCGTACCTGATCTCCCAGCACGGCTCGGCCGACCAGAAGGCCCGACTGCTGCCGAAGATGGTCACCGGCGAGGTGCGCGGAGCCTTCTCGATGTCCGAGCCGGAGACCGGCTCGGACGTCTCGGCCATCAAGTCCCGGGCGGTCCGCGACGGCGACCGCTACGTGCTCAACGGGCAGAAGATGTGGCTCACCAACGGGGCGTACTCCTCCGTGGTGGCCACCCTGGTCAAGACCGACACCGGTGCCGACTCGGTGTACGGCAACATGAGCACCTTCCTGTTGGAGAAGGAGCCGGGCTTCGGCGAGACCGCGCCCGGGCTGACCATCCCCGGCAAGATCGACAAGATGGGCTACAAGGGCGTCGAGACCACCGAGATGGTGCTCGACGGGGTGAGCGTCCCCGACTCGGCGATCCTCGGCGGCGCTGACAAGGTGGGCCGGGGCTTCTACCAGATGATGGACGGCATCGAGGTGGGCCGGGTCAACGTGGCCGCCCGCGCCTGCGGCATCTCCATCCGCGCCTTCGAGTTGGCGGTCAGCTACGCCCAGCAGCGCAAGACCTTCGGCCAGCCGCTGGCCAAGCACCAGGCGATCGCCTTCAAGCTCGCCGAGATGGGCACGAAGATCGAGGCCGCGCACGCCCTCATGGTCAACGCCGCCCGTCTGAAGGACGCCGGTCAGCGCAACGACGTCGAGGCCGGCATGGCCAAACTGCTCGCCTCGGAATACTGCGCCGAGGTGGTTCAGGAGGCGTTCCGCATCCACGGCGGCTACGGCTACTCCAAGGAGTACGAGATCGAGCGGCTGATGCGGGAGGCACCGTTCCTGCTCATCGGCGAGGGCACCTCGGAGATCCAGAAGACCATCATCTCCCGCGGCCTGCTCAAGGAATACAAGCTTTGACCGGCTCCGCGACGAGGTCCTGCGGCCGGAACCGGTACTCCTCGATGGCGGTGATCAGCCGCTCCTCGGGCACCGCCGTGTCCCGGCCACCGACCACCGGGGCAGGCCGCAGCGACCGCCAGACGGCCGGCCGCAGCCGTACGCCGTTGAGCCGACCGTCGCGCTGGTGTGGGCTGACCCGGTCGATGTTCGTCCAGTCCACGACCTGACGGCCGTGCCGGATCGCGCTCGGGGTGAGCGCCAACCGGCCGGTGAATCGCACCTGCTCGTAGGCCGTCCGGGCGAGCCACCCCGCCACGCCGGCGGCGACCACCGCTCTGGCGATGTCGACCCACAAGCCGCGCTGAGGCAGGTACCCGATCAGTACCGCCCCGACCACCAGCGCCGTGATCGTGTCCGCCGACAGGTCAACCCAGCCGGCGAGCGACCGGCGGGCCACCAGGCCGGGTTCGACCGTGCTGACGCCGGTGACCCGCTCCCGCCAGTGCAGTTGACCGTTGCGCCGAGGCCACCAGCGCGCGGCCAGCCACCGAACGCCGAGGATCAGCCAGACGACCCAGCTCACGCCGGACAGCGGAGGCACCTGGAGCAGGCCCACGGCGACCACCGCCGCCACAGCCGCCGCGAAGGTCAGGGCCAGCAGCCGACGCGCCCAGAGTCCGTCCCGCATCGAAGGCGTACGCCCCAGCCAAGGCAACAACACGGCCGCATCGTACGACCCGTCGTCCCGTCGGGTCGATCATGGGGTTGTGCTGGGGGGACGGGTCAGGGGAGACGGGTCAGGTTGGCTGCTGCGCGTTCGACGATGAGGCAGCGGTCCTCTACGTAGTCCATGCCGGCAGCCTCGGCGATCTGTCGCGCCTCGGTGGAGAAGATGCCCAGCTGCAGCCACACGGCCGGGGCGCCGATCGCCGCCGCGTCCCGGACCACCTGCACGGCGTCGGCCGCCGGCCGGAAGACGTCCACCAGGTCGACGGGGTGCGGGATGTCGGCCAGCGTCGCGTACGCCCGCTCTCCGAAGAGTTCGTCGACGGTCGGGTTGACCGGGATGATCCGCCAGCCGTACTGCTGCATCTGCAACGGCACGCCGTGCGCGGCCTTGGCCGGGTCACGGGACGCGCCCACGACGGCGATCACGGCGGAGTCGGCGAGGATCTGCTGAGCGGTACGCACCCGCCGACTGTAGCGCCGCCCACGGACTAGAGCAGGGTCAGCTGTTCGGCGGCCGGCGCTGGCGGCGCCTCGGGCAGGCTGCGGTTGTCGCCCTGCTCGGCACGGTGCAGCCCGTGCCGACGGGCCGCGATCCGGACACGCGCGGTCAGCTCCCGCTGGTATGCCTGTGGCGCGTACGCCCCGGACCGGTACAGCTCGCGATAGCGCGGCACCAGGTGCGGGTACTCGCGAGCCAGCCAGTGCGCGTACCACTCGCGGGCACCCGGACGCAGGTGCAGGGCCAGCGGGGTCACACTGGTCGCGCCGGCGGCGGCGATGGCCGACACGGTGGCGTCGATCGACTCGTCGCTGTCGCTCAGCCCGGGCAGGATCGGCGCCATCAGCACCCCGACCGAGAAGCCGGCGTCGGCGAGCGCCCGGACCGCGCCGAGTCGGCGGCGCGGGTGCGGGGTGCCCGGCTCGACGGCACGCCAGAGCTGCTCGTCGACGAAGCCCACCGAGTAGGAGATGCCGACGCTGGTGACCTCGGCGGCCTCCCGGAGCAGCGGCAGGTCCCGCAGGAGCAGCGTGCCTTTTGTGAGGATCGAGAACGGGTTGGCGAAATCCCGCAGGGCCGCGATGATCTGCGGCATCAGCCGGTAGCGACCTTCGGCCCGCTGGTAGCAGTCCACGTTGGTGCCCATGGCCACGTGCGCGCCCCGCCACTTCGGCGCGGCCAGCTCCCGCCGGACCAGCTCACCGGCGTTGACCTTGACGATCACCTTCCGGTCGAAGTCCGTCCCGGCGTCGAGGTCGAGATAGGTGTGAGTATTTCTCGCGAAGCAGTACACACAAGCATGGGAGCAGCCCCGGTAGGGGTTGACGGTCCACTCGAAGGGGACGCGGGACTGCCCGGGCACCCGGTTGATGATCGACTTGGCCCGCACCTCGTAGAAGGTCATCCCGGCGAACTCCGGGGTGTCGAACGTGCGGGCGATGGCGCCGGGCAGCGCCAGCGGCAGGGGTGGCGTCGCTGGCGCTGCCCGCTCGGGGTCTCCCTCGACCGGGGGAGCGGTGAGGTTGTCCCAGCGCATGGGTACTATTCGAACACGTGTACGAGCGCAGCGCAAGTGACCCCCCGTACACCCGTGCCCGCTCACGCGGTCGATGAGAGGAAGATGGACACCATGGAGAGGTCGACCTTCGTCTACGACGGAGACTGCGCGTTCTGCACGCGGTGCGCCGAGTTCATCGAGCGCCGCATCCCCACCGGCGCACGGGTGGTGCCGTGGCAGTTCTCCGATCTGGACGCGCTCGGCCTCACCGCCGACGAGTGCGAGGAAGCCGTGCAGTGGGTCGGCGCGGACGGCTCCCGCGCCGCCGGTCCGGACGCCATCGCGAAACTGCTCGCCGCGAGCGGCCCGCTGTGGCGGGTTGCCGGGGCCGGCCTACGGTTCCCCCCGGTACGCGCCGCTGCCTGGCCCGCGTACCGCTGGGTGGCCCGCAACCGGCACCGGCTGCCCGGCGGTACGGCGGCCTGTGCTCTTCCCCAGGAGGCCCGGGAGCGGCTCTACGGCCCTGCCGGTCGCCCGACCACCGGGGCCTGATCGCCGAGCGCCGACGACTCCGTGCCGACGGGCGCCGGGTCAGGGGCCGCGGCGGGCGGTTCGGGCGCCGACCCGGTGGCATCGCGACCGGCGAGCCGGCGGGCCCAGAGCAGCGGGCGCACCCGTTCCAACGGCAGGAAGCTGGTCATCGCGGCCAGGTGCGGCGCGAACGAGATGGTGATGGTCGCGATGGTGACCACGTGGAACGAGTAGAAGAAGCCGACCATGGCCAGTCGCCAGCGGGCCGGCAGCAGGAAGACCACCGGGCTGAGCAGCTCGAAGGCCACGATGCCGAACTGGGCGACGATCAGCAGGTACGGCACCTGGGCGACCAGGTCCGCAAGGTCGGTGCCGCGCCGGATGATCGCCCGGGCCAGCACCGAGCCGGTCAGCCAGTCCAGCCCGCCGAAGCGCAGCTTGGCCCAGGCGGCCAGGAAGTACGTGCAGATCACCGCGATCTGGGTGACCCGCAGCGCCCAGCCGCCGGCCTCGGTGCGGGTGGCGTCGCCGTGCCGGGCACGCCCGGCGGTGGGCAGCACGGCCAGCGCGACGAGCAGCCCGAACCGGTCGTGGTCGACCTTGCCGTAGCTCATCGCGATGATCATCCACTCCAGGTACAGCGCGCAGACCGACCAGCCGAGCAGCCGGGGCGCCCGTCCGGTCGCGGCGAGCAGGGCGAGCAGCAACAGCGCCCAGAAGATCACCGCCACCAGTGCCGGGGTGGGTGTGGGCAGCGGGAGCACCCGGCCGACCAGCAGCGGTTGGTACAGCTCGCCGGGCACGCTGGCCCGGGTGCGCACCCAGGGAGTGAAGATCACCAGGTCGGCGGCGACGAAGAGGTAGATCAACGTCCGGAACGCGGCGATCCGGCCGCGCGGCACCGGCTCGGTCAGCCAGCGGCTCATCGGGATGCCTGCCAGCGGACCACGGTCTCATCGGTGTGCCGGCCGGTGGGCCGCCCGGCACGGATGCCCTGCCAGCGAATGACGATGCGGACCTCCACCAGCGCGGCGGCGGCCGGATGGCGTTCGGCGTACGCGTCGGCGATCTCGGCGAGCAGCGTCGGGTCGGCGGCGTACCGGCCCTGCTGACCTTCGACCTCGGCGCGGCGGATGCCGGTCGCGTCCTGGTCGAGGTCGATCACGTCGCCGGCGCTGTTCACCCCCTCCACCCGGGTGTCCGGCGCGGGCGCGTTCGGCGGGTTGGAGGTGGCGTACATCCGGAACGGACCGAACGGGAAGTCGTCGTCGCTGCCCCACAGGGTGCCGACCAGCAACAGGACGATGCCGAGCGCGGTCGCGCCCAGCCGGGTGGTACGCCCGCGGGCGGTCAGGTTCTCCATCGGGTCGTGAGAATACGGGACTTACCGGCCGCCTCGGGTCCCTCCGACGGTCAGATCCGGCTGCCCGGGTCGGCGGACGTTGGGGTCGGAGACCGCTGGCGGGTACGCCGAAGGCCGGGCCCGTACCGGGTCCGGCCTTCAGGTGCCGTCGCGGGGACGGCTCAGTGGTTGTGCTCGGCCAGCTGCTTGCGGACGTCGTCCATGTCCAGTGCCTCGACCTGCTCGATCAGGTTCTCCAGGGCGGACTCGGGGAGGGCGCCGGGCTGGGCGAAGACGATGACGCCGTCACGGATCGCCATGATCGTCGGGATCGACCGGATCTCGAACTTGGCACCCAGCTCCTGCTGAGCCTCGGTGTCGACCTTGCCGAAGACGATCTGCGGGTGCTTCTCGGAGGAGCGCTCGTAGACCGGGGCGAACCGCTTGCACGGACCACACCAGTCGGCCCAGAAGTCGACCAGGACGATGCCGTCGTTGCCGGTCACCTCGTCGAAGTTCCCCGAGGTCAGCTCAACGGTTGCCATTGCACTCTCCGATCAACGCGGTTTACCTACGTCCCGTAGAACCAGGGCTGACCGTATCGAATTCCCGCGCGCTTGGGCACGAAACGTGCTCCGGGCTGCTGAGGGTACCGAGGGTCATCGACTTGCATCTGTCCGTCCCGACCTGCGGAACGCAAGTGCATGACGCAATTGCGTGACCTGGCGTGATGGGAGCGCTTCCAGGGAGATCCACAGGATCGAGCGCTACGAATCGGTAACTTGCTCATTGACATGGAGGTATCCGGCCTGCGGAGATCGCTGATCAACTCGCTCTCGGCTACCAAGAGTAGTGTTACAAAAAGATAAATGTGACCGCGGTCTCTGTTGAAGCTACGGTTCCGTAGGGCAGACTCTTCCCCATCAGAGCGTGGGCGGCGGGTGCCGGGGAGGGCCCCGCCGCTCATTGCGTCTCCCCCCGTGCGAGTGACCGGTGTGACATTTCCGCCGGGCCCGCATCCCACCGGTCACCTTAACCACCGGTAAGGCATGCTGTGCCGAACTCCATCGCCACCCGTCGAAGGGGACCAGGATGCAGTTCGGCCGTTACTACGAGGAGTTCGAGGTCGGCGCGGTCTACCGGCACTGGCCCGGCAAGACCGTCACCGAGTACGACGACCACCTCTTCTGCCTGCTCACCATGAACCACCACCCGCTGCACATGGACGCGCACTACGCCGAGACGGCCAGCCAGTTCAAGCGCAACGTCGTCGTGGGCAACTACATCTACTCGCTGCTGCTCGGCATGTCGGTGCCGGATGTCAGCGGCAAGGCGATCGCCAACCTGGAGGTGGAGTCGCTGCGGCACGTCGCCCCCACGTTCCACGGCGACACCATCTACGGCGAGACCACCGTGCTGGACAAACGCGAGTCCGGCTCCAAGCCCGACCGGGGCGTGGTGTCGGTGGAGACCCGCGGCTACAACCAGGACGGCACCATGGTCTGCGTCTTTCGCCGCCGGGTCATGGTCCCCAAGCGGGAGTACGCGGCCAGCGCCGTTCCAGAGGGCGTCGATCCGGAGCGCCCGAGCTTCCCCGAGCCGCGCTGAGCGCGGCGTCCGGCCGAGGGCTCCTTCCCGCACCGGGTTTCGGTGGGGAAGGGGCCCTTTTTCCGTTTCGGGGCATATGCTGGCGCCGGAGGTTCCGATGAGCCACTCCGTCGCCGGAGAGCCGCCCTCTGCCGGCCGCCGAGCCGCACCCTTGACCACCGCCATCTACTCCGCCGCCGAGTGGGACCTGCTCACCAGCCTGCCCGGTCGGGTCATCGTGGCCGTCGCCGCGCCCGCCCCCGGCCGCCCGGACCGGGGGGTCGCCGCAGGCCTGGCCGGCCTGGAGGCGGTGGCCGCCGGCCGGGCGTTCGACAGCGACCTGGTCCGCGCGGTGGTCGCCGCGATCTATGCCCGCGATGATGGCAATCCGCCGCCCGTCGAGCGGCTCACCGACCTGGTGGACCTGTTGGCCGCCTGTCGGGCGGCGGTCCGGGTCCTGCACCGGCGTGCCGATCCCGCCGACTCGGCCGCGTACCGCCAATGGGTGCAGTCGGTCGCGGCCCGGGTCTGCCGGGCGGTGCCGGCCCCCGGCGAACGCTCGGCCGGTCAGCCGACCAGCCCGGCCGACCGTCGCTTCCTGGACCGACTCGGCGGCGCGCTGGGGCTGGTCTGAACCGGCAGGCCGCCGCGCCGTGCGCCGGCCCGGCCCGTAACCTCTGCTGATCGTGACCGACGACCAGTTCGAGGTTGGCGTGGGCCCCTGGTCGGGGGACCTGCCGGACGACCCGCGCTACGACCCGCAGTTGCTGGCCGAGGGGGACCGGCGCAACGTGGTCGACCGTTACCGCTACTGGCGGCACGAGGCGATCGTCGCCGACCTGGACCGGCGTCGACACGGCTTCCACGTCGCCATCGAGAACTGGCAGCACGACTTCAACATCGGCACGGTGGTCCGCAACGCGAACGCGTTCCTCGCGGCCGAGGTGCACATCGTCGGCCGGCGCCGGTGGAATCGGCGCGGAGCCATGGTGACCGATCGCTACCAGCACGTACGGCACCACGAGACGATCGAGGAGTTCGTCGCGTGGGCCGCCGGGCGGCGGCTGCCGGTGCTCGGCATCGACAACCTGCCCGGCTCCCGGCCACTGGAGACCGGCACCCTGCCGCTGGACTGCGTGCTGCTGTTCGGGCAGGAGGGACCCGGGCTCTCCGAACCGGCCCGTGCCGCGTGCGACCAGCTCTACTCCATCGCCCAGTACGGCTCGACGAGGTCGATCAACGCGGGCGTGGCCAGCGGCATCGCCATGCACGCCTGGATCCGTACGCACGCCGACGCGCCGCCGGACTGACCGCGCGCCACGGGACCGAATCGGACGGTCCGGCTTGACGTACCGCCGCTCCGGGGTGACGGTGGAGTTGTGAGTGTCGCGGTGAGTTGTCCGAGATGCGGGGGCCCGGTACGGGCGCCGGATCTGATGCACACCGAGTCGAGGTGCCTGAGCTGCGGGCCGGTGCCGCCGCTGCACGTGCCCGAACACATCGGAGCCGAGATCGTCGCCTCCGTGGTGGAACGGATCACCGCCAGCACGGATTCGCCGGGTACGCCGCTGTGGTGCCCGTGGCCGCTGCCGCTCGGCTGGACCCTCACCGGCGTGGCGTACGCCGGGGACGACCGGACCGGCGTACGGGCGACCGCGGTGGCCTGCGCGGGCCCGGCACCGCTCGGTGGCGGCCCGGCCGACCTGGTCTTCGTGGCCGAGGAGCCGGGCGTCGGCCTGGGCACCCGGCTCGCCGGCCTGGCCGGGCCCGACCCCGGACCGGAGTTGGCCGACGCGCTGACCGACCCCGGGCCGGGTCACCCCGAGCACGTCGGGCAGGCCCGGATCCGGGTCGGAGGGCATCCAACTCCACTGTGGTTGGTGAATTCTCCGACGGATCGAAGCGCGTACGCCGGCGAAGCTCGGGGAATGTGGCTGCATGCGATAGCCTGGCCGGCGAGTGCGGGTCACCTGCTCGCGGAAGATGTCGTGCTGCACGACCTGACCGAGTGGACTCCACCCGAGCTCGTGTACGGCGCACCGTCTCCGTACCTGCCTGGGAGGGCTTGACAACCTTCCCGGTTTGACGGAGAACGGACGCAGATATTCACTGTACGACACCACACTGATACTCTGGGTGCCGCTGCGGTAATGGGACCCGGCGCCGCGCGAGAGGATGGCCCGCCATGGTCAAGAAGGTCCTCACCTGGGCCGGAATCGCATTCTTGATCTTCTTCGTCGCCTATCGGCCAAACTCGGCGGCGGATGTGTTCAAGTCGCTCGGCGGCGGGATCATGGATATCGCCCAGGGCTTCGGCGATTTCTTCACCAGTCTCGTCGCCTAACCGCCGATGGGTAGCCCCTCCGGTCCACCCTTCGACCCGGACGACCCCGACCGGGAACGCCGCGAGCGTGACACCGAGCCGATCCCGCGGATCGGGCCGGATGACGGCCCGGGCTACGGTGCTGGCGCTGGCCTGTCCGATGGTCCGTCCCTATCGGACGACGTCGGCTACGGCGACGGTCCCGGCTACGCCGGCGAGGGTCGTTCGGGTCGGGCCTGGATCCGTGATCCAGAGGCCGGCTACCAGCAGCCGCACATCTCCGAGGACGAGCTGGCCGGGCTGCGCGCCGACGCGACCGGCTCGCCTCCTCGGCGGGTGTTGCCGCTGGAGGACGAGCCCAGCTCACTGGTCGCCCGCTACCTCTTCCCCACCGAGCGCTACCGGGGTGAGTGGAAGCGGCACTGGATCCACCTCAGCACCCCGCTACTGATCGGTATCGCGGCGACCTTCGTCCTCGGCTACCTCTCCGGCTTCCTCGCCGGGCAGAACGTGGGCGCGCTGACCACCATCGCGGTGCTGCTCTGGTTCGCGGTGATGGGCTGGGTGGCGTGGAAGGTCGCCGACTGGTGGTATGACCGTTTCATCCTGACCAACAAGCGGGTCATGGTGGTCAACGGCATCATCACCCGTCGGGTCGCCATGATGCCGCTGGTCCGGGTCACGGACATGAAATACGAGCAGACGCCGACCGGCCGAGCGCTCAACTACGGCACCTTCGTGCTGGAGTCCGCCGGCCAGGAGCAGGCGCTGCGTGAGGTCAAGAACCTCCCCAACCCGAACGAGCTCTACCTGCGAGTGGTCGAGGAGATGTACGAGCCGCAGGCAGTCGAGGCGCGGTTGGGCAAGGAGGCCGACGAGGCCAAGGCCGACGACGGCGCGTGAAACTTTTCGTCCGAACATCGGAGTAAGTGCGCACCTTTCGTCATGGACCGGAGCGCCTCAGCCGTGACACCCTGCCAGGACAGCTGGGGTGTGGAGGTGAGCGGTGGCGAGCAGGGACCCGTTGGAGGAGGAGTTCCGCGAGTTCGTCGCGGCCCGATCCGCCGCCCTGCTGCGTACCGCCTACCTGCTCACCGGGGACTGGGCCACGGCCGAGGACCTGCTCCAGACTGCGCTGACCAAGACGTACCTGGCCTGGAAGCGGCTCGGTGGGATCGAGGCGGTCGAGCCGTACGCCCGACGTGTGATGGTCAACACGTCGACGAGCTGGTGGCGGCGGCGTTGGCACGGTGAGCGTCCCACCGAGGTCCTGCCCGAGCGCGCCGGTGTCGACGAGATCGAGCAGCAACTGGACCGGGACCTGCTCTGGCGGCACCTCCGGGAGCTGCCCAAGCGGCAGCGGGCGGTGCTGGTCCTGCGCTACTACGAGGATATGTCCGAGGCGCAGACCGCCGCGATGCTGGACATCTCGCCAGGCACCGTGAAAAGCCAGGCGTCCCGGGCGCTGTCCACACTTCGCAAGCGGATGGGTGCCGACACGCTCGACCTGACCGCCGAGGACTCGCCCGCCGCCCCGGCACCCACCGGGTCCAGCACCCCGGCCCGCCGACCGGCGCGTCCTGCCGTGCCACGCCGTACTCCGGGCACCGGCGGCGCTGGCTCCTCGGCCGCGCGTACGCCGGCCGCCGGTGAGGCCGTGACCCGCCGCCCGCGGCCGGCACCCGTCCAAGGGGCCGACCGGATCGTCCCCCTCCCGGTCGGCCCGTCGGTCGAACTGCCCGCCGCCGTGCCGGTCGGCACGAACTCCGGGAAGCAGCGGTGAGTGCATTCCCGGGCCGGTCCGGCAACCTGACGGAGCGTTCAGCGCGTCCCTACGACATGCGGCCTGACGAGCTGGAAGGGGCGGTGCGGGATACCCTCTCGCACCAGGTCGCCGTCGCGCGCCCACTGAGCGCCGATCCGGCCGGCCAGGCCATCCGCCGGGCGATGCGAATTCGCCGACGGCGTGCCGCGGCCGGCCTCGCCCTGGCGGTGACCGCCACCGTGCTGATCAGCACCGGCATGGCCCAGCTCGGGGACGACCCCAGCCGGCAGGGTCCACCCACCGTCGTGATCGGTGACCCCGCTCTGTCGCCTCGACCGATCCCCACGGCGACCATCGCTCCCGCTCCCGCACAAGGCACGTCCGTGGACCTGCTCGTCGATTCGACGCTGGTCAGCAGCACCGGCGGGCGCCTGGAACTGCCGGGTGTCGGGCCTGCCGAGCGCGCTTTCCGGCTGCCCGACAACGCCGGTTGGCTGGTGGTCGGGGTGCAGACCACTGCCGGCCGATCCCTCTGGGTGGCGCACCAGGACGGGCTGGTGCAGGTGCTGCTGGCCGGCGCGGGCCCGATCGTCGTGGCACCTGACCGGCGCCAGATCGCCTGGCGCGACGGCAGCGACATCGTGGTGGCGGGCGTGATCAACGCCCAGCTCATCGGGCCGGTGCGCACCCCCGCGCCGGCCGGTGCGGTGCCGGTCCAGTTCGTCCGCGACAGCGTGCTGGTCCGGCTCGACCCGACCCGGGCAGGCCACGCCCTGTGGCGGCCGGGTGCCGGGCAGCTGGGCATCGGCACGGACCGGAAGACGCTGAACGTCTACGGCACGTTGCCCGACGGCAAGCTAATCGGGCAGGTCGCCGCCGGTGACCCGCGCGAGACCTGTCTGGCCGTCCTCGAGCCGAAGCAGGACCTGAAGCCGGTACGCACCGGCTGCGGCCCGGACCTCAGCCCGGACGGGGCCGGCGGGATCTCCGCTGACGGGCGTTGGCTGCTGGTGAACGGGCGGGTCGGTAAGGCCGAGCGGGCCCTGCTGATCGACCTGCACCGGCTCGGGGCCGACCTGACGGCGTTGCCGGCCGGGCTGCCGCTGACCGGCGCGGTGGCCTGGACGACCGACTCGGACGCCACCTACGTCGACAGAGCCGGCGAGCTGGTCCGGGTCGACGTCGACCAGGTACGGGCCGGCAGGCCGGCTGAGCCGGCACCGGTGACCGGTGTGCGGCCACGGGACCGGCTGGTCGTCGTTACCGGCTCCTGACCTGCGTGAATCGAGGCCGGATCGACCTCCGCGAACCCGGGCGGGCGATCCTCGGTAGCGTCGAGAAATGAGCTCACGTACCGGCCCCGCGTCGCGGATCGACCTGCACGCCCACTCGACCGCCAGCGACGGCACGCTGAGCCCGGCCGAGCTGGTCCGCGCGGCGTCCGACGCCGGACTGGACGTGCTGGCGATCACCGACCACGACACCACCGTCGGTTGGGCGCCGGCCGTGCGGGCGCTGCCGTCCGGGCTACGGCTGGTCCGGGGCGCCGAGCTGTCCTGCCACTGGTCCGGCGCGCAGCCGGCGATGCCGCTGCACCTGCTGGCGTACCTGTTCGACCCCGACTACCCGGAGTTGGTCGCCGAGTTGGCCCGGGTGCGGGCCGCCCGCGAGGAGCGGGGCGAACGGATCGTCGCGCTGCTGCGCGCCGACGGGATCGACGTGAACTGGCCGGAGATCCTGGCCGGCGCACGCGGAGGCACCGTGGGTCGCCCGCACATCGCGCAGGCGCTGATCCGGGCCGGCCTGGTGACCAGCACCCGCGAGGCGTTCGGCCCGGACTGGCTGGGCGAGCGGTACCGGCTGCCCAAGCAGGACATCGACGTGTTCCGGGCGATCAAGCTGGTCCGAGCGGCCGGCGGGGTGCCGGTCTTCGCCCATCCGCGGGCCACCCGACGCGGTCGGGTGGTGCCCGACGAGTTGATCGCCGAGCTGGCCGCCGCCGGGTTGGCCGGGCTGGAAGCCGACCACGAGGACCACAGCCCCGCCGAGCGGGCGCACGTGCGGGCACTCGCCGCCGAGCTGGGCCTGCTGGTCACCGGCTCCTCGGATTTCCACGGCACCCACAAGACCGTCCAGCTCGGCGCGTTCGGCACCGACGTCGGCGCGTACGAGCGGATCGTCGCCGAAGGAGTGACCGAGGTCGCTTCGGGCTGATCCCGGTTTGCGCCAGCAACGGCGCGGCTAGGTTGATCACGTGGACCTGAAGTTGTTCGGCGAGGTTTTCGTGACCCTGCTGGTGATCACCGACCCGCCGGGCATGGTGCCGATCTTCCTCGCGTTGACCGGTCCGCTGCCGGCCCGGGACCGCAACCGTGCGGCCTGGCAGGCGGTCGCGCTGGCGCTCGGCGTGATCGTGGTCTTCGCGGTGGCCGGGCAGAACCTGCTCGACTACCTGCACGTGGACCTGCCGGCCCTGCAGGCGGCCGGCGGGCTGCTGTTGGTGCTGGTCGCCCTGGAACTGCTGACCGGCAAGACCGACGGCCCGAGCCCGGACGCCACCTCGAACATCGCGCTGGTGCCGCTGGGCACCCCGCTGCTGGCCGGTCCCGGCGCCATCGTGGCCACCATGCTCTTCGTCCAGCAGGCCGACGGGCTGGGCGACTTCACCGCCATCGCCGTCGGGATCCTCGCCGTGATGGTGGCGGTCTGGATCGTGCTGCGCTTCTCCGGCGGCATCGTGAAGATCCTGCGGCCCGCCGGGATCGAGGTGCTGACCCGGATCGCCGGCCTGCTGCTGGCGGCGATCGCCGTGCAGCTCATCGCCGACGCGGTGGCCGCCTTCGTCCGGCACTACCTGAACATGACCTGACCGGGTCACCCGCGATGTCGGGGGTGGATGGCAGGATCGCAGACGTGCGACGAGCCTCTTCAGCCGGACGACCCGCCGCGGGCGGCCGGGCCCCACAGCAGCGCGCCGGTGGTGCCGAGCAGCTCGGCTTCGAGGGGATGCCGGAGCGGCTGTTCGTCTGCACTCCGAGCAAACTCGGCGCGTACGCGGACTGCCCGCGCCGCTACCGCTACTCCTACGTCGACCGGCCGGCGCCGCCGAAGGGCCCACCCTGGGCGCACAACTCGCTCGGCGCTAGCGTGCACACTGCCCTGAAGAACTGGTATGCGTTGCCCGCCGACCGGCGTCGCCCCGAGGCGCTGGCCACCCTGCTCAAGGGCACCTGGGTCCGTGAGGGCTACCGCGACGACGAGCAGGAGCGGGCCGCCTACCGGCGGGCGCTGGGCTGGCTCGAGGCGTACGTCGACACGCTGGAGCCCGGGGTCGACCCGCTCGGTGTGGAGCGGGTGGTGGCGGTCAAGACCGCGGTGCTGGCCTTCAACGGTCGTACCGACCGGATCGACTCCCGTACCGGGCCGGAGGGCCCTGAGCTGGTCATCGTCGACTACAAGACCGGCCGCACCGGGCTGGACGCGGACGACGCCCGGGGCTCGCAGGCGCTGGCGCTCTACGCGTACGCGGCCGAGCGGGTGTTCCGTCGACCGTGCCGCCGAGTGGAGCTGCACCACCTGCCGACCGGCACGGTCGCCGGCCACGATCACACCGTCGAGTCGCTGGCCCGGCAGTTGACCCGGGCCGAGGAGACGGCCCGCGACATCATGGCCGCCGAGCGCTCGGTCGCCGACGGTGGCGACCCGGATGACGCGTTCCCGGTCGCGCCCGGCCCGCGCTGCGGCTGGTGCGACTACCGGCGTACGTGTCCGATCGGCGCGCAGACGCCGGGCAAGGAGCCGTGGGCGGCCGTGGACCGGCCCGCCGACGGCTGAGCCGCAGTTCACGCACGCGCCATGGCGCACATTGGCTTCGAGGCGGCTGTGGCGCGAGGGCCTCGGGCTGAGCTCAGCCGGCCAGCGGGGCGGCGGGGTGCCGCTCGGCCCGTTCCTTGGCGGCCTGCAACAACGGCCCCTCCCGATAGCGGCGGGGCACCGCGGTGAGCGCCAGCCGCAGCGCGCGCACGGTCAGGTCCGCCGACAGTGCGGTGGTGGGCAGCCCGAGCCCCCCGTACATCCGTCGGGCCCAGGCCGGCAGCAGCGCGAAGGCGGTGCCGGCGATGCCCAGGTACGCCCAGCGCGGCGGGCCGAGTGTGAGCCCCAGCCGGGCCGGCAGGCTGAGCTTCCACGGCAGCGGCGGAGCGGTGAGGAACAGCGCGGTCTCGGCGGCTTCCCGGGTCATCCGCAGCTCCGGCCGTACAGCGCGGTAGTAGGCGGCCACCTCGTCGGCGGTGCCGGGCACGGTGGTCGGGTCCAGCCCGACCAGGGCGGCGGAGCGACGCTGCTCGGTGTAGTAGCGGTCGACCTCGTCGTCGGTGAGCGGCAGGCCGGCCCGTCGGGCCGTGCTGAGGAACGACTCGACCTCGGTGACGTGCACCCAGCGCAGCAGATCCGGGTCGTCGATCCGGAACTCCTCGCCGGTACGCGGGTCGGTGGCTCGCAGTCGGGCGTGCAACCGGCGCAGTCGCGCTCCGGCGGCCTCCGCCTCGACGGTGGTGCCGAAGACGGTGGTCGCCACGTAGGTGGCGGTGCGGACCAGGCGGCCCCAGGCGTCGGTGCGGTAGTTGCTGTTCTGCGCGACCCCGGCCATCGCGCGCGGGTGCAGTGCCTGGAGGTAGAGCGAACGCAGGCCGGCGACGATCAGGATCGGCTCCTCGTGCACCTTCCACGTGGCCGAACCCGGACCGAAGAGGCCGAGGTCATCGGAGTCCACCGCCCAAGAGTGCCACGGCCGGACCGACCCCGTGGGTCGGCAGCCTCGTCCACCTCGACGCCGTGGAGGGTGAACCCGATCGAGGGCGCGTGCGTGTGTCCGATCGAGAACCTGGGGACGACCGTAGGCTGGTGCACCCCGGACCATGATCCACCTGGAGGCGTCGATGTTCGAGGAGATCCTGGGTCTGCCGGCCCACGTCCTGGTGGTCCACGCGGTGGTCGTGCTCGTGCCGCTGCTCGCCGTGCTGGCCATCGCGTACGTGGCGCTGCCGCGCTGGCGGCACCGGCTGGACTGGGCGCTCGGCCTTCTCGCCGTGGCCGCGCCGCTGACCGCCTTCGTGGCCGTCGAGTCGGGTGAGGCGTTCGCCGACGCGCTGGTCGCCCGGGGCTTCCAGGGCCCGATCCTCGACCAGATCTTCGAGCACTCCCGGTACGGCGACATCCTGTTCCGGATCGTGGTGCCGCTCGGGATCGTGGCCATCCTGCTGCTGGTGGCCACCAGCGAGCACCCCCGGGTGCCGCGGCTGCCCGCGCTGGTGGTGCCGGTGCTGGGAGTGGCCGTCGTCGCGCTGTCCATCGCCGCTCTGGTCTACGTCTATCTCACCGGGCACTCCGGTGCCACCGCTGTCTGGAGCAC
This sequence comes from Micromonospora vulcania, assembly GCF_042658605.1. Lineage (NCBI taxonomy): Bacteria > Bacillati > Actinomycetota > Actinomycetes > Micromonosporales > Micromonosporaceae > Micromonospora > Micromonospora vulcania. Next base: position 242,466 of record NZ_JBHSQS010000005.1, on the reverse strand, counting down.
CACGCTCTGACCGTCGTACGCGGCGCGGGTCAGAAGATGACCCGCGAGCAGAGCAGACAGACCAGGACCACCAGCACCACGCCGGCCGCCGCGCCGAAGCCGTAGGTGAGCCGCTGCGCGCGCTGCTCCGACGCGTCCAGGTTGGCCGTGTCCTGCGGGGGCAGCCGCCGCGGCGGGGCCGGTTCCAGGTAGACGGGCGGACGCCAGCCCGCCGCCGGCGGCATGCTCGGCGGTGGGCCGGAGTATCCGCTCGCCGGAGCGGCCGGGGACTGCCCGGCCCCTTCGCCGCCACCGGGCCCGGGCCGCCGCCAGTAGTCGTCGGAGCTGCTGCCACCGCTGGGGGTCGTCACGCCGTCCGACGCTACCAACGCGGCCGGCAGCCCGGTCGCTTCTGGCCGACGCGGCATCGTCGACGACCGGTCCGTTGCCGTCGGTTGCGCTAGTCTTGCCGCTCGTGAGCACCGAGAACCCCGGCCCGCAGGGCGCGCGCGGCGACGACGACCGCACCGTCGACCTGAGCGACGATTTCGTGGTGCTGCCCGAGCAGACCGCCGACGACACCGACCGTGGCTGGGGCGAGCGGGCCGGGGGCAACGACGACTGGCTGCTCGCCGAACGCCCTCCGCACTGGGACTGACCCCCACCGCCGGTGGTCGTCAGCCACCGGCCTCTCGGCTCCACGGCCAGGGTCGCTCGGTTCTGCCGCCTTCGGCGAGCCGGTCGGCTTCGCTGGCACCGTGGAGTGGGTGGCGGACGGACAGACGGTCGGGGAGTGCAGGACGGCGGCGGCCAGGCCGAGCAGCGCGGCCACCAGGCCTGCCCGCAGCAGGGCGCGCCCGCCGGGCAGCGTAAGCCGGCGCAGCGGACGCAACGCCCGCGCGGAGTTCGGACCACCGGTGGCCATCTGCCGTCTCCCGTCCCGGGTGCCGCGGCGACACCCGTGGGCGGCAGGTTAGGCAGATCGAGGTCGGTTCAGCCGGCCCTTCCCGGCCGCCTGTGGACAACCGGCTGGCCTGTGGACAAACGCCCACCGACCGGTCGGACCTGCTATGAGGCGTACCACCCGAATGGATCAAGGATGTTGGCCCGAGGCCGGCTCAGGCAGGCCCGAGGCCAGCCCAGGTCAGGACGCGGAGCTTGCCGCCGGGGACTTGCCGCCGCTCGACCCGCCGGAGGAGGCAGCGGAGCCGGAGGCCGCGGACGATCCGGACGACGAGGATGAGCCGGACGACGAGGACGAACCGTTCGAGGTGCCGGACGACGAGCCGGAATCGCCACCCGAGGACGAGGACGACTCGGACTTGGCCGGCTTGCTGGCCGCCCCGCCAGCCGTGGTCTCGGAACCGGACGCGCGGGAGTCGGTGCGGTAGAAGCCGGAGCCCTTGAAGACGATGCCGACCGAGTTGAACACCTTGCGCAGCCGCCCCGCACACGCCGGGCACTCGGTCAGCGGCTCGTCCGAGAAGGACTGGACCGCCTCGAGCTGGTGACCGCACGCGGTACAGGCGTACTGGTACGTGGGCACGTTCTCCTCCGGATCTGGGCTCGGCCAGTTGGCACTCGACGTATTCGAGTGCCAATGGTGCGTCATTGGCCCCGGGTTCGTCCAGCGGACGTGTGGGGCGCGACACCGTACGCCGTACCCGGGCCGCCGCCAAGGGCACGCACTCCGTCGGCAGGGGTGACGACCGCGCGGACCGGTCGGTCGTGCGGCTCCACCGGCAGCGCCTCGACCAGCTCGTCGTCGTGCAGCGGGACCACCGTCAGCGTGGCGGTGGGCACCCGGGCCAGCGCGCGGTCGTACGAGCCGCCGCCGCGACCCAACCGCCGGCCCTGCCGGTCCACCGCCAGCGCCGGTACGACCACCAGCTCCGCCCCGGCCACCACGGTCACCCCGAGCCGGGGTCCGATCGGTTCTCGGATACCCCGGCCGGCCGCGACCAACCCGTCCGGTCCGGTGTACGCCGCCCAGTCCAGATCCAGGTCGTCGCGGAGCACCGGCAGCAGCAGTTCGGCGCCGGACGGCAGGGCGGCCCGCAGCACAGCCGGCAGGTCCGGGCCGCCCGGCTCGGAGCCGACCGGCACGTACGCGGTCATCCGACGCGGGCGCAGCCGGCGTACCAACGCGACAAGCTCGGCCTGGACGCGCCCGGCGGCGGCGGCCCGGGCCGGACCGGTCAGCGCGTGGCGGCGGGCGAGCAGTTCGGCTCGGGTGTCTCGCTTGGCCACCCGAGTCACTTCCGCTTCATCAGAAAAATCCGGCACGCAACACTCCTGACGCAACGCCTCTCCCACGGTTGCTCTGTGTCAGCATCGCAAGCAACGGAGGCGGAACTTCCGGGGGGACCGAGTGACGCTACGCGGACGGTTGACGGCAGCCTTCCTCGTGGTGGTGCTCGGGCCGGTGCTGCTCGGCGCGTTCTTCGTCGCCTCCACCGTCACCGCCGTCGACCGCAGCCGATCCACTGAGCGTCTGGCGGTGGCGGCGGCCACCGTGCGTACCTCGGTAGATGCCCTCTGCCAGCAGCTACGCGCGACCGCCGACGCGGTGGCCCTCACCGACGACCCGGCCCGCGCGGCCGGGCAACTGGTCGGCCGGGGTCTGGCCGCGGCGGTGCTGATCACCGACGTGGCCGGTGAGGTCACCTACGCCTCGCCCGACGCGCCGCCCACCCCCTGGCGGGACTGCACCAGCCCGGCGACGGCAGCGCCCGACGCGGTCGGCACGCTGGCCGCGCAGGTCGACCTGCGGGACCAGGCCGGCACCCTGCTGGGCACGGTGGCCGCCGCTCAACTGGTCGACCCGACCTTCGTGGCCCGACTGGCGGCGGTGACCGGGGTGGCGGTGACCCTGCTCGACGGCGGCGCGAGCGCGGCGCGGGTCACCCACACGACCGAGTCCCGCGAGGTCCGTGACGCGGTGCTGGCGGCCGCCAGCACCGCCGACGGCGAGCGGGTCACCGAGACCTCCGACGGGCGGTACGTGCGGCGGACCGGGCCGTCCCTCGGGCAACCGCTGGCGCTGGTGCTCTCGGTGCCCAGCGATCGACCACGTGAGCTGTACGCCACGCTGGCCGGCGTGGTCGCGCTGGCCGGGCTGCTCGCCGTGCTGACGGCCTGGCGGCTCGCCCGGGTGACCACCCGACCGCTGGCGGAGCTGGCCGGCGCGGTGGACCGGGTGGCGCACGGTGACCTGACCGCCCGGGTTCCGGTGCGCAGTCGCGACGAGGTGGGTCGACTGGCCGGCGCGTTCAACCGGATGACCCGGGAGACCGGGTCGTACGTCGCGGCCCTGACCAGCAGCCGCGACCAGCTGCGCGGGCACCTCACCGTGCTCGGCGACACCCTGGCCAGCACGCATGACCTGCAACGCATCCTGCGGGTGATCCTGCACAGCGCGATCGCGGCGACCGGTGCCCGGGCCGGCGCGGTGCTTCTGGTGGAGGCCGGCGGGGTGCTGGTCGCGCAGTGCACCGAAGGGCTGGACGGGCGCCTGCCCCGGGGCGACGCCGACGAACCGCAGGCGCTGCGGGTGCCGGTGGGCGTCGGCGTGGTCGGCGCGGTGGCCGCCACCGGGGAGCCGCAGCGGGGGCGGGTCGACCCGACCGACGCCCCGGCGGGCGAGCCGCGTTGCCGTACCTATGTGGCGGTCCCGTTCGCCACCCCGGGCGGCGGCACCACCACGACCGCGGGCGGCGCCGCCGAGGAGGCCGGCGCGCCGGCGGCGGCGCTCGGCGTACTGGCCCTCTACGACCGGGTGGGCGCCGACGAGTTCGACGACGACGACCTGGTCACCCTGCGCACCTTCGCCGGGCACGCGGCGGTGGCGGTGGACAACGTGCGAGTGCACGAGGAGGCCCAGCGGCTCTCGCTCACCGACCCGCTCACCGGGCTGTGGAACTACCGCTACCTGCGCGAGTCGATCCGGCGCGAGGTGGAGCGGGCCAGCCGCTTCGGTCGGATGCTCAGCGTCCTCGCCCTCGACCTGGACCGGTTCAAGGACGTCAACGACACGTACGGGCACGCGGCCGGGGACACCGTGCTGGCCGAGTTCGCCCGGCGGGTCCGGGGCGAGATCCGCGAGGTGGACCTGGCCTTCCGGCAGGGCGGCGAGGAGTTCGTGTTGCTGCTTCCGGAGACCGATGCCCGGGGCGCGGCGATCGTGGCGGAGCGGCTGGGCGCGGCGGTGCGGGAGACGGCGGTCGCCCTCGGGGCGTACGCCGGGCCGGTCGTGGTGACCGTGTCGGTGGGCATCGCCGTCTATCCGGACCACGGCAGCACCGGGCGTGCGGTGTTGGGGGCCGCCGACGACGCGCTCTACGCGGCCAAGGCCGCCGGCCGGGACACCTACCGGGTGGCCGAGGTACGCCCGGACGCGTCGACGCGGGAGATCCCGGTCCCGGCGGGAGCGGTCAGCCCACCCGACGGGCTGCCCCGGGCGGGTCGGCCCGTGCAGGTCAGCCGGGAGCCGGGCGGCCACGCCCGGTCGGAGTCGGCTGCGGGCGTACCCGAATCGGCGCCGGCAGGGCCCTTGCACGCCCGGCCGGATCCGGCCGACGACCCGGCGGACATCGACGTGGACGCGGCCCGGGCTGGCCCGGACGCCGCCCGGCCGGGTCCGGGTGGCGGCGCGTCTTCCGGGCCACACCCGCCGCGGCAGAGCCGTGGCCGATAGTCTCGCGGCATGTCGGAGCACTCAGCGAACCCCTCATCGACGGTCGCCGCAACCGGCCGTCCCCTGGCGGTCAAGGCCGTCATCCCGGCGGCGGGGCTGGCCACCCGGTTCCTCCCTGCCACGAAGGCGGTGCCCAAGGAGCTGCTGCCGGTGGTGGACCGGCCGGTGTTGCAGTACATCGTCGAGGAGGCAGCGCAGGCCGGCATCAACGACGTGTTGCTGATCACTGGTCGGGGTAAGACGTCGATGGTGGACCACTTCGACCGTCGCCCCGACCTGGAGACCCGGCTGGAGGAGAAGGGCGACACCGAGCGGCTGGCCGCCGTGCGCCGGCCCAGCGACCTGGCGGAGATCTACACCGTCCGGCAGCCGGAGCAGCTGGGGCTCGGCCACGCCGTCGGGTACGCCGAGTCGCACGTCGGTGACCAGCCCTTCGCGGTGCTGCTCGGCGACGAGTTCGTCAAGCCGTCCGAGCCGCTGCTGCCGGCGATGCTGGAGCTGCAGGCGCGCACCGGCGGTGTGGTGCTCGCCTTCTTCGAGGTCGACCCGGCCGAGACCAAGCGGTACGGCATCGCCTCCGTCGAGCCCGCCGAGGCGGAGCTGACCGACATCGCCGAGGTGGTCCGGGTGACCGGGATGGTGGAGAAGCCGCAGCCCGAGGACGCGCCGAGCAACCTCGCGGTCCTCGGCCGCTACGTGCTGCCCGGCAAGATCTTCGACGCGATCCGGCGGACCAAGCCGGGCAGCGGCGGCGAGATCCAGCTGACCGACGCGATGGAGCTGCTGCGTACCGAGGGCACACCGGTGCACGCGATCGTCTACCGGGGCACCCGCTACGACACCGGCATGCCGCTGGGCTACCTCCAGACCGTGGTGCAGATCGCCGCCGAGCGCGACGACCTCGGCGCCGAGTTCCGCTCCTGGCTGGCCGACTTCGTCAACGCCGACACGGCAGGCGGATCTGGTACATGACCGCGACGGCCGACGCCGAGGCGGCCGCGAACGAGTTGACGCCGCTCGCCGACTACCTGGGCAGCGTGCTGCGCAGGTTACGCGCGCTGCCCCCGCTCGACCTCGACCTGACCCAGGCGTACGGCAACGTCCTCGCCGAGGACGTCGTCGCGCCGCACGCCTTCCCGGCCTTCGACCAGGCGGCCGTCGACGGGTACGCGGCCCGCTGGGAGGACATCTCGGGGGGAGCCCGGGGCCCGAGCTACGTCCCGGCTCCCTCCGGCACGCCCGGAGGCCGGACCATCCGGCTCAACGTGGTCGGCGACCTCGGCGCGGCGAGTTGGCGGCCGGTCCGGCTCACCCCCGGATCGTGCTTCTCGGTGGCCGCCGGGGCCCCGCTGCCGGTCGCCGCCGACGTGGTGGTCCCGGTGGAGTGGACCGACCAGGGCATGGCCGCCGTGGAGATCTTCCGCACCCCCAAGCGGGGGTACGGGGTACGCCGCGCCGGTGAGGAGTTGCCCGCCGGCACCCTGCTCGCCCGGGCCGGCACCTACGTCACCCCGGCGCTGGTCGCGGTCTTCGCCGCCACCGGCATCGGGCACGTGGTGGTTCGGCCGAGCCCCCGGGTGGTCATCGTGGCCACCGGCGACGAACTGGTCGACGTGGGCCGGGGCAGCCAGCCCGGTCAGGTGGTGGACGCGAACTCGCACGCGTTGACCGCCGCCGCGGCCGAGGTGGGCGCGCTGGCGTACCGGGTGGGTATCTGCGACGACGACCCGGAGGGGCTGCGCGGGCTGTTGGAGGATCAGACCCTGCGCGCCGACCTGATCATCACCACCGGGGGCACCGGCACCGGCCCCGGGGACATGGTGCGCCGGATCCTGTCCCGCCGGGAGGGCGGCCGGGCCGGGCCGGTGACCTTCACCGACGTGGCGCTCTATCCCGGTACCGCGCTCGGGTTCGGCACGGTCGGCGCCGAGGAGGTGCCGGTGGTCTGCCTGCCCGGCGACCCCGGTGCCGCGTTGATCGGCTTCGAGGTGCTGGCCCGACCGGCGATCCAACTGCTCGCCGGCGCCGAGCCGGTGTTCCGGCCCAGCGTACGGGCGCACCTGCTGGAGACCGTGTCGTCACCGGGCGGGCTGCGCGAGTTCCGGCCCGCGCACGTCGCCGAGCGGCGCGGCGGCGGTTACACGGTGCAGCCACTCAGCGGTGGGCCGTTCACCCTCTCCGGCCTGGCCGAGGCGAACGGGCTGCTGGTGCTCGGCGAGCGGGTCACCACCGCCGCCGCCGGCTCCACCGTGGACGTCCTGCTGCTGGACCGCCGCCGGTGACCCCCTCCGCCGGGTCTCCCCGTGCGGTGGGTCCACTTGCGCACGACACGGTCCCGCGCGGGAGACTGTCCGGGTGAGTCTCTTCGGGCCCGCGCGGGCACCTGGCTGGCCGACGGTGCTGGTCGACGGTCCGGTGCTGCTGCGGCCGTACCGGCGCTCCGACGCGGCGGCCTGGTCGGAGGTACGCCGGGCCAATCGGGCCTGGTTGGCCCCCTGGGAGTCGTCGCTGCCCGGCAGTTGGGACGAGCTGAACTCCCCAGCCGCGTTCCGGTGGGTGCACCGCGACCAGCGACGCTCGGCCCGTGAGGGCGAGGGCATGCCGTTCGCGGTCTGTCTGCGCGAGGGCGACCGGGATCGGCTGGTCGGGCACCTCAACGTGGGCAGCATCGTGCGGCGGGCGTTCTGTTCCGGGTACGTCGGGTACTGGGTGGACGCCCGGGTCGCCGGTCAGGGCGTGATCCCGACGGCGCTCGCCCTGGCCGTCGACCACGCCTTCGGCGAAGGTGGGCTGCACCGGGTGGAGGTCAACATCCGGCCGGAGAACCGACCGTCCCGGCGGGTGGTCGAGAAGCTGGGTTTCCGTGAGGAGTCGTACCACGTGCGCTACATGCACATCGACGGCGCGTGGCGGGACCACATCGGATACGCGATGACCAGTGAGGAGATCGCCGCCGAGGGTGGCCTGCTGGCCCGCTGGCACCGGGTACGAGCCGCCGCGCGGTGAGTCGTCCCACGGACGGGATCGGCGCGGCGCGGTGGCATCACGGTCGGTGAGCCGTAACCTCAAGTAACTGCAAGCTACGGCAAGCGCTGCGCGTCCGGACGATCCACGCACCCGAGCACGATCGGTGGAAGATCCTGCGGTCGGTTGGCGGTTGCTCCGAATTCGGTGACGGGAGGGGTGAGGGTGCCGACCTCGGTGCTCCTCGCCGTCCTCGCCGCTGCCGGCCTGCTCGCCCTGGCACCGGCGCTGGTTCGCCGGTACGACGCCACCGAGCGGTTGGTGGCGGAGCGGGCGCAGTCGACGGCGCGGGTGCTCCAGCGCCGCCGACGGCGCCGCACTGTGCCGGGGCGGCAACCCGTGCATCCGCCACGCTCACTGGTCGTCACCCTCAGTGAGGACGCGACTACCGGGGAGTTGGCCGCGCCGGTCTCCGCACCTCCGGTGGGCCGCCGCTCCGGTCGGTTACGTGCCGTGCCACCCGCCCCGAAGCGATCCCGTCGTCGCACGCCGCCCCGACGGCAGCACACCCCCGCCGTCTACCGACGCCGCCGGGTGCTCGCCGCCCTGCTGCTGCTCAACGTCGTGGAGCTGATCGGCGTGCTGTTCGTCAGCCCCGGCTTCTGGATCGGCTTCGCGGTCACCTTCCTGCTGCTGGTCGCGTACGTCGTCCACCTGCGGGGCCAGGCGCTGGCCGGGCGTCGCCGCCGCCGCGCCCGGGCGCGGGAGGCGGCCTGGCTGGCGGCCCGGCAGGCCGAGGTACGCCGCGAGCAGGCCCGCCGCGCCGCCGCCCGTCGGGAGGCGCAGCGCCGTCTGGCGGCCCAACGCGAGGGGGTACGCCGAGCCGCGATGGGCCTGGACCGGCCCGGCGACCTGCCGGCCGCGGTGAACGGCGGATCGGTCTCCTACCGGCGGTCGGGTGGACTGCGTGGCCGCCCCTACGAGGCCGGCCGAAGCTCCCACCCCGCCTGACCGACGCCGGCGCGGCGCTGGTGCCTTGATCGACTCGGGATCCTTGGTGTTGGGTGTCCTGGTGTCCGGGATGCCCCGGTTTCCGCAAGCCCGAGTCGATCTTCGGGTTGGGTCGCGTGCCGCGCCGGGGGCGGATTCGCGGTGAGGGCTGGCGACCTGTTAGCCTTGCTGCCGGCCCGCCCGGTGTAAGCCGGGTGGGACCGAAGCCGGTTCGCCGGCGGAGGGGCTGTGGCGCAGACTGGTAGCGCACCTCGTTCGCATCGAGGGGGTCAGGGGTTCAAATCCCCTCAGCTCCACCAAGAAACAGCAGATCAAGGGCGGGTTCCCGGAGGACGGGGAACCCGCCCTTGATCATTTGACCGTCGTTCGACCGCCGGGCAGAGCCCCAGACCGCGGCATAGGGCGGCAGCCAGGTGCCGGTCCGGCGCGATGTTCCTCGTCGATCAGCGTGTCGCCGCATATCGAACGCCACAGGCCCGCGAACCGAACATCACCGCGCCGCAGATCGAAAGCAGACCTGCCCGCAGATCGTAAACGCCCGGTTATCACCCAGAACAAAGGACCGTTTCCCGCAGTGGGGAACGGCCTCTTCGATCTTTTGCGGCGGGTCGGCGACCACCCTGCCGAGGCCCTCAGCGTTCCAGGCCCTCGCCGAAGACCTGGGCGGCGACCTGGTAGCCATCGAACGCGCGTGCCACACCGGCGTACGCCGCGACCTGGAGGAAGACTTCGACGACCTCCTCCTTCGTGGCGCCGTTGTTGAGCGCGATGCGGAGTTGACCTCGTAACGGCTCCAGGACGCCGAGGGTGGCCGCGATGGTCACCGACACGAGGGCCCGTGTCCGGGTGTCCAGGTGCTCGGTACGCGGCCAGACGTCGCCGAAGGCGTGCACCGTCGCGATCCGCTTGAAGTCGGCGCCGTTGGCCGGCTCACCGGGGGTGGGGCCGAGGAAGCGCTCCAAGCGGAAGCCCAGCAGGGCCTCAGCCGTGTCCAGCGCGGCTGCGTATCCCGGGTCCGCGGCAGATGGCTGATCGTCCGTCGTCATGCCGCCCACTTTTCCACCCGATCCGGGGTGAAGCGGGTGAGTCCCGGCATTTCCCACGCGGAGCAGGGGCGCGGGCGGTCAGGCGAACCGTTCGGTCGTCACGGGTATCAGCCCGCGCCCGCGCATGGTGTGGGTCAGCTCGGACAGAATCGGTCCGACCTCGTCGGACGCGGCGCCGCGCAGCAGGGCGGTCAGGTCCAGGCACCAGGCCAACCCCCGGCCCACCCTGCGCAGCTCCCACGCGAACTGGTCCCCACCACGTAGCCGGTGGCCGGCCGCCACCGAGCCGGGTGTGCCGCCGGTCGGCGTCGACCAGGCCGCCCGGATGCTCACCAACTGCTCCTCTTGGAGGTCCTTGGCGAACAGGACGCGGTAGACGCGCCGTTCGTGGAATCCGGCGGGTGGCTGCGCGGGGCCGAGCCGCAGCGGCGGGGCCGTCGGGATCGGGTGGTGGTCGCGGAAGTACGTGCGCAGCACCGCCTCATCGGGCAGTTGCCCGCCACCGAGTTCGCGGTAGACGCTCTCGGCAACGCCGCGACCGGTGGGCACCACCCGGGCGAGCAACGTCGCATCGGTACGCATGCTGCGGCCGAGCGAGGCCGAACTCCACCAACCGGCACCCGACGGTGTCCACCCCGCGCTGTCCAGGCCCACTGTCGTGAAGTCGGTCTGCCGAGTGAACTCCTCGACGACGACCGCCTCCGCCTTCGCAGCCGGCTCACCGTCGCCAAGCTCGGCCCGGACCAGGTAGTAGTCCAGCGAGGAGCGCGATCCGGCGACCACCAGCGACATCGCACCCTCCCTCCGCCGTGGACCACCGTAGCGAAGAAGTGGCTAGCATCCGGTCTCGACGTGAGGAGGCCAGATGGCATCGACGGCTCAGACCCGGTTCGGCATGGTCGGCAGTGGCTGGCGTGGCGAGTTCTTCCTACGGCTGGCCCGGCTGCTGCCGGGGCGGCTCCGGGCGACCGGGGTGGTCACGCGTACCGAATCGCGCGGTGCCGAGGTGACCGCCGAATGGGGCGTACCGACCTTCCGTACGACGGCCGAACTGCTCGCCCACGAACGGCCCGACTTCGTGATCGTGTCGGTGCCCTGGCCGGTCACGCCCGAGGTGACCCGTGACCTGGTCGCTGCCGGCGTACCCGTGCTCGCCGAGACGCCGCCCGCGCCAGACCTGGCGGGGTTGCGGTCGCTCTGGTCCGACGTCGGGGGCGGTGGCCTGGTGCAGGTCGCCGAGCAGTACCTGCTGATGCCCGGGCACGCCGCCCGTCTGGAGGTGATCCGGGCCGGGGTGCTCGGCGAACCGACCTCGGTCCAGATCTCCTCGACGCACCTGTACCACGCGGTCTCCCTGATCCGTGGCCTGCTCGGCGTCGGGTACGACCCCACCGAGGTCAGCGCGCGGGCCTTCGCGGCACCGTTGGCCAACCCGTTGTCGCCGGACGGCTGGAGTGGCGACGCCACCCCGCAGCAGCTCTCCACCACCCTCGCGACCATCGACTTCGGCGGGCGGATGGGGCTGTACGACTTCACCGACAACCAGTGGTGGAACCCGCTGCGGTCGCGCCGGTTGGTCGTGCGCGGTTCGCTCGGCGAACTGGTGGACGACCGGGTCGTCCGCCTGGTCGACCCGACCACGCCGGTGGAGTCGTCGCTGGTGCGACGGCAGACCGGCGTCGACCTCAACCTTGAGGGGCTCGACCTGAAGCACATCAGCTTCGACGGCCGCGTCGTCTACCGCAATCCGTTCGTCGGAAGCGGCCTGTCCGACGACGACCTCGCCGTCGCGGACATCGTTGCGCGTACCGGGGCGTGGGCCCGGGAGGAGGGCCCGGCGCCGTACCCCCTGGCGGAGGCCTGCCAGGACCACCTGATCAGCCTCGCCATCGAGGAATCGGTACGCACCGGCCGGCCGGTGCACACCGCGAAGGAGGCCTGGGCCGGCTAGCGGGACGGTGGCTCACCCACGCCGCGGTAGTGGTAGCCGGCCACCTCGCCGAAGCCGGCCCGCCGGTAGAGGCGTAGAGCTGGGAGGTTCTCCCGCTCCACCTGGAGGTACAGGTGGTCGGCCCGATGCGCGCCAGCCCACTCGGCGAACGAGGCGAGCACACTGCGGGCCGCGCCCCGGCCACGTGCCCGGGGCGTCGTGGCCATTCCGAACAGCCCCACCCAGCCGGTGTCGGCGACCGCGCGACCCACCCCGACGACGGCGCCACCGAGCATCGCGCTCGCGTACGCGGACGGGCCCTGCACCCGGCCGAGCATGGCCCACTCGGCGGCGGGGTCTCCAACGTGACCGTGTACGGCGTTCCAGACGTCGTACCACCCGGTCGTCGGACGATCATCCAGCCGGATCCGGAGTGGGTCGGCGGGCGTGGCGTTCAGGACGCGTGCGGTCGGGGCCGCCTGTAACGACATCGGGCTCTCCGCGCGGTAGCCGCGCGCGGCCAGGAGGGCGTCGAGCCCGTCCGGGCAAACGCCCGGAGTGATCTGGAATCGTGCTGCCCTGCCGTGTTCGGCGTAGAAGGTTTCGGCACCGAGCACCCTGCGCTCCAGCTCGACCGGGCCTGCTGAACCGTGTGGTAGCACCGTCTGCACCCACCAGGCGCAGCCCGGCGCGTGGCGCAACCACCACCCGTCCCGCACCTCGATGGTCGTTGCCGGCAGAGCGCGGGCCGCCCTCTCCTGTAGGCCGCGGACCAACTCTGGCCGCCTCCGGGGCCCAAACGTCGACACCTCCCCAGACGATCCTTTCGCGAGGGCGTCAGCGGTCGGCGAAGAACTCGGCGCTCTGGACGTACTCCATCGCCCTGACGAACTCGGGGTCGTGCATTCGCTGATTCGTCTCGGCCTCGGTCGGCTCGGCCACGCGCTGGTGGATCCACCACAGGTGACCGAACGGGTCCCGGAAACGGCTGACCCGGTCACCCCAGAACAGCTCGGTCGGCTCGGTGACAACCGTCGCGCCGCGTTCGACCGCCCGGCGCAGCACCTCGGCGTCGTCTGCGACGTACAGGCGCAGGAAGGCCGGTGTCCGCGGCCAGTCCGGCTTGTCGAACATCATGACGACCGAGTCCCCGATGCGGACCTCGGCATGGGCGACCACATCGCCGACGGCCAGACGAGCCAGCTCGGTGGCGTCGAAGACGGCAACGACGAAGTCGATCAACGGTGCGGTGTCTCCCGGGGAGATCATCCACGGGGTCACGGTGTGGTACCCGTCGGGCACGACCTTCATCGCTCATCTCCTCGATCCGGTGCACCCGCTGCGCACCGCCGCGATCCAGGCTAGAGCCGATACAGGTCAGAACCGGTCCGCGCGGGCAGCCAGCCGACCGGGCGATCCGCGCCGTGCCACCCACCGACCGAGGTGGCGCACGGCCGATGGTTCGAGGTGGGGCCGGACCGGCGGACCGGCCCCACGGCGGCGCGTTACGGCTTCCAGGATCCGGCGGTCTCGAACTCGTGCAGGTATTCCAGAACGCCGTTGGTGTTGGCCACGTCGAACGCCACGCTGCCGGTACGGGTGGTGCCGGCGGCCAGGTTGTTACCGGCCTGCATGGGCTTGCCGCACCCGGAGAAGGCCCCGCCGATCGCGTTGGTCTCGGTGCCGTCGGCGGCCACCCACTGGAAGTAGAGCGGGTTCACCGAACCTGTGCCCTTGGTGATCTTCAGAGTCACGTCGGCGATCACGTACATGCCCTTGTCGGGCTTGAGGCCGTACGTCTTGCAGGCCTTGGCGGAAGTGCTGAACTTCGTCACGGTGATCTCGACGGTGCCGTCCTCGCCGTCGATGACCAGCGTCTCGCCAACCGACATGTTGCGGGTCTCGGAGTTGGTCGAGGGCGGCTTCGACGAGGGCGCGGTGCCCGGTGTCGGCCCGATGCCCCGGGTCGCGATCGGCGTCGGCAGTGCGTCGGCCACCTCGTCGGCCGCCCGGTTCGCGCCGATGACCACCGCCACGATCCCGCCAGCGCAGCACAGCAGGGCGAGCACGGCCGCGGTGACCGCGACGATCACCACGGTCTTCTTGGATTTCGCCGGCGGCGCGGGAGGCTGCATGGGATGCGGATAACCGGGTCCGCCGGGCGGCGGGTAGGCGCCGCCGGCGGGAGGCGCGTACCCACCACCGCCCTGCGCCGGGTACGCCCCACCCGAGAACGGTGGCTGCGGCCAGGGCTGGTCGGGCGAGGAGGGGTACGGCGTGGTGGCGAAGGGCGGCTGCGGCGTGCTGGCGTACGGAGGCTGCGGCGCGGTCGGCGGCGTCCACTGGCCCGGCACGGGAGCCTGCGGGACCGTCGGGTCGGCGGCGGGCTGCTGCTGCGGTGTGGCCGGGAACGGCTGCGTCGGCGGTTCCGGGCTCGGCTGCTGGGGGTCCTGCGGCCCGACGGGGGGCTGGGGGTGGGTCACCGTACTCCTTGACGCCTCGGTACGTGCGGTTCGGGAACCCGCCGACGCTACCGTGTGCCGTCCACCGTCCGGTGGCCGCGCCGGGCCCCGTCCCACGCGCGTCGGTGCAAAATCAGGCACGGGTACGAAATGCGGCGACTGGGCCAGTGTGGACGGTGGTCGCCCGGGGTGTCATCGATGTGGCAGCACGGCGGCGGTGCGTACCAGCCCGTCGGTGATCGCGAACCGGCCCTCGATGGTGGTCGGCGCGTCGTCGACCGTCGCCGCGTCCACCCGGGCCGACGCGATCCGGGCGGTGAACGTGCCGGCCTCCGGGTCCAGCTCCAGGTGCGCGTCGTGGAAGTCCAGCCAGCTCCCGACGATCGGGTACCAGACCTTGTAGACGGTCTCCTTGGCGCTGAAGAGCACCACCGGCCAGGAGGTGCCGACCGGCAGCCTTGCGCAGCTCTCCTCCTCCTCGGGCAGCAGCACGAGTCTGCGTACTCCCGCATTCAGCTCGCGGTGCTGCTCGGCGTCGATCCCGACGGACCGGACCTCGTCGCTGCGCGCGGCGGCCGCGGCGCAGTAGCCGGTGGTGTGGGTGATGGCGCCGACGACCCCGGCCGGCCAGACCGGCGCGCGGTCGGCGGCGGCCGGTACGGCGGACGCCGGGAGACCGAGGTCGGCCATCGCCCGGCGGGCGCAGACCCGGCCGGCGGTGAAGTCTCGCCGCCGGCTCTCCACGGCCCGTTCGCCGAGGCACGCCTGCTCGGCGGCGAGCAGCTCACCGGCCCAGTCGTCCGGGCCCGCGACGGCCACCGCGACCGTCGCCGGCAGTAGGTCACGCATGGCCGCCTCCCGGGCAATACCACCGATTCTGGTGCGCCGACACTCGGTCGAGCGTCGCATTTCCGACTGCCACGATGGGACAACGTACCGCAAGGATGTAACTCCGGAGGGCCACGATTAGCTCTCCTGATGGCTCCGGGGGGACCACCATCATTCGCTGGCCGGGCAGTCTAGCCGGCCAGTCCCGCAGACATCTGGAGAGGACGTGCGATGACCGATGGCGCGGAACGGCCGGCGCGGCGGGCCGACGACCATGCCCCGAGGACCCCTGGCTGGAGCTGCGGTTCCTGCGGGGACGAGTGGCCGTGCCCGACGAAGCGCAGCCGGCTGCTGGCGGAGTACGGGGGTGATCGGGCGATGCTCAGCGTCTACCTGGGCTCCTGTCTCGCCGCTGCCACCGAGGACCTGCGCGCCGCGCCGGTGATGTCGCTCCAGGACCGGTTCATCGGCTGGCTGCCGCGTGGGTCGCGCCGCCGCTGAGCCCGCTGGTGGCCGCCGCCGGGCGGCGGCCACCGAGGGTCGGGCGGTTCAGGGGCGCCGGGGCCGCCGGGTCAGGGCGAAGCCGAACACGCCGGCCACCGCGGCGAGCACGCCGCCGACGCCGGTCCAGATCCAGCGCGAGCCGAGGTCCGGCAGCCAGTCCGTGGGCGAGTCGCCCTCGTCGTCGGCCTCCGGGTCCACCGTCGGTACGGCGTTGAGCACCGTGCCCGCCTTGGTGTTCGGCACCAGCGGCGCGGCCAACTCACCGTCGTCGGCCGAGGCGCCCCGGTCGGAGACGGTGCCGACCAGCAGGTCCACGTCGATCGGCGCGCCCAGGTCCGGCTCCGGCAGGTCCACCACGGAGAGCCGGATGGTGTACGTGCCGGGCAGCGGGTCGCCGGACCACGGCTCCGCCCACGGTCGTACCTCGCGCAGCGTGCAGCCCAGCGCCACGGTCGACGTCTGCGCGTCCACCGTCGGGGTCTGCGCCCCGGCCGTGCACGCCTGCCGTCGGCGCAGCCCGTCGAAGACGTCGACGGTCCAGGTGGAGGCACCACTGCGCGCCTTCGGGAAGGTGACGGTGGCGTTGATCTCGTGCACCTGGCCGGCCGTCGCCGGGAAGGACCAGTACAGGTGGTCGCCGATCGAGGCGTCCACCCGCACCGGTTGCCCGGCGGTGATCGGGGTGGCGCTCAGGAACGACGTACCGGCCCGGTTGACGGGCGTGGCACCCGGCGAAGGGGTGGGCGCGGCGAGTGCCGCCGCGGGCAGTAGGGCCGACCCGCCGGCGGCGAGCAGCGCCGCGAGCGACCGGAACAGTGCGGTACGCATCGTCAGTTCTCCCTCCAGGTGGCGACCCACCAGCGGGTGAGCAGGCCGGCGAGCAGACCGGTGAGCAGACCGGCCACGGTGAGCAGGGCGAGCAGCACCCAGCCCCGCCCGAGGTCCGGCCCGTCCGGCGCGGGAGCGGCGTCGACCACGTCGATGGTCAACTCCACCGGCATGCCGGGATTTGCCGCGGTGCCCGGGCGCGGGGCGAACGAATTGCTCACCACCAGGCAGATGGTGGTGGGCTCGACGGTCGTCGCCTCCGTCTCCGCCGCCTCCTCCGCCTCCTTCACGGCGTCCTCGTCGTCGGCGCTGGCCGACCAACGCAGCCCGGCGGAGAGCACGTCGGCCCGTCCGCTGCCGGCGTCGGCGCCACGGACCAGTTCCCGGCCGTCGGCCGCGGTGGCCCGCAGCAGCACCCCGTAGTCCCGGTTCACCGGTCGGTCCAGCGCCATGCTCACCGACGCGCGTAGCTCCTGCCCAGGGCGGACCGGCACCCGGTAGTACCGGTGCTCGGAGAACGCCTCGCGGTCGGCGTACACGCCGGGGGCCAGCAGCGGGGCCTTGTCGCAGGCGTTCGTACCGCCGACCACGGTCGGGGCCCGGGTGTGGGTGTCGCCGGCCCGTTCGACGAGCTGCTTGATACGGCCGGTCAGCTCCTCGGCGCTCTGCGCCGCGGTGTAGGTGCCACCGGTCGCGCTGGCGATGCAGAGCAGCTGCCGGCGGACCTTCTCGTCCGGTGCGAGTCCGAGCGTGTCGACCACCAGGCTGGTGCCCTGGGCGGCCAACTCCCGAGCCACCTCGCACGGGTCCGGCGGGGCGCAGGTGTCCTCCCCGTCGGTGATCAGCACGATCCGTCGCGTGGTGGCTCCGGTGCCCAGATCCTGTGCGGCGGAGCGCAGCGCGAGCCCGACCGGCGTGAACCCGGTCGGCCGCAGCGTGGCCACCGCGGCCTTGGCCCGGCCCCGGTCCACCGGCCCGACCGCGACAATCTGCTGGGTGTCCTGGCAGCCGACCTTCTTGTCCTTGCCCCGGTAGCTCGCACCGAGCACCCGGATGCCGAGCTGGGTCTCCGCCGGCAGTGCGTCCACGACCTCGTTGAACGCCTGCTGGGCGACCGAGATCCGGCTACGTCCGTCGATGTCGGCGGCACGCATCGAGCCGCTGACGTCGAGCACCAGCTCGACCCGGGGCGGCTCGCCCACCGGCTCCTCGTCGGCCGCCGCCGGGACCGGCCCGGTCAGCGCGGTGGTCGCCAGCAGTCCGAGGAGGACGGCCGCCGATCGTTTGAAGTTGATCACGGCCCGCAGTGTATAGAGATCCACTTTGGATGATCACTGGGGTGGCGGGTGAGTGACCGCCGCGTCCGGTCGTCGGGTGGCCGTACGCGGGTCAGGCCGGTGCGTCGGGAGCGGCGTCGAGCGACGCGACCAGCCGCTTCGGCGCGATCTCCCGATAGGCGTCGCGGCACAACTCGTCGATCTCGGACCAGTCGACCGTGCCGTCGAGGCGTACGCCCAGCCAGCCCCGGCCGCCGACGTAGGGCGGGCGGAAGAAGCGACCCGGGTCGGCCGCGATGAGCTCTCCCTGGGCCCCCGGCGGGGCGGCGCACCAGAGGTGGGCGAAGTCGTTGTCGTGGTGCCCGTCGGCGTGCAGGGTCACGAAGACGCTCTTGCCCCGGACGAACCACGTGGGAGACCCGTGACTGGGCCGCTCGGTCACCTCGGGCAGGGCGAGACAGATCGCCCGGAGTCGATCCAGCAACCGCATGGCACCCCCGTCCCGCCCGGACACCCGATCACGGTGAGCCTAGTGCCCCGGGCGGGGTCGACGGCAGCCCCGGACCAGCCGTTTCGGGGCGCTGGGTCCACGTCAGGTCACCCACGGTCAACGGTCGGAGGGGAGGTGTCGACCCGGCCCACATCCGTCGGAAATCTGACCCAAGTCGACCCGTTGTGCCGGTGGTGCGCGGTGGCTAAGCTCTTCTTGCGCGCCCCAATCGCCCGCTTCCCCCGTGGCAGGCGATCGGGGCGCGCTTCTATGTCGAACGGGCCCGCACGCTTCACGCGTGCGGGCCCGTCTCCGTCGCGCTGAGCGGCGCGTCGCTGGCCGATGCTTATATCCAGCGACCGTCCAGCCACATTCGGGACAGCCAGTCCGAGTACGGGATCGACCGGCCGACGAAGATCGGATAGAAGTACGCGAAGCAGAGCGCTACCAGCAGCACGTACGCGCCGGCCGCCACGCTGCCGACCAGCCGGCGTTCGTAGCCCGGGTCGCCGGGGACCAGCCGCGCCACCGCTCCGACGTCCGCTCCGGCCGGGGCGATCAGCGCACCCAGCACGTACACCACGGCCAGCACGAGGAAGGGCAGCGCCGGCGCCGCGTAGAACGAGAACATCGTCCGGCCGTCGAGTGCGAACCAGAACCAGGGCAATATCCCGGCCGCCACGGTGAGCAGGATCGCGCCGGCCCGCCAGTCCCGGCGGGCCGCACCCAGCCAGGCCAGCGCCACCAGGGCGGGCAGGAACGACCACCACAGCAGCGGCGTGCCGAGCAGCAGGATCTCGCCCGCGCAGCTCGACGCGCCGCAGCCGGCGTCGGAGGACCAGTAGAACGCCACCGGACGGCCGAGCAGCAACCACTGCCAGGGCCACGACTGGTATTTGTGCCCCTCGTCCAGGGTCCGGTGGAAATGGAGCGCCGCCTGGTGGTACTCGAACAGGTTGATCAGGGGGCCGATCACCGGGGCGTCGCTGAGCGGGGCGTTCGGGTAGGTCGACGCGAGCCGGTAGTAGCCGTCGTCGCTGAGGAACCAGCCGGACCAGGTGGCCAGGTAGGTGACCGCCAACAGCACACCGGCCAGCACCAGCCAGGGCAGCTCGTCGAGCAGCGTGTCCCGCCAGGGCCGGCGGACCCCGGCCGAGCGGCGGACGCCGACCTCCCAGAGGAGCACGAGCAGCGCGAAGACCGGCACGAAGTACAGCGCGCTCCACTTCACCGCGAACGCGCAGCCGAGCAGCACCCCGGCCGCCAGTCGCCACCAGGGCCAGGTGCGCCAGCCGGTCGGCGGTCGGCCGGCGCGGCCCGGCCGGCTCGGGTCGAGCCCGTCGTCCAGCGCCCGGGCCCAGCGCCGACGGCGGGCGTCCCGGTCCAGAACGAGCGCGCCGAACGCGGCCAGCACGAAGAAGAGCAGGAAGATGTCGAGCAGTGCGGCGCGGGACAGCACCAGGTGGAAACCGTCCAGAGCGAGCAGCAGGCCCGCCGCGCAACCCAGCACCGTGGAGCGGAACAGCCGCCGGCCGATGCGGACCAGCAGCAGCACCGAGAGAGTGCCGACCACGGCCGACGCGAACCGCCAGCCGAACTCCGGCGCGGTGGTGATCAGGTGCCCGGGTACCGAGACCCGCGACTCGGTGTCCTGGTAGCCGAAGGCCCACTCGCCGAGCCCGATCAGCCACTTGCCCAGCGGCGGATGCACCACGTACGACGGGGCGTTGTCCTTGTAGTTCCACTCGACGCCGCGGCTGATCAGCCCGTAGGCGTCCTTGGCGTAGTAGGTCTCGTCGAAGATCTTGCTCTTCGGGCTGGACAGGCCGACGAAACGCACGATCGCCGCGATGGCCACCACCACCGCGGTGGCCAACCACGAGGACCGGTCCAACCGGGCATCGACGGTGGCGAACCGGCGACGTACGACGCCGGCCACCCCGCCCCCGCCGGTGCTGGGTGCCGCCGATTGCTGGTCGGGGCCGCGGTCGCTCGCGCCGTCGACCGTTTCCGACTGGTCGGCGCTCGGGCTCTGTGCTGTCGACGCACTCGTCACCCGGCGATCGTAGGCTGCCAAGGTGTCTGGTGGCGTACGTCGTCCCCGATACCGGTATCCGCCGCCAGTGAAGGAGACGATCTCGTGGGTGAAATGTCCGAAGCTGGGCGCCTGATCCTGCTCGGCGCTCCGCTCGGCAACCCCGCCGACGCCTCGGCCCGGTTCCGGGAGGTGCTGGCCAGCGCCGACGTGGTGGCCGCCGAGGACACTCGCCGGCTCACCCGGCTGGCGCGCGACCTCGACATCACCGTCGGCGGTCGGATCGTCTCCTACTTCGAGGGCAACGAGGAGCGACGGACCCCCGAGTTGGCCGAGGCGATCCTCGCCGGATACGTGGTGGCACTGGTCACCGACGGCGGGATGCCGAGCGTGTCCGATCCCGGCTACCGCCTGGTCCGCGCCGCGCTGGACGTCGGGGCACCGGTCACCGTCGCCCCCGGGCCGAGCGCCGTGACCACCGCGCTGGCGGTCTCCGGTCTGCCCTGTGACCGGTTCTGCTTCGAGGGCTTCCTGCCCCGGACCCCCGGGGCCCGCCGGTCCCGGCTGCGCGCGCTCGCCGCCGAGGAACGGACCCTGGTCTTCTTCGAGGCGCCGCACCGGATCGGCGCGGCGCTCACCGACCTGGCCGAGACGTTCGGCGCGGACCGGCCGGCCGCGCTCTGCCGGGAACTCACCAAGACCTACGAGGAGGTCATCCGTCGCCCGCTCGGCGAGCTGGCCCGCTGGGCCGCCGACGGCGATCCGCGTGGGGAGATCACGCTGGTGGTGGCCGGTGCGCCGGTGACGGCCGCGGAACGCCCCGACGACGACACCCTGCGCGCGGCGGTCGCCGAGCGGGAGGCCGCCGGCCGGTCCCGCCGCGACGCCATCACCGAGGTCGCCACCGAGTACGCCCTGCGCCGCCGGGAGGTCTACACCATCGTGCACAGCTGACCCGTCGTCACCAGGCGGCGGCCAGGAAGCCGAGGGTGATCAGCGCCGGGCCGGCGAGTGCGACGAACACCGCCCAGCGACGGTTCCGCCGCCCGGCCAGTCGGGTCGACCCGGTCCACCGGACGATGCCGGCCGCGCAACCGAGCACCACCAGCAGGCTGGGCAACCAGCGCAGGTGTCGGCTGGCACCGGTGTCGGCGTACGCGGTGCCGCCGTTCGGGCCGGTCATCCGCGCCGGCAACACCGTCCCGGGGGCGTCCTGCCCGGCCGGCACCCCGCTGACGCGCACCCCGTACGCCAGGAACCGCCCGTCGTTCGCGCTGAAGATCCCCCGGCAGCGCTGGGTGAGCCCGCCCCCGGTGCAGTCGTCGATCACCACGGTGCCGCCCCGGGAGTGTCCGACGGCGAGCCAGAACGGACCGGCGCTGACCCAGGCGAAGAAGGCCGCGACCAGGCTCAGCAGCACCAGCGCGGCGAGCCCGGGCAGCGGGTCCGGTGGTGGGGCCCGGCGGGTCGACGAGCGGCGTCCCGCCGGGCCGGAGCCGCGGGTCCGCGGCGGTGCGACGTCCTTGCGGACCGGGGTGCCGTCCCAGTGCACCTGCTCGATCGGTGCCCAGAAGAAGTCGTCGTCATCCGGGGGCGCACCACCGTCCGGCGGTCGGGCGCCCCGGTGCCAGCGGTTCTGCTGTCGGACCGGCACCCGGCGCGGCACCGCGTCCACCGGCGCCCCGGTGGTCGGCTCCACCTCGACGACCGCCCCGTCGTGCTCCCCACCCTTTGGCGCGGGCGTGACCGTCGGGCGCGGCCGGGCCGGCGTGGGTGCGGGCAGCGGCGAGGTGGGCCGGGCGGAGTTGGGTGCCGGTACGACCGGAGTGGGCTGGGTCGGAGCGACGGCACGGCCGGCCGTGCCGTCCCGCCTCGGCACGGCCGCCCGCCCGGTCGGCGTGGGCCGCTGAGCTCCCGGCCGGTCCGCTCCGGAGCCGCTGGCCGGTCTCGGGGCGCTGGCCGGCCGTGGGACGGGATCGTTCGGGGCAGAGGTCGGGTCGTCGCCGGCCGCCGGCCCGGTGGGACGGTCGTCGCGGTCCCAGGGCGCTCGTCTGCCAGTCACGAGGTTCATTGCACACCGGCTCGGGAGGCGGATCGGGCAGCTCGGGGGCGTGTCGGCGACAAATCGGACCATCGGTCGGGCCGGTTGGGCCGGTCCGTCGGCCCGGCACCCCCTATTGGTTCGCGGGCCCCCCAGCTCGGTCACTAGGCTTGCTGCTCATGAGTCACGTTCTCGCGGCAGTGGCCTGGCCGTACGCCAACGGCCCACGCCACATCGGCCACGTCTCCGGTTTCGGCGTACCCTCCGACGTCTTCGCCCGGTACATGCGGATGGCCGGCCACGACGTGCTCATGGTCTCCGGCACCGATGAGCACGGCACCCCGATCCAGGTGCAGGCCGACGCCGACGGAGTCACCCCGCGCGAGCTGGCCGACCGGTACAACAGGGTGATCGTCGAGGACCTGCACGGCCTGGGGCTCACCTACGACCTGTTCACCCGCACCACCACCCGCAACCACTACGCGGTGGTGCAGGAGCTGTTCGAGGGGATGTACCGCAACGGCTACATCGTGCCCAAGACCACGATGGGCGCGATCTCCCCGTCCACCGGGCGCACGCTGCCCGACCGCTACATCGAGGGCACCTGCCCGATCTGCGGGTACGACAGCGCCCGTGGCGACCAGTGCGACAACTGCGGCAACCAGCTCGATCCGATCGACCTGATCGACCCGAAGTCGCGGATCAACGGGGAGACCCCGAAGTTCGTCGAGACCGAGCACTTCTTCCTGGACCTGCCGGCCCTGGCCGAGGTGCTGCGGCAGTGGCTGGACACCCGGGAGGGGTGGCGGCCCAACGTGCTGCGGTTCTCCCGCAACCTGCTGGACGACCTCCAGCCCCGGGCGATCACCCGCGACCTGGAGTGGGGCGTACCGATCCCGCTCGACGGCTGGCGGGACCGGCCGGACAAGCGGATCTACGTCTGGTTCGACGCGGTGATCGGCTACCTGTCCGCCTCGATCGAGTGGGCCCGCCGTTCCGGCGACCCCGAGGCGTGGCGCAAGTGGTGGTCCACCGACGGCGAGGGCAAGGACGCCCGGTCCTACTACTTCATGGGCAAGGACAACATCGTCTTCCACTCGGTGATCTGGCCGGCGCTGCTCTCCGGATATTCCGGTGAGGGCTCCCGCGACGGCGAGCCGGGCGACCTGGGCCGGCTCAACCTGCCCACCGAGGTGGTCTCGAGTGAATACCTGACGATGGAGGGGCGCAAGTTCTCCTCGTCCCGCCGGGTGGTCATCTACGTCCGCGACTTCCTGGAGCGCTACGACGCCGACGCGCTGCGCTACTTCATCGCCGCGGCCGGTCCGGAGAGCAACGACACCGACTTCACCTGGGCCGAGTTCCTGCGCCGCAACAACGACGAGCTGGTCGCCGGGTGGGGCAACCTGGTCAACCGGTCCATCTCGTTGACGGCGAAGAACTTCGGCGCGATCCCGCCGGTCGACCCGGCCGGGCTCACCGAGGCCGACGAGGCGCTGCTCGCGGTGGCCCGGGCCGGCTTCACGACGGTGGGTGACCTGATCGGCCGGCACCGGCAGAAGCAGGCGATCGGCGAGGCCATGAAGGTGGTCGCCGAGGCCAACAAATACCTGTCCGAGCAGGCGCCGTGGAAGCTCAAGGACGAGGCGGACAAGCCCCGGATGGGCACCATCCTGCACGTCGCCCTCCAGGTGGTCAGCGACGCCAACACGCTGCTCACCCCGTTCCTGCCGCACTCCGCCCAGCAGGTGCACGAGCTGCTCGGCGGCACCGGCGTACACGCGCCGATGCCGGTCATCGAGCAGGTCGAGGACCTGGACGGCGGGCCGGCGTACCCGGTGTTGACCGGGGACTACACGGTCGGGGCGCGCTGGGAGTCGGTGCCGGTGCAGTCGGGTCGGCCGTTGGCCGCGCCGAAGCCGGTGTTCCGCAAGCTCGACCCGTCGATCGTCGACGAGGAGCTGGCCCGGCTGGCCGGCTGAGCACGGCACCGTCCTACGACTGAGCGCGGCCCCGGGGGACCACCCCGGGGCCGCGCCTCACATCGCGTATCGGGTGTCCATCACCTGGTCGTCGGTCACCTCGGCGCCCGGCGCCCACGCCTCGTAGACGCCGCGATCATGGCACTGGGCTCCGGTGGTGGTCACCGAGTCCGGGTTCGGGAAACGCAGCCGCAGCCGCAGCCAGCCGGCCTCCTCGCGCAGTACGAGGCAGGGCACGCCCCGCCACAGCGCGAACCGGAGTCGGCGGGCCACCGCATCCACCGGGTAACGGGCCGCCCTGGTCATCGCCAGCACCCGGAACCCGCCGGGCAGGTCGGCCACCGCCTCGTACTCGGTGTCGCCGTGCATGCCGACCAGCTGCGTGGAGCGCGGCGCGTCGCCGGTCGGCACGTACTCCTGGTCCGGGGAGAGACCCGGCACGGCGGCCAACAGATGCCGCCACTGCGGGCCCACCATCCGCAGCCACCCGCGTTGCTCGGCCTGGAAGGTGTAGAGCACCACCTCCACCCCCTCCGCCGGATAGGCGAGCAGGGTGGCGTTCGCCGGCATCGGCAGGTCGGCGAAGTCCCGGGTGATGAACTCCGGAATGAGCTGGCCGTTGCTCGGCACGAAACCGGTGCCCAGCACCGCCGGACCCAGACTCTCGCGCGGGGACAGCGCGGACAGGCCACGGTGCGCCTCACCCACCGGTACGTCGTAGTCGCCCGGATCGGCGGCGCGCCAACGCAGCGCGTACGCCACGTCCGAGCCGTCCCGGCCGACGTCCCCGTCGGTGCGCAGCACCATCGTCGCGGCCGGCGTACGCAGGTGTGCCACGTCGTGCTCGCGGTAGCAGAAGCCGTGCGGCAGCCACCCCCGGACGTACCCGGCGAGCTGCCGGGCCGACAGCACCTTCACCATCCGGGTGCCCCGCCGGAGCACGGCTGACGCGCGTACCGCGGTCAGCATCGGATCACCGGCGGCGGAGGGTTGCTGGCTGAGGTGGTGCAGCCGCGCCCAACCCTGCTCGCGGTGCGCCGGCATCATCAGCGGCGCCTCCGGCTCCTCGGCCGGTTCCACCGCCCCGTGCACGGCCAGCACCTCGGTGACGTGCACGAAGCGGCGCCACGGCAGGGCGCTGCCCGGTCGGGGCGCCCACTCGAAGCCGGGCACCTCGTCGGCGCTGAACAACTCGTACGCGGCGCCCCGGGCGATCTCCTCGGCGGGGTACACACCGCCGCCGAACGCCACGCGCAGACCGGTACGTTCGCTGGCGGCGCCGCTGGCCTGGGGGGTGATGCTCACGCCGTCATCTCCCTTTCACTGCGCGGTATGCGGCCGTGACGCTGACGCGTCGGCTCGGTGGCGCACTGCGCTCGCTCACGCGGCGACGGTAGAGTCACGCGGCGGAGTTGAGGTGAACGTCGGGTGGCGGGCGGATGGACAGCCTCGGTGTGTGATGCTGTCGCTGATGACCGAGCCCACTGAAACCCGCCGCGAGCGTGCCGCCCGGCGGGCCGGAGAGTTCCCGCCCGCCCCCGAGCCGCTGCCCCGGCCGGTGTTGGACAGCCACACCCACCTGGACATCACGGTCAGCGAGGCCGGTGTGCCCGGCGGTGGACCGGCCGACGACCCGGTCGCCGCGGCGATCGCACTGGCCACCGGTGTCGGCGTGGACCGGCTGGTGCAGGTGGGCGTCGACGTCGCCTCCTCACGTTGGGGCGCGGACACCGCCGACCAATATCCCGCCGTGCTGGCCACGGTGGCGTTGCACCCGAACGAGGCGCCGCGGCTGGCCGACCTCGACGAGGCACTGCGGGAGATCGAGACGCTCGCGGCCCGCGACCGGGTACGGGGGATCGGCGAGACCGGGATGGACTTCTTCCGTACCGGCGACGAGGGACGTGCCGCGCAGGAGGCGAGCTTCCGAGCGCACATCGCGATCGCCAAGCGGTACGGCCGGGCGCTGGTCATCCACGACCGGGACGCACACGCCGACGTGCTGCGCATCCTCGACGACGAGGGCGCCCCGGACACCGTGGTGCTGCACTGCTTCTCCGGCGACGCCGACTTCGCCCGCGAGTGCGTCCGCCGTGGCTACCTGCTCAGCTTCGCCGGCACCGTCACCTTCGCCAGCGCCACCGCGCTGCGTGCGGCAGCCGCGCTCACCCCGGTGGACCAGATCCTGGTGGAGACCGACGCCCCCTACCTCACGCCAACGCCGCACCGGGGACGGCCGAACGCCTCGTACCTGATCCCGCTCACCGTCCGCTCGCTCGCCGCGACCACCGGCACTGACCTGGACGAGCTGTGCGCGGCCATCTCGGCCAACGGCGACCGGGTCTTCGGCCCATGGTGAGCCCGTCCCGCCGGCCGGTCCACACCCCGCCGATACGCTCCCACGCATGAGTGGTCTCCTCGGCCCGGCGGAGATCCGGGAACTGGCCGCCCGGCTGGGCGTCGCGCCCACCAAGAAGCTGGGCCAGAACTTCGTGCACGATCCGAACACCGTGCGCCGGATCGTCACCGCCGCCGGCCTGACCCCGGACGACGTGGCCCTGGAGGTCGGCCCCGGGCTGGGCTCACTCACCCTGGGACTGCTGCCGGTCGCCGGGCATGTGCACGCCGTCGAGATCGACCCGGTGCTCGCCGGCGCGCTGCCGGAGACCGCCGCCCGGCACGCCGGGGCAGACGCCGGCCGGCTCACCGTGCACCGCGCCGACGCGCTGCGCATCGACGCCGCCGAGCTGGCCGACCCGCCGCCGACCGCGCTGGTGGCGAACCTGCCCTACAACGTGGCCGTGCCGGTGGTGCTGCACCTGCTCGCCGAGCTGCCCAGCCTGCGACACGGCCTCGTCATGGTGCAGAAGGAGGTCGCCGACCGGCTGGTCGCCGGTCCCGGCTCCAAGGTGTACGGCATCCCGTCGGTCAAACTCGCCTGGTACGCCCAGGCCCGGGGCGCCGGACGGGTGCCGCCCAACGTGTTCTGGCCGGTGCCCAACGTCGACTCCGGCCTGGTCGCCTTCACCTGCCGGGAACCACCCCGTGCCGACGTACCCCGGGAACGGGTCTTCGCCGTGGTGGACGCGGCGTTCGCGCAGCGTCGCAAGACCCTGCGCGCCGCGTTGGCCGGCTGGGCCGGCGGCGCGGACCGGGCCGCCGCCGCGCTCACCGCGGCCGGCGTCGACCCCGGCGCCCGGGGGGAGTCGCTCACCGTCGAGCAGTTCGCCGCCATCGCCGCGTCGGCTCCGGTCGGTACGTCGGCCGCGAAGTAGGCTGACGCCGTGCCCGCCGAGGAGGTCGGCATACCGCCGCACCGGCGGATCGAGCAGAATCCGTTGCACGTGTACGCGTACGACCTGGTCGACGGCCGGTACGAGCTGGCCGCCGACTCCGCCGAGGAGCTGATCGTGGCAAAGCCGTTCGACATCCGCCTGCGCGTGCGGGACATCACCCCGTGACCGAGGCCTGGCGTCCGGACGACGAGGACGAGCGGCGCGGTGCGATCGGGCCGGTGAAGGTCCGGGTGCCCGCGAAGGTCAACCTGCACCTCGGGGTGGGCCCGCTGCGCCGCGACGGCTATCACGAGCTGAACACCGTCTACCACGCCATCTCCATCTACGACGAGCTGACCGCCCGTCGGGGTGACACCCTCGCCCTGACCATGGAGGGCGAGGGCACCGGCGAGCTGGCGCTGGACGACACCAACCTGGTGATCCGGGCTGCGCACGCCCTCGCCGGGTACGCCGGGGTGTTGCCGCACGCCCGGCTGCACCTGCGCAAGCAGATCCCGCTCGCCGGCGGGCTGGCCGGTGGCAGCGCCGACGCGGCCGCCGCCCTGGTGGCCTGCGACGCGCTCTGGGGCACCGGGCTGTCCCGCGACGAGCTGGCCGGGATCGCCGCCGACCTCGGTTCGGACGTGCCGTTCCTGATCTACGGAGGCACCGCGCTGGGCACCGGCCGGGGTGAGGCCGTCAGCCCGGTACTGGCCCGCCCCACGTCCTGGCACTGGGTCGTGGCCGTCGCCGACGGTGGTCTGTCCACCCCGGCCGCCTATCGCGAACTGGACCGGCTCCGCGACGCCGGCACCGCCGGCACACCGCTGGGCAGCACCGACGCGCTGCTGGGCGCGCTGCGCCAGCGCGACCCCCGGGTGCTCGCCGACACGCTCGGCAACGACCTCCAGGACGCCGCGCTGGCCATGCGCCCGGCCTTGGCCGACACCCTCAAGGCCGGCGAGGCGGCCGGCGCGCTCGCCGGCATCGTCTCCGGCTCCGGTCCGACCTGCGTCTTCCTCGCCGCCGATGCCGCCGATGCCGAGCGGATCGCCGGCGAGCTGACCGTGGCGGGCGTGTGCCGGGAGGCGCGGGTCGCGCACGGGCCGGTGGCCGGCGCCCGCGTGGGCTGACTCCGCACACCCCGCGCCGCTCGCCGGGCGCGCGGCGCGGGCGGCCGGGGCGTCCGCGTACCCTTGGGTCAGGCGTCCCCAGGTGCCCGCCGGCACCGGGACGCCTTGATCATGAAGGGTGGAACGTGGCCAACATCGTCAATCTGGACCGGGTGTCCAAGGGGTACGGCGCAGCCGGGCCGCTGCTCACGGACGTCTCGCTCGGGCTGGACGACGCCGACCGGATCGGCGTGGTCGGCCTCAACGGCGCCGGCAAGTCCACCCTGCTGCGACTGCTCACCAAGCAGGAGGAGCCCGACGACGGCCGGGTCACCCACCGCCGTGACCTGCGGGTGCTCTGGCTGCCGCAGCAGCTCACGCTCGCACCCGACGCCACCGTCCGGGACGTGGTGCTCGGCACCGCGTGGCTCGGCCAGAGCATGGGCGCCGAGCACGAGTGGGCCGGCGACGCCGGGGTGCGCGCCATCCTCGACGGCCTCGGTATGCCGCACCTCGGCCTCGACCAGCCGGTCGGCCCGATGTCCGGTGGTGAACGACGTCGGGTGGCGCTCGCCGCGCTGCTCGTCCGCGACTCCGACCTGCTCATCCTCGACGAGCCCACCAACCACCTCGACGTCGGCGGCGTCGACTGGCTGGCCCGGCACCTGGTCGGTCGCAAGGGCGCACTGGTCGTGGTCACCCACGATCGGTGGTTCCTGGACGCGGTCTGCACCACCACCTGGGAGGTCGCCGACCAGACCGTCCGCGCCTACGAGGGCGGCTTCGCCGCCTGGACCCTGGCCCGCGTCGAGCGCGAGCGGGTCGCCGCCGCGACCGAGGCCCGCCGGCAGAACCTGCTCCGCAAGGAGATCGCCTGGCTGCGTCGCGGCCCGCCGGCCCGCACCTCCAAGCCCCGCTTCCGCATCGACGCCGCGAACGCGCTGATCGCCGACGTGCCGCCGGCCCGCGACACCATGTCGCTGCAGCGGATGGCCACCGCCCGGCTCGGCAAGCAGGTGTACGACCTGGAGAACGTCGAGCTGCACGCCGGCCCCAAGGAGATCCTGCGCGACGTCACCTGGCTGGTCGGCCCCGGCGACCGGATCGCCATCCTGGGTGCCAACGGCGCCGGCAAGACCACGCTGCTGCGGATGCTCGCCGGCATCACCCGCCCCGACGGTGGTCGCTTCGGCACCGGCTCCACCGTGCGGCCGGCGTTCCTCTCCCAGGAGCTGGCCGAACTTCCCGGGCACCTGCGGGTGCTCGAAGCGGTCGAGGAGGTCGCCCGCCGGGTTCAGCTCGGCGACCGGGAGGTCTCCGCCGCCCAGCTCGCCGAGGTCTTCGGCTTCGACGACCGCCGGCTCTGGACCCCGGTCAGCGACCTCTCCGGCGGGGAACGCCGGCGGCTGCAGATGCTGCGCCTGCTCGCCGGCGAGCCCAACGTGCTGCTCTTCGACGAGCCCACCAACGACCTGGACACCGATACCCTGGCCGCGCTGGAGGACCTGCTCGACTCCTGGCCCGGCACGATCATCGTGGCCAGCCACGACCGCTACCTGATCGAACGGGTCACCGACTCGGCGTACGGGATGTTCGGCGACGGTCGCCTGGTGCACCTGCCCGGGGGCGTCGACGAGTACCTCGCCCGGACCGCCGAGCGGGCCGGCGTCACCCGCGCCGGGGCCAGCCCGGCCGCCGCGCCCACCGGCTCCGCCGGGAGCGGCATGTCCGCCGCCGAGGTCCGTCAGGCCCGCAAGGAGCTGGCCCGACTGGAACGCCAGCTCGGCAAGCTCGACCAGCGCGAGGTTGCGCTGCTCGACCAGCTCGCGGCAGACGCCACCGACTACGCCCGGGTCGCCGAGTTGGACACCCAGCTCAAGGATCTGCGCGCCGAGCGGGAGCGGACCGAGGAGACCTGGATGACCCTCGCCGAGGACCTGCCCGAGAACTGACCGGCCGGGGCCGTGTGCGGCGTCACACGGCCGCATGCGGGACAATCGTCCGCGACACCTCACCCCACGGCGTTGGAGACCCAGACATGTCCCACACCCCCGTCAACCACCCCGCGCGGCCGATCTACCGGGCTATCGGCGGGCTGACCGGTCTGTACCTGGTGGTCTTCGGTGTGCTCGGCATCATCGCGAGCACCGGCAACGAGATCCTCGCCCAGGACGACACCAAGATCCTCGGCCAGGGCACCAATCTCGGCTTCTCGCTGCTCAGCGTGCTGGTCGGCGCCATCGTGCTGGTCGGCACCGCGCTCGGTCGCAACATCGACGTCGTGATCAACCAGTGGCTGGCGTACGCCCTGATGGTGGTCAGCCTGGCCGGTCTGGCGTTCATCCGGACCGACGCCAACATCTTCAACTTCAGCATCATCACCGTGATGGTGGTGATGACGGCCGCCCTGGTGCTGCTGATGGCCGGCATGTACGGCAAGGTCGGCACGGACGAGGAGTCGGAGGCGTGGCAGAAGGCGCGCCTGGTGCTCTGATCCATCCTCGGGCTGGTGGGTTTTCGCCGGAGCCTGAGCTGCTCCGGGGCGTTCACGCTTGATCCCCGCGCAGCTCGGGCTCCGGCGAAAACCTGACTCGGTCCCGCCTTTGGCGGACCCTTTCGGCATTGGTGGTTCTCCGGACAGTCGGCTCTGCCCTGGGTGACAATCCTCCTGGAAGGGTCTTGCTCAGGTGGAGGGGGTCAGGGGTATGCCGCACTTTCCGGTGAACCATCCGGCACGGCCGCTCTACCGGGTCCTGTCCGGCCTGATCGGCGTCTACATCCTGGTCTTCGGAGTCTGGGGCGTCGCCGAGACGATCGGCGACCCGCTCTTCGACCGTGGCAGCCACTGGGCTCTCGGGCTGCGTACCAACCTGGCCTTCTCGCTCGCCTCGGTGGTCTTCGGCGTCGTGCTGATCATCGGGGCGTCCCGGCGCAGCAACCTCGGCCACTACATGAACCTCACCGCCGGTGTGGTCTTCATGGTGACCAGCATCCTGATGATGTCCGTGCTGCAGACCGAGGCGAACTTCCTCAACTTCTCGATGTCGACCGTGATCGTGTCGATGCTGTTCGGTCTGATCCTGTTGGGCACCGGCCTGTACGACAAGGTCGGCCCCCAGGAACACGCCGAGGCCGAGCTGCGCAACCGCAAACACCCGGTGGCCGACGTACACATGCGCTGACCGGGTCAGCGGCGCCGGGCCGTGATCAGGGTCGGCTTCGCCTCCAGGTGGGACAGCCCGTTCCAGGCCAGGTTGACCAGGTGCGCCGCCACCACCTCCTTGCGCGGCTTACGCACCTCCAGCCACCAGCGGCCGGTCAGCGCCACCATTCCCACCAGCGCCTGCGAATACAGCTCGGCCAGCTTCGGGTCGTACCCCCGGCTCTTGAACTCGGCGCCCAGGATGTGCTCGACCTGGTGCGCCACGTCGTTCATCACGCTGCTGAAGTTGCCGGTCGCGGACATCAGCGGCGACTCGCGGACCAGCACGCGGAACCCGCTGGTCTCCTCCTCGATGTAGCCCAGCAGTGCCATCGCCGCCTGCTCCAGCAGCTCCCGTGGATGCCCGGCGGTCAACGCCGTGGTGATCCGGTCCAGCAGTGCGCGGACCTCCCGGTCCACCACCACCGCGTAGAGCCCTTCCTTGCCGCCGAAGTGCTCGTAGACCACCGGCTTGGAAACCTTGGCGCGGGCCGCCACCTCCTCGATGGAGGTGGCGTCGAAACCGCGCTCGGCGAAGATCTGCCGGCCGATGGCGATCAACTGCTCCCGCCGCTGGGCGGCCGACATGCGTACCCGGGAGGCCGGCTTGGGCTTGGGTGCCGGCACGGGAGTTGCGCGCCGACTGGCGGCACCGTCGTTGACCTCGGCCATGTCGCCGCCTCGCTGGCGCTCGGTGACGCCCTGCCGTGGGATGGTGCCTCCGCTGTGCCCGTTCACGTCGTCGCCTCACTGGCGGGCGGTCCGATCGCCCAGCCGCGCCGTCCGACCGTACCCGGATCGGGCCCGGCTCCCCGTCTGCCGAGCCGTCCGCTGGTCGTCCCGCTTCGCTCGGTCACCCGGCCATCCTGCCAGGCAGCCCCGCGCCGCACCGCCCGGTTTACCGGGGTGCGACCGGCTTCACCAGCTTGGCCGCGAGGCGCTCCGGCTTCGGCCAGCGCACCTGCGACGCCGCGCCGAACTTCTCGAAAAGCCAGATCACCCGGGCGGAGATGTCCACCTGGCCGCGCAGCACGCCGTGACGGGCGCTGGTCGGATCGGCGTGGTGCAGGTTGTGCCAGCTCTCGCCGAACGACAGGATCGCCAGCGGCCAGAAGTTCGACGCCCGGTCGCCCTGGCGCATCGCGAAGGGACGCTCACCGTAGACGTGGCAGACCGAGTTGATCGCCCAGGTGACGTGGTGCAGCAGGCCGATCCGGACCAGCCCGGCCCAGAAGAACGCGGTCAGCGCGCCCTGCCAGGACCAGGTCAGCAGGCCACCCATCAGTGCCGGGCCGAGCAGCGAGATGGCGACCAGCACCGGGAACAAGCGGTCCACCCGGTTGATGTCGCGGTCGGCGAGCAGATCCGGGGCGAAACGCTCCCGGTTGGACAGCTCCCGACGGAACAGCCAGCCCACGTGGGCGTGGAACAGGCCTCGGGTCAGCGCCCAGAGGCTGGTGCCGAAGCGCCACGGCGAGTGCGGGTCGCCCTCCAGGTCGGAGAAGGCGTGGTGCCGCCGGTGGTCGGCCACCCACTGGATGATCTCGCCCTGTACCGCCAGAGATCCGGCGACCGCCAGCGTCACCCGCAGCCACCGCTTGGCCTTGAACGAGCCGTGCGTGAAGTAGCGGTGGAAGCCGACCGTGATGCCCAGCCCGGAGACCACGTACCAGACCGCGCCGATGGCGACGTCGGTCCAGCCCAGCCAGCCGCCCCAGGCCACCGGCACGGCGACCAGCAGGGCCACGAAGGGGATCACCACGAAAGCCCACAGGGCGACCAGGATCCCGGGGGACTGGCTGCCGTCGGTGAGCGGTTTCGGGCCGGGGCCGGCGGTGTTGGGTTCCAGCACAGCGGTCGACATGGCACCTCGCAGAGGGGACGGGAACGATCACAAAGCTACGCCTACGTCACCGTAACTTACGGCACCGTAGATCGCACGAGGAAGTTTCCGGAATCCCTCGTACGCCCGTGCTTAAACGCAGGTCAGGGCGCTGATTCGAGGTGCGGGACCGATGGCCCGGTCGGAGGTCAGGGCAGGCTCGGGGCTGCGCCGCGGATCGCACCGGGCAGCCGGGCGGCATCGAGGCTGGGCGGTGCCCCGAACTGACGGCGGTACTCCCGGCTGAACTGTGACGGGCTGTCGTAGCCGACCCGTTGGCCGACGCCGGTGACGTCGGTGGGATGGGTGGCGAGCAGCAGCCGCGCCTCCTGCAGCCGGATCTGCTTCTGGAACTGGATCGGGCTCATCGCGGTGACGGCCTGGAAGTGGCGGTAGAAGGCCGACACGCTCATGCCGGACAGCTGGGCCACGTCCTCCACCCGGAACGACTGCCGGTAGTTGCCGCGGATCCAGCGGACCGCGCGGGCGATGTGGGCGAGGTTGCTGTCGGCGAGGCCGAGTTGGCGGACGATCGCGCCCTGTTCACCGGTGATCAGTCGCCAGAGGATCTCCCGGATGGTGAGGGGGGCGAGCACCGCGAGGTCGCGTGGCCGCTCCAGCAGGCGCAGCAGGCGGACCACGGCGTCGATCAGCTCGTCGGGAGCGTCGCTGACCGCGATGCCGGGCAGCGCGCCGCCGCTGCGCGGGAGGTCGGCGGCCTGTAGCAGCAGTTCGGCGATGGCGGCCGGTTGCAGCGTGAGTCCGAAGCCGAGCGCCGGCAGGTCGGGGCTGGCCTCGGTGAAGTGGCCGGTGACCGGGAGGTCGACCGATGCGACCAGGTACTGCCCGGCGCGGTACTCGTACACCCGGTCGCCCAACGCGAGCCGCTTCGCGCCCTGGGCGATGAGTGCCAGCACGGTGCCGGACATCGACGCGGACGGCACGTTCGACCGCTCGACCTTCGAGATCAGTACGCCGTCGACGGCGGTGCTGCCGTCCGGGCGCGCGTGGCGGGCCAGCAGGGCGCGCAGTTCGTCGAGCTGCATGACCTCGATTGAAGCACCGGACGGAAGTCGCCGCAAAGAGAGGATCAGGCAAGAGGTCGAGAGCATCTTTCTATCGATCCTCCTGTCGAAACTGGTTCTCTGGGGTTAGTCCAAATCCCACGGAGCAGGCAGATGCTCCACGAATGAACAGGTGGGCCAGCCATGCGGGTCGCAATCGTCACCGGAGCCAGCTCGGGTATCGGGCAGAGCGCAGCCATCCAACTCGCCAAGCGGGGGTCCGGGGTGATCCTGACCTACAGCAACAACCAGTCCGGAGCAATGGAGACCGTGGCGAGTATCGAGAAGGAGGGCGGCGCTGCCGTCGCGCTGCCGCTGGACGTCGGCCGGAGTGAGACCTTCCCGGCCTTCCGCGACTCGGTCGTCGCCGCGCTCCGCGAGACCTGGCACCAGGACACGTTCGACTCCCTGGTCAACAACGCGGGCTTCGCGCAGATGGCGATGTTCGAGGACACCTCCGAGGAACTGTTCGACACCTTCATGCGGGTGCTGCTCAAGGGACCGTTCTTCCTGACCCAGGCCCTGCTGCCGCTACTGGCCGACGGCGGTGCCATCGTCAACACGACCAGCAACTCCGCGCTGCCGTCCGGGCTGGAGCCCGGCTACTCCGGGTACGCCTCGATGAAGGGCGGCCTCATGGTGCTGACCCGGTACATGGCCAAGGAGTTCAGCAACCGCGGCATCCGGGTCAACTCCGTCGCCCCGGGTTCCACCCGGACCCGGCTCGCCGACAACGCCTTCGAGCGGTTCCCCGAGGTGATCCCGCTCCTCGCCGCGAAGACCGCGCTCGGCCGGGTGGGCGAGCCCGACGACATCGGCATGGTGATCGCCACGCTGCTCAGCGACGAAGGTCGCTGGATCACCGCGCAGAACATCGAGGTCGCTGGCGGGTACGGCCTCTAGTCGGCCGGTGACTGACGTCCGGGCGGCGGTCCGCGGGTTCGCCGCCCGCCGCCCGGGTGGGCCGCCGACGATCCGGCGTGTCGGAACGAGCGGTGGCGTCGGGCGGCCGGGGCGCTAAGGTGTAGCGGCGGGATGCCCCATCCCTGATGTGACGCGTACGCGTCACTGATCGGCCGTGGTGTAATTGGCAACACCCGGGTCTTTGGTACCCGTATTTCAGGTTCGAACCCTGGCGGCCGAGCTGCCCACCTAAGTCCGATTTAGGATCGAGTGGGGGTAAGAGGGGACCGTGCCGGGCCTCGCGGTTAGCATGACCGCGGAAGTGTCCGCCGTCCCGACGGGAGCCACGTCGTGCCCCAGCCCCACCTTCGTACCGTCGTCGTGCTCGCCGCCGGTGAGGGCAAGCGGATGAAATCGGCGTTGCCCAAGGTGCTGCACCCCCTGCTCGGCCGGACCCTGCTCGGCCACGTACTGGGCGCGGCGGCGCCGCTGGGCGCGGACCGCACCGTCGTGGTGGTGGGGCACGGTGCCGACCAGGTTCGGGACCACCTGACCGAGATCGCGCCGGACGCCACGCCGGTCCTCCAGGCCGAGCAGCTCGGCACCGGCCACGCCGTCCGGATCGCGTTGGAGGCCGTCCCGGAGACCGCCGGCACCGTCGTGGTGATCAACGGGGACGTGCCGCTGCTGCGGCCGGAGACGGTCGGTGCGCTGGTGACGGCGCACGAGGAGGCCAACGCGGCGGCCACCGTGCTGGCCGCCGAGGTGCCCGACCCGACCGGTCTCGGCCGGATCGTCCGGGACGCCGACGGCCGGCTGAAGCAGATCGTCGAGGAGCGCGACGCCGACGCGACGCAGCGCGCGATCCGGGAGATCAACGCGGGCATCTACGCGTTCGACGCGGTACGGCTGCGCGACGCGCTGGGCAAGCTCTCCACGGACAACGACCAGGGCGAGGAGTACCTGACCGACGTCTTCGCCCTGCTGCGCTCGGCCGGTGAGCCGGTGGCGGTGCACGTGGCCGTCGACCACGTCGAGACGCTGGGCTGCAACGACCGGGTGGAGCTGGCGGCGCTGCGCCGGCTGCTGCGCGACCGGGTCAACGAGGTGTGGATGCGCACCGGCGTCAGCCTGCTGGACCCGGAGACCACCTGGATCGACGTGACGGTGACCCTCGACCGGGACGCGGTGGTCGACCAGAACACCCAACTGCGCGGCGGCACGGTGGTCGGCGCGGGTGCGCTGATCGGCCCGGACGTCACGCTCGTCGACACGATCGTCGGCCCCGGCGCGTCGGTGGTACGCAGCCACGCGGTGGGCGCGGAGGTGGGCGCGGGCGCCAGCGTCGGGCCGTACGCGTACCTGCGGCCGGCCGCGCGACTCGCCGAAAAGGCCAAGATCGGCACGTTCGTCGAGGTGAAGAACTCGCAGATCGGCGCCG
Source organism: Micromonospora vulcania (assembly GCF_042658605.1). Classification (NCBI taxonomy): domain Bacteria; kingdom Bacillati; phylum Actinomycetota; class Actinomycetes; order Micromonosporales; family Micromonosporaceae; genus Micromonospora; species Micromonospora vulcania. Next base: position 205,514 of record NZ_JBHSQS010000005.1, on the reverse strand, counting down.
GTGCCAAGGTGCCGCACCTCACGTACGTCGGTGACGCGACGATCGGCGAGCAGACCAACATCGGTGCGGCGTCGGTCTTCGTGAACTACGACGGGGTCAACAAGCACCGCACGGTCATCGGCAGCCACGCCAGGACCGGGGCGGACAACATGTTCGTCGCGCCCGTCGAGGTGGGCGACGGCGCGTACACGGCGGCCGGCTCGGTGATCGTGGACAACGTGCCGCCGGGCGCGATGGGGGTGGCCCGGGCGCGCCAGCGCAACATCGAGGGCTGGGTGCAGAAGCGCCGGGCCGGCACGGCGGCGGCGGAGGCGGCTCAGCGGGCCGCCGAGGGTGCGTCGGGCACGGCCGGTGCCGCAAGCCACAGTGAGGCAATGCACGGGCAGGCCGAGACGGTGGGCGGCGCTGCCGGCCCGGGAGATACTGCAACCGAATAGTCCTCGGTCCGCCACCACCGGGCCGGGTACCACCGACAAACGGGAGCAGACGGGCCCATGGGCAGCATCGTCGCTGAAAACCGCAAGAGCCTGATGCTCTTTTCCGGGCGTGCCTTTCCGGAGTTGGCCAAGGAGATCGGCGAGGTGCTCGGCGTCGCGCCGACGCCCGCCGACGCGTACGAGTTCGCCAACGGCGAGATCTTCGTACGCTTCAAGGACTCGGTGCGTGGTTCGGACGCCTTCGTGGTCCAGTCCATGACGCACGGGATCAACACCTGGGTCATGGAGACCCTGATCATGGTGGACGCGCTGAAGCGGGGTTCGGCCAAGCGGATCACCGTGGTGCTGCCGTTCTACCCGTACGCGCGGCAGGACAAGAAGCACCGTGGTCGGGAGCCGATCTCGGCCCGGCTGGTGGCGGACCTGTTGAAGACGGCCGGCGCCAACCGGATCCTCACCGTCGACCTGCACACCGCGCAGATCCAGGGCTTCTTCGACGGCCCGGTGGACCACCTCTTCGCGATGGACATCCTGGCCGAGTACGTGGAGCACAAGTACGCCGGCCGGCCGATGACCGTGGTGGCACCGGATTCGGGCCGGGTACGGGTGGCCGAGCGGTGGACCGACCGGCTGGGCGGCTGCCCGCTGGCGTTCATCCACAAGACCCGCGACCCGATGAAGCCGAACCAGGTGGTCGCGAACCGGGTGGTCGGCGAGGTTGAGGGTCGGGTCTGCCTGATCGTCGACGACATGATCGACACCGGTGGCACGATCACCAAGGCCGCCGACATCCTCAAGGAGTCCGGGGCGGCCGAGATCGTCGTCGCGTCCACCCACGCCCTGCTGTCCGATCCGGCGACCGAGCGGCTGAAGAACAGCCCGATCAGCGAGGTCGTGGTGACCAACACGCTGCCGTTGCCGGCGGAGAAGCAGCTCGACAAGCTGACCGTGCTGTCGATCGCGCCGCTGCTGGCGCGGGCGATCCGCGAGGTCTTCGACGACGGCTCGGTGACCACCCTGTTCGGCGGCCTGAGCTGAGCCTCGCGCCGCGGTGAGCCGCGTTCCCGCCGGTGGGAACGCGCTCGCCGCGCCCGGCCCGGAATCCTGACCCGGGGACTGCCGGAAACCGTGGAATCACCTCGGGTAGACTGGTGCGGTTGCCACGGCGAGGGTGCCCGGCGGGTCGCTGAAGAGCGCCGCACGGAGGCGCCGTCATCGACGCGGTGCTCCGGGCAGTCGTTCCTGACGCATGAGCCCCAGCGAGCCCCTCGCCCCAGCACCGCCAGTCGACAAGCCGCCGCAGCGAAATTATCAGGAGTTTTCCCGTGTCCGAGGTAAAGATCAGCGCCGAGCCCCGCACCGAGTTCGGCAAGGGTGGTGCCCGTCGTACCCGCCGGGCCGGCAAGGTGCCTGCCGTGCTGTACGGCCACGGCGAGAAGCCCAAGCACATCGCGCTGCCGTCCCGGGAGTTCGCCGCGGCGATCCGTAAGGGTGGCGCCAACCAGCTCTTCGCGATCGACATCACCGACGGCACGCAGGTGCTGGCGCTGCCGAAGGCGATCCAGCGTGACCCGATCCGGGACACCTTCGAGCACGTGGACCTCATCCTGGTCCGCCGGGGCGAGAAGGTCACCGTCGAGGTCCCGGTCCAGCTGACCGGCGAGGCCGCCCGGGACACCCTGATCGTGCACGACCACGACACCCTCTCGGTGACCGCCGACGCCACCAAGGTGCCGGACCACCTGGAGGCGTCGATCGAGGGCCTGGAGGCGGGCTCCCAGGTGACCGCCGGTGACGTGCAGCTGCCGTCCGGCGTCGAGCTGGTGGCCGACTCGGAGCTGACGGTCGCCTCGGTGACCGCCGCCCCGACCGCCGAGCAGCTCGAGGCGACGCTGCCCGAGATCGAGGTCGCCACCGACGAGGCCGAGGCCGAGACCGGCGAGGTCACCGAGGGCTCCGAGGGCGCGGACGCCGCTCCGGCCGAGGGCGACGAGAACACCGAGGCGCGCACCGAGGCCTGATCGGTTCGTATCGTGCGACAGGCGTCCCCGAGCGTTCGGGGGCGCCTGTCGGCGTATCGGGAGTTGGCGGAACGGACGACGGCGTAAGGGGCGGGTCGTGACGGACGAGACGGGGCCGTGGCTGGTGGTCGGCCTGGGTAACCCGGGTCGGGAGTACGCCGGAAACCGGCACAACGTCGGGTTCATGGTGGCCGACCTGCTGGCCGGGCGGGTGGGCGCACGGTTCGGTCGGCACAAGCGGGCGGTGGCCGAGGTGGCCGAGGGGCGGCTGGGGTTCGGCGGCCCGAAGCTGGTGCTGGCGAAGCCGTTGACGTACATGAACCTCTCCGGCGCGCCGGTGGCGGCGCTGGCGCAGTTCTACAAGGTGCCGCCGGGGCAGGTGATCGCCGTCCACGACGAGCTGGACATCGGGTACGGCCAGCTCCGGGTCAAGTGTGGTGGCGGCGAGGGTGGCCACAACGGCCTGCGCTCGATGACGAAGTCGTTGGGCACCAAGGAGTACGTCCGGGTGCGGTTCGGCATCGGCCGGCCGCCGGGGCGGCAGGACCCGGCGGACTACGTGCTGTCGGATTTCGGCGCGGTGGAACGCAAGGAGCTGGATTTCCTGGTGGACCGGGCGGCCGACGTGGTGGAGTCGGTGGTCGTCAAGGGCGTCGAGCCGACCCAGAACGTCTACCACGCGGGCTGACCGGGCGAGGCGTACCGGATTGCTGCTGGTGGGCCGGTAGTCTGCGCCTTTCGGCGTGCCGCGACCGACGACGCGGGTCGTGGTGGGGTGGCCGCCCGGGCACGGGTCGCGGGCGAGGCGACGGGAGCGGGCAGATGAGCAGTCCTCCGATGATCGACGGCGCGTTCGCCCGGTGGCTGGCGGCCCGGGCTGGTCAGGCGCTGCTCGGCCTGCGCGCGGAGATGGGTTTCGCGGACACCGGCGCGCTCAAGTCGGCCGGGGACAAGGTGTCGCACGACCTGATCCGCACCGAGTTGGCGAAGTGGCGCCCCGGGGACGCGGTGCTCTCCGAGGAGGACGAGGGGTCTCGGCTGGCGTGGGCGGCCGAGGTGAACACCGGGGCGGTGGCCCGTCTGGCCGCGGACCGGGTGTGGATCATCGACCCGCTGGACGGCACCCGGGAGTTCAGCGAGGAGGGCCGCTCGGACTGGGCGGTGCACGTGGCGCTCTGGGCGCGTACCGCGCCGAGCCCGCACGGCCTGGTCGCCGGGGCGGTCGGGCTGCCGGCGCAGCACCGGGTGCTCGGCACGGACTATCCGCCGGCGTACCCGCCGATGACGGTGGAGGCCGCGACGGCCGGCAAGCGGGTGATCCGGTTGGCGGCGAGCCGGAGCCGGCCGCCGGTGTTCCTCACCGACCTGGCCGAGGACGTGGACGCGCACCTGGTGCCGATGGGCTCGGCCGGCGCGAAGATCGCCGCGGTGATCACCGGTGAGGTGGACGCCTACATTCACGCCGGTGGGCAGTACGAGTGGGATTCGGCCGCTCCGGTGGCTGTGGCGACGGCCACCGGACTACACGCTTCCCGGATCGACGGTTCTGCGCTGAAATACAACGAGGCGGATCCGCGCCTGCCTGACCTGCTGGTCTGCCGCAAGGATCTCGCCACTCGGTTGCTTGCAGCGCTGCAGAGGCATTCCGGGTAGCCTGAGCGCACTTCTTGACATGTCCGACCGGAAAGGTCTGGAAATCGGATGAGCGAGCGAACCGAGCCGGTGTCATGACCGCGCCCGCGGCCTATCGGGTCTCCCACCTGGACGCCCTGGAGGCGGAGAGCATCTTCGTGATGCGCGAGGTGGTCGCCGAGATGGAGCGCCCGGTGCTGCTCTTCTCCGGCGGCAAGGATTCGATCGTCATGCTGCGGCTGGCGCAGAAGGCCTTCGCCCCGGCCAACATCCCCTTCCCGGTCATGCACGTCGACACCGGGCACAACTTTCCCGAGGTGCTCGAATACCGCGATCAGCGGGTCGCCGAGCTGGGTCTGCAGCTGGTGGTGGCGAGCGTGCCGGAGGCCCTCATCAGTGGGCTGGTCCGGGAGTCCGGCGATGGGATGCGCAACCGGATCCAGACGCCGGTGCTGCTGGACGCGGTCGAGAAGCACCGCTTCGACGCGCTGTTCGGGGGTGCCCGCCGGGACGAGGAGAAGGCGCGGGCCAAGGAGCGGATGTTCAGCTTCCGCGACGAGTTCGGCCAGTGGGACCCGAAGAACCAGCGGCCGGAGCTCTGGTCGCTGTACAACGGCCGGCACCACCAGGGTGAGTCGATCCGGGTCTTCCCGCTGTCCAACTGGACCGAGCTGGACGTCTGGCACTACGTCGCCCGGGAACGGATCCCGCTGCCGTCGATCTACTACGCGCACGAGCGTGAGGTGATCGAGCGGGACGGGATGCTCTACGCGGTCAACGAGTTCTTCCGCCCCCGAGCGGGTGAGGAGCGGTTCAAGGCGCAGGTGCGCTACCGCACCGTGGGCGACGCCTCCTGCACCGCGGCGGTCCGCTCGGACGCCGACACCGTGGAGAAGGTCATCGAGGAGGTGGCGGCCACCCGGATCACCGAGCGTGGCGCGACCCGTGGTGACGACCGGGTCAGCGAGGCCGCCATGGAGGACCGCAAGCGGGAGGGCTACTTCTGATGACCACCGAGATCGTGGCCCCGGTTGCCGAAGCGCGCCCGATGGACCTGCTGCGGTTCGCCACCGCCGGCAGCGTCGACGACGGTAAGTCGACCCTGATCGGCCGGCTGCTCTACGACACCAAGTCGCTCTTCACCGACCAGTTGGCCGCGGTCGAGGCGGTCAGTGCCGCCCGCGGCGACGAGTACACCAACCTGGCGCTGCTCACCGACGGCCTGCGCGCCGAGCGGGAGCAGGGCATCACCATCGACGTGGCGTACCGGTACTTCGCCACGCCTCGGCGCAAGTTCATCATCGCCGACACCCCGGGGCACATCCAGTACACCCGGAACATGGTCACCGGGGCATCCACCGCGGACCTGGCGCTGATCCTCGTGGACGCGCGCAAGGGCCTGGTCGAGCAGTCCCGTCGGCACGCGTTCCTCTGCTCCCTGCTGCGGGTGCCGCACCTGGTCCTCTGCGTCAACAAGATGGACCTGGTGGACTGGTCGCAGGAGGTCTACGAGCGGATCGCCGACGAGTTCACCGCGTTCGCCGCGAAGCTCGACGTGCCGGACCTGACCGTGGTGCCGATCTCCGCGCTGCGCGGCGACAACATCGTCACCCGGTCCGAGAACATGCCGTGGTACGAGGGCCCGTCGCTGCTGCACCACCTGGAGCGGGTGCACATCGCCAGCGACCGCAACCTGGTCGACGTCCGGTTCCCGGTGCAGTACGTGATCCGCCCGCAGTCCACCACGGTCACCGACTACCGCGGTTACGCCGGTCAGGTTGCCTCCGGCGTGCTCAAGCCGGGTGACGAGGTGATGGTGCTGCCCTCCGGCTTCACCAGCCGGATCGCCGCGGTGGAGACCGCCGACGGGCCGGTCGCGGAGGCGTTCCCACCGATGTCGGTGACGGTACGGCTGACCGACGAGATCGACATCTCCCGGGGCGACCTGATCTGCCGGCCGAACAACGCGCCGGCGGTCGCCCAGGACATCGAGGCGATGGTCTGCTGGATGGACGAGACCCGCCCGTTGCAGGTCGGCGGCCGGTACGCGATCAAGCACACCACCCGGTCGGCCCGCGCGATCGTGCGCGGCCTGCACTACCGGCTGGACGTCAACTCGCTGCACCGCGACGAGTCGGCCGACGAGCTGCGGCTCAACGAGATCGGCCGGGTGCGGCTGCGTACCACCGTGCCGCTGCTGGCCGACGAATATCGGCGCAACCGGACCACCGGCGGCTTCGTCATCATCGACGAGGCCACCAACCGCACGGTAGGTGCCGGCATGATCGTCGAAGCGTCCTAACCCGCACCCTCCCACTCCCCACTCCCCACCCCCCGCCCTCAGCGTTGATCAAGAGCTTTGCGTCAGTTTCCGGGCTGGGAATGACGCAAAGCTCTCGATCAACGCGTCGAGGTGGGGTGGGGTGGGGGTGGGTTAGTTCAGGCGGGTTGCGCCGGGGGCGGGGAGGACTGTCACGGTGCCGGGGGCGGTGAAGTTGCGGTTGGCGTAGGCGGCGGTGACGGCGGCGGCCACCGCATCGGCCTGATCGGCCTCGACCAGGGCGAGCACGCAACCACCGAAGCCGCCGCCGGTCATCCGGGCACCCAGCGCGCCGGCCGCGAGTGCCGCCTCGACGGCGGTGTCGACCTCCGGCACGGTGATCTCGAAGTCGTCGCGCATCGAGACGTGCGAGGCGGTGAGCAGCGGGCCGATGTCCCGGACCCGGCCTGCTCGCAGCAGCGCCACCGTGTCCAGCACCCGCTGGTCCTCGGTGACCACGTGCCGGACCCGCCGACGGGTCTCCGCGTCGTCGAGCTTGGCCAACGCGGCGTCGAGCTGGTCGACGGTCACGTCCCGCAGCGCGGTGACGCCGAGTGCCGCAGCCCCCGCCTCGCAGGAGCGGCGGCGGGCCGCGTACTCGCCGTCGGCGTGCCGGTGCGGCGCCCGGCTGTCGATGACCAGCACGGCCAGGCCGGCGGCGTCCAGGTCGAACGGGATCTGCTCGACCGACTCGTCGCGACAGTCGAGGAAGAGGGCGTGCCCGGCACGGCAGCGGATCACCGCGGACTGGTCCATGATCCCGGTCGGCGCACCGACGTAGACGTTCTCCGCCCGCTGCGCCAGCCGGGGCTGCCGCTCGGCGGGCAGCTCCAACCCACCGAGGTCGAGCAGGGCGGCGAGCACGGCCGACTCCAGCGCCGCCGAGGAGGAGAGCCCGGAGCCCAGCGGGACGTCGGAGGCGATCGCCAACCGGGCGCCGGGTACCGGGTGCCCGGCCTCGCGCAACGCCCACACCACCCCGGCCACGTACGCGCCCCAGCCGGTGACCCGGCCCGGCTCGGCGACGTCGTCCGCGTCGAAGGTGATCGTCTCGCCGGAGAGCTCGGACCAGACCGTCCAGCGTTCGCCGTCCTGCCGGTCGGCGGCGACGACGGTACGCAGCGGCAGCGCGAAGGGCAGCACGAACCCGTCGTTGTAGTCGGTGTGCTCGCCGATCAGGTTGACCCGACCGGGAGCCGCCCAGCGGCCGGCGGCGGCCGAACCGCCGTACTGATCGGTGAAGCCGGCGGCGGCCCGCTCGGCGACGTCACCGGTGGGGTGGGTCACGACTGCTCCAGGATGTGGGTGCGGTAGAAGGCCCAGGCGTCGCCGACCATGTCGTGCAGGGTCGGCTTCCGGGGTACCCAGCCCAGCTCGGTGCGGGCCAGCGCGGACGACGCGACCAGCTCGGCCGGGTCACCCTCGCGGCGGGGCGCAACCTCGACCGGCAGCGGCTGCCCGGTGACCTCGCGGACCACGTCGACGACCTGCCGGTTGGTGAAGCCGTTGCCGTTGCCCAGGTTGTAGATCCGGTGCTGGCCGGCGGTCGCCGCGTCGAGCGCCAGCAGGTGGGCCCGGGCCAGGTCGGCGACGTGGATGTAGTCGCGGACGCAGGTGCCGTCCACGGTGGGGTAGTCGTCGCCGAAGAGCTGGAGCTTCTCCCGCCGACCGGCGGCGACCTCCAACGCGATCGGGATCAGGTGCGTCTCGGGGTCGTGCCGCTCGCCGAGCGCGACGTCGCCGTCCAGGTGTGCGCCGGCCACGTTGAAGTAGCGCAGCGACACCGCGGCCAGCCCGTGCGCGATCGCCTCGGAGGTGAGCGCCATGTCGACGGCGAGCTTGGTCGCGCCGTACGTGTTGGTGGGCGCCTTCACCGCGGTCTCTTCGATGGGCAACTGGGTGGGGTTGCCGTAGACCGCGGCGGTGGAGGAGAAGACCATCCGGGGTACGCCGGCGGCTCGGACCGCATCGATCAGGGCGAGCGTGCCGACGGTGTTGGTCTGCCAGTACAGCTCGGGCTTGATCATCGACTCGCCGGCGGCGATCAGGGCGGCGAAGTGCAGCACCCCGTCGAAGCCGGCGTCGGGGGTGACGATACGGGCGGCGTCGTGGATGGAGGCCTCGATGTGGGTCGCGTCCGGAGCGAGCGCCTCGCGGTGGCCGGTGCGCAGGTCGTCCAGGACGACCACCTGGTGGCCCGCGTCGAGCAGCATCCGGGTCACCACGCTGCCGATGAAGCCGGCGCCCCCGGTGACGAGCAGTTTCACGTTGTTGCCTCCTGCCTGGGCCCGCCCGGGACGTGGCCTTTCGGTGATCACCCTACGGCGGCGGGCGGTACCCCGGCCGAACGCGCCGCGAACCCCATTCCATCATAATCTCTCACGATTAAACAGAGCCGAACATGACGGTCCCTGCGCGTGATCCCCGGTGCGGCGGGCTCGCGGTGTCTACCATCTCTGTCATGCGGGAAGCGGCCCGTAACGGGCTCCGGCGACGCGCGCGGGAGCAGCCGCGCCGTGACCCTGGCCCGCTCGCTCGGGCCGTCGCCCGGGTGGTGGTCCGCGCCGCCGACGGTGCCACCCGCCTCGTCACCGCCCTGCTGGGGGCCGACCCGGCGGCCGGCCGGGAACGGATCTCCGAGGCCGAGCTGCGGGACCTGGTCGCGGTGAACACGGTGCTCGACCCGGACGAGCGGCGGATCATCGACGAGGTTCTGGTGGCCGGCGCCAGCCTCATCCGCGAGGTGATGATGCCCCGCACCGAGGTGGTCTTCCTACCCGCCCGGCTGACCATCGCCGAGGCCGCTCGGCTGGTGCGCACCGCGACGCACACCCGCTACCCGGTCACCGACGGCACCCACGACGACGTGGTCGGCTTCGTGCACCTGCGCGACGTGCTGCTGCGCCCCGACACCGACCAGTGCGCCACCATCGGCGAGCTGGCCAGGGAGGTCAAGCGGCTGCCCGGCAGCAAGCGGGTGCTGTCCGCGCTGACCGAGATGCGCCGGGAGGGTCAGCACCTGGCCGTCGTGGTGGACGAGTACGGCGGCACCGCCGGGATAGTCACCCTGGAAGACCTGATCGAGGAGCTGATCGGCGAGATCCACGACGAGTACGACGCCGAGCCCGACCCGGTGTACGCGGGCCTGCCCGCCGTGGTGGACGGTCGGCTCAACCTGGCCGACTTCGCCGAGCGGACCGGGGTGGTGCTGCCCGACGGGCCGTACGAGACGGTCGGCGGGTTCGTGATGGCCGCGCTGGGCCGGCTGCCGGTGATCGGCGACGAGGTGCCGGTGCCCGGTGAACAGGTCGACACCGGGCTGCCCGGTCCGGCCGATCCGGCGGCCGGCTGGCTGCTGCGGGTGCTGACGCTGGACGGACGTCGAGTGGCCCGGCTCGCCGTCTCCGTCGTACGGGTGCCGGAGCAGCGCGGGGGTGGAGTCGGGTCGGTCCGCTGGGTCGGGGCGGGTGAGCCGCGCGAGGTCAGCGCCCCCGCACCGGCGGGCCGCGGCCGACCCGCCGGCCCGTCATGACGGACCCCGACGCTTGCTGACAGAATTATCGCCATGTCCGACGTTCCCGCCCGCCCCCGCGTCTTCTCCGGCATCCAGCCGACGGCCGACTCGTTCCACCTCGGCAACTACCTCGGCGCGGTGCGGCACTGGGTGGCTCTGCAGGAGACCCACGACGCGTTCTACTGCGTGGTGGACCTGCACGCCATCACGGCGGGGCACGACCCGGCGTTGCTGCGCCAGCGGACCCGGGTGGCCGCCGCCCAGCTCTTCGCGGTCGGTCTGGACCCGGAGCGCAGCACCCTGTTCGTGCAGTCCCAGGTGCCCGAGCACCCGCAGCTCGCCTGGGTGCTGGGCTGCATCACCGGCTTCGGCGAGGCCAGCCGGATGACGCAGTTCAAGGACAAGTCGCAGAAGCAGGGCAACGAGCGGGCCAGCGTCGGCCTGTTCACCTACCCGATCCTGCAGGCCGCCGACATCCTGCTCTACCAGGCCAACGCGGTGCCGGTCGGTGAGGACCAGCGCCAGCACCTGGAGCTCTCCCGGGACCTTGCCCAGCGGTTCAACTCGCTGTTCGGCCAGACGTTCACGGTGCCCGCGCCGCACATCGTCAAGGACACTGCCAAGATCACCGACCTTCAGGACCCGACCGCGAAGATGTCCAAGTCGTCGTCCTCGCCGGCCGGCATCATCGACCTGCTGGAGGACCCGGCTCGTTCGGCCAAGAAGATCCGCTCGGCGGTGACCGACACCGGCCGGGAGATCGTGTTCGACGCCGAGACCAAGCCGGGCGTGTCCAATCTGTTGACCATCCACTCGGCGCTCAGCGGGCGCGGCATCGACGAGCTGGTGGCGGCGTACGCGGGCCGCGGCTACGGCGACCTGAAGAAGGACCTGGCCGAGGTGGTGGCCGAGTTCGTCCGCCCGATCCAGGAGCGCACCCGCACCTACCTCGACGACCCCGCACAGTTGGACAAGCTCCTCGCCACCGGCGCGGAGAAGGCCCGCGCGGTGGCCGGGGCGACGTTGCGGTCCGCGTACGAGCGGGTCGGCTTCTTCCCGCCGGTGCGCGGCGAGTAGCGCTGCGGGACGGGTGGTCGGGTCGGTGGCCGAAGGGGCGGCGCGAAGCGTGGATCGCAGTGGCGGGGTGCTGCCGGCCGGTGACACCATCCAGGTCGGCATCGCGGTGGACATCCCGGAGCCGTGGGGCACCCAGCTCACCCGGCGGCGGGTCGAAGCCGGCGACCCGCTGGCGGTGCCCGCGCACGTGACGTTGCTCGGGCCGACCGAGATCCCGACGGCGGCCCTGCCGGCGGTCGAGGGGCACCTGGCCGCCGTCGCCGCCGCGCACCTGCCGTTCACGCTGCACCTGCGGGGCACCGGCACGTTCCGCCCGGTGACCCAGGTGGTGTTCGTCGCGGTGGCCGCCGGGATCAGTGAGTGCGAGTTGCTGGCCGCCGCCATCACCGCGGCGCCGGCGCTGCACCGGAAGGCCCGCTTCCCGTACCATCCGCACGTCACCGTGGCGCAGGACGTGGCACCGGAGGCGTTGGACAAGGCGTACGAGGATCTTGCCGACTTCTCCGCGATGTTCGAGGTCGACGCGTTCACCCTGTTCTCGCACTCCGGGCAGGCGCGGTGGCAGCCGCGTCGGGACTTCCGCCTCGGCAGCTGACCGGCCGCGACGCGCCGGTCGGCGAGCACCGGGAGCTGGTTGCCCCTACGGTGGCCGGAGATCGGCGAAGATGACCGCGTGAACGTGATCGGCCGGATCGAGGCGGGCATCGACCGCTGGGTGACCGCGGCGCGCCATCGGTCGGGGCTCTTCGACCATGTGTGGCGGGCCGGCGCGCTCTACGCCGACGTGCTGGCCGGTCGGCTGGCGGCGGCGATCGCGTACTACGGCTTCTTCGCGGTCTTCGCCCTCGCCCTGGTCGCGTACGCCATCTTCGGCGCGATCCTGGAGGACAACGACGAGGTCAGCGCGGCGGCAGCCGACTTCCTCGGGGACAACCTGCCGTTCCTGGACCCGGAGCAGATCGCCAACTCCAGTGGCACGGTCGGCGTCGTCGGCCTGATCATCCTGGTCTTCACCGGGATCGGCTGGGTGGAGGCGATCCGTTCCTCGCAGCGGTTGATGTACGGGCTCAACCAGCAGCCCGGCAACCTGGTGATCCGGCGGCTGGTCGACCTGGGCGTGATGATCGGCGTCTTCGTGCTGCTCGGCGTCTCGGTGGCGGCGGTCGACGCGCTGGAGTCGCTGCTGCGTTTCCTGCTGCGCAGCACCGGCTCGTTCGGCCTGACCACGGTCAGCGCGGTGCTCAGCGTGCTGATCAACACGGTGCTCGCCACCGCGCTGCTGGTCGCGGTGCCCCGGCTGCGGATGAGTCGGTCCCGGCTGCGCCCGGTGGCGGTGGCGGTGGCGGTCGGCATCACGCTGCTGAACACGGTCGGCCGGTACTACGTGGTGCGTACCGAGCGGAACCCGGCGTACACCGTGGTGGCCGGCGCGGTCGGGCTGCTGCTCTATCTCTACCTGCTCAACCAGCTGGTGCTGTTCGGGGCGGCCCTGCTCGCGACCAGCTCGAACGGGCGGGTGGTGGACCTGGCCGAGGGTGCCCCGCCGGCGGACCTCGACGAGAGCACCGAGCCCGGCACACCGGGCGGTGCCGGCTGATGACGGAAGGCGCACAGGTGCTGATCTCGGTTGACCTGGACTCCCCGGTGCCCCCGTACGAGCAGGTGCGCGGGCAGCTCGCCGAGCTGATCGGCGACGGCCGGCTGCCGGTCGGAAGCCGCCTGCCCACCGTGCGGCAGCTCGCCGCTGACCTGCGGCTGGCCGCGAACACGGTGGCCCGGGCCTATCGCGAGCTGGAGACGGCGGGGTTGCTGGAGACCCGGGGGCGCAACGGCACCTTCGTCGCCCCCGGCCGGGACGACGCCGTCGACCGGTTGCACCGGGCCGCCGTCGAGTACGCCGCCGAGGCGCGGCGGCTCGGCGTCTCCCCGGACCGCGCGGTCGCCCTCGTCCGCGCCGCCGTCGACGCCACCCGGCACGACTGAGCCGGTTGCACGGGGCGTTCCGGCGGTCCGCGGGTGGTGAGCTGCCGAGCGCCGGACGGGCGGTAACTGAGCGAACGGGGTTGAACGTTCGCGTTCGGGGACCATGATGAGCCGGTGGGCGCACTCATGACACTGGACCTGCCGGACGACTCGCCGATGCTCGGCCTGCCGTGGATCATCACCTTCGGTCCGCTCGGTGACCTCGACGACTGGGAACCGGTGGTCTGCGGGCCGTACGAGCGGCCGCACGCGTTGGCGCTGGCCGAGGCGGTGGTGGCCGAGGAGCAGCTGATGGCCGTGGTGGAACCGCTGCTGCCGGCGTTGTCGGCCGACGAGATCCGCAGCGAGATCGCCGCCGCCCAGGTGGCCGCCGAGGACGACACCAGCCGGGTCGAGGGCGCCGACCTGTACGGCGACTTCGAGGACGTGATCGACGAGGAGTTGGACGCCGCGGCCGACGCGGCGGGCCACGGCGAGCCCTCCGACCCGCCGGACGAGGTCGAGGTACGCGCCGGCTTCGCCCGGATCGCGGCGCTGCTCACCGCGAAGTAGGCGGTTCCGGTCGGGGACGTCGCACGCAGACGAACACCGGCGCCGCGCGGAGCGAGCTCCGCGAAGCGCCGGTGCCACCTCACCCCCCACCACAAGGGGCCGGTAGCCCAGTCGCCCGTCGGCGCGGGGCACGACGGACGACCAGGTCGATGAGGGCTTACCCGTTCAGCGCCGTTCCAACCAGGCGGAGGCGTCGATCGGCAGCAGCCGGGTGGAGCCCGACCCGGTGAGCGCCGCGCTGGCGACGACGGGCTCGCCGTACCCGTCGATCGCGACCGGTGCGCCACTGAGGTTGACCACGCAGGTCAGTACGGTCGTGCCGGCGGTGCGGCTGAAGGCCAGCACGCCCGGCTCGCTCTCCAGCCAGGTCACCCCGTCGGCGTCGACGGCCAGCGCCGGGTGCTCGTGCCGGATCCGCAGCGCGGCCCGGTACAGCTCCAGCGTCGAGCCCGGCACGTCGGTCTGCGCGCCGACCGACAGGGCCTGCCAGGTCGCCGGGGTGGGCAGCCAGCTCAGCTCGCTGCCGGCCGGCCCGAAGCCGTACGGGGCCAGCTCGCCACTCCACGGGATGGGCACCCGGCAGCCGTCCCGGCTCTCCCCGGTACGCAGGAACGCCGGGTCCTGGCGCAGCTCGTCGGGGAGGTCGAGCACCTCGGGCAGGCCCAGTTCCTCGCCCTGGTAGAGGTAGGCACAGCCGGGCAGGGCGAGCATCAACAGGCTGGCCGCGCGGGCCCGGCGCAGCCCCTGGTCACCGTCGCCGTAGCGGGTGACGTGCCGCTGCTTGTCGTGGTTGGACAGCACCCAGGTGGTCGGCGCACCGACCACGGTGGACTCGGCCAGCGCGGTGTCGATCACCTTGCGGAACGAGTCGGCCGACCAGGTGGCGTCGAGGAAGTCGAAGCTGAACGCCTGGTGCAGCTCGTCCGGGCCGATGTAGCGGGCCAGCCGCTGCGGGGTCTCGGCCCACGCCTCGGCGACCGCCATCCGGCCGCCCGGGTAGCTGTCCAGGATGGGTCGCCAGGCGCGGTAGATCTCGTGCACCTCGTCCTGGTCGAAGTAGGGCAGCCGGCCCTTGCCGAGCAGCTCCACCTGACGCTGGCCGGTGGTCATCGTGCTGAAGCCGACGTCCGGCAGCCCTTCGGCCTTGATCATGCCGTGCGCCACGTCGACCCGGAAGCCGTCCACGCCCCGGTCCAGCCAGAACCGCAGCACGTCCTCGAATTCGGTGCGGACCTCCCGGTGGCGCCAGTTCAGGTCCGGCTGGGCCGGGTCGAACAGGTGCAGGTACCACTCGCCGTCCGCGACCCGGGTCCAGGCCGGACCGCCGAAGATGCTCTCCCAGTCGTTCGGCGGCAGCTCGCCGTGCGCGCCCCGCCCCTCGGCGAAGAGGTAGCGGGCCCGCTCCGGCGAGCCGGGACCGGCGGCGAGGGCGGCGGTGAACCAGCGGTGTGCGCTGGAGGTGTGGTTGGGCACCAGGTCGACGATGATGCGCAGGCCGAGGGCGTGCGCATCGGTGATCATCTCGTCGAAATCGGCGAGGGTGCCGAACATCGGGTCGACGTCCCGGTAGTCGGCGACGTCGTATCCGCCGTCGATCATGGGGGAGGTGTAGAAGGGGGTCAGCCAGAGCGCGTCCACCCCGAGGTCACGCAGGTACGGCAGACGTTGCCGGATGCCCTGGAGGTCACCGATACCGTCGCCGTCGCTGTCGGCGAAGCTGCGCACGTACACCTGGTAGACGACCGCGGAGCGCCACCAGTCGTCGTCGGTGGTGATGGGCGGAGCGGTGGTGCTGGCGGTCATCGGTGGGGTTCCCGTCTGTCTCGGGCAACGGTACGGCGGCGGCGCCCGGCGCGATGCGGCCGATGCCGACGCGGGCGTCCCAGCAATATGCCGGCCAGGCGCTGCAAGAGTCAAGCAGTCCTTGCGCAAGGCTTGCTGCCCGGCGAGCGGGCTCCGCCGCTCAGGCGGGGATGGCCAGCGCGGACGAGCCGGGCCGGTGCCGGTTCGACCCGCGGGCGCCGGCCGGGGCGACCGCGGTGGAGCCGCGTACCACCAGCTCCGGGCGGAACAGGTATTCCGAGTGCGGAGCGCCGTGCCCGTTGATCTCGTCGACCAGTGCTCGGACGGCGGCCACCGCCATCGCGATGACCGGCTGCCGCATGGTGGTCAGCGGCGGGTCGGTGAAGGCCATCAGCGGCGAGTCGTCGTAGCCGACCACGGAGAGTTCGCCCGGAACGCTCAGGCCACGCTGCCGGGCCGCGCGGACGGCGCCGAGCGCCATCAGGTCGGAGCCGCACACCACGCCGGTCACGCCACGGTCCAGCAGTCGACCGGCGGCGGCCTCGCCACCCTCCACACCGAACAGCGACAACTCGGCCAGCGCGTCCAGGTCGGTCTCGGCGACGCCGGCCAGCCGGGTCATCGCGGACCGCCAGCCGGCCACCTTGCGCTGCACCGGAACGAACCGGTCCGGGCCGGTGATCAGCCCGATCCGCCGGTGCCCGAGCGCGACCAGGTGGGCCACCGCCAGCTCGGCGGCCTCCCGGTCGTCGCAGGAGACGAAGGGCGCGCCGATGCCGGGGACGTACCCGTTGATCATCACGACCGGCAGCGGCCGGGCGATCAGCGCGCGGTAGCGGTCGTGGTTGGCGGCGGTGTCGGCGTGCAGGCCGGAGACGAAGACGATCCCGGAGACCTGCCGGTCCAGCAGCATCTCCACGTACTCGTCCTCGGTGACGCCGCCGGCGGTCTGCGTGCAGAGCACCGGCGTGAACCCGCTCTGCGCGAGGGTCGACTCGATGACCTGGGCGAAGGCGGGGAAGATCGGATTGTCCAGCTCCGGCACCACCAGGCCGACCAGCCCGGCGCTGCGCTTGCGCAGCCGGGCCGGGCGTTCGTAGCCGAGCACGTCGAGGGCGGTGAGGACGGCCTGGCGGGTCTCCGGTGCCACGCCGGGGCGGTCGTTGAGCACCCGCGACACCGTGGCCTCGCTGACTTCGGCCTGCTGGGCGATGTCGGACAGTCGAGCGCGCATGGCGGCACTTTAGCCCACCGGCAAGTTCTTGCGGGCGCCTCTGCAAGCCCTTCCATTGTCTGCAACGTCTTGCTAACGTCCCCGCAACATGCGAGAGCAGCGGCGCACCATCGATGCGCCGGATGGCAAGAACTTCCAGAGGTTCCCACTGGCGGGCCGCCCTTCCCCCGGCGGACCCGCCATGACGACAGGAGTACCGATGCGCATCCGTACCGCGGGTGTGGTCGCCCTCTTCGCCCTGGCGCTCGCCGCCTCCGGCTGTGGCGACAGCGACGAGCCGGCCGCGAAGGAGTCCCCCAAGGCCGCCGGCGGCAAACTGATGATCTGGGCCGACGACAAGCGGACCGCCGCACTCAAGCCGTTCGCCGAGAAGTTCGGCAAGGAGAACGGCGTCACCGTCGAGGTCCAGGCCGTGAGCAAGGACCTGCAGACCAACTTCGTCACCGCGTCCCAGCAGGGCAGCGGCCCGGACGTGGTGGTCGGCGCGCACGACTGGATCGGCAATCTGGTGCAGAACGGCGCCATCGACCCGGTGCAGCTGGCCGCTGACCAGAAGAGCGCGTTCAACCCGACCGCGGTCAAGGCGGTCACCTTCAACGGCCAGGTCTACGGCGTGCCGTACGCGCAGGAGAACCTGGCGCTGATCCGCAACACCGAGCTGGCCCCCGAGGCGCCGAAGACCATTGAGGACCTGGTCGCCACCGGCAAGCAGCTCAAGGCGGCGAAGAAGGCCACCGAGACGCTCTGCCTCCAGGTCGGTCAGAACGGCGACGCGTACCACATCTACCCGCTCTACACCTCGGCCGGCGGCTACCTCTTCGGCACCGGCGCCAACGGCGACTACGACCCGAAGGACCTGGGCGTGGGCAAGCCCGCGTCGATCGACGCGTTCAAGAAGATCGGCGCACTGGGCGAGAAGGGCGAGGGCGTCCTCAAGCGCTCCATCTCGGACACCAACTCGATCGCCACCTTCACCAGCAAGAAGTGCGCGTACCTGGTGTCCGGCCCGTGGGCGGTGGCCGACGTCAAGAAGGCCAACATCAAGTACGACATCTCCGCCGTCCCCGGCTTCGCGGGCGGCAAGGAGGCCCAGCCGTTCGTGGGCGTGCAGGCGTTCTACGTCGCCTCGAAGGGCAAGAACAAGGCGCTGGCCCAGGAGTTCGTGGCCAACTACACCACCACGCCGGAGCTGGCCGTCGCGCTGTACAACGCCGAGCCCCGGCCGCCGGCGCTGACCGCCGCCCTCGACCAGGTCAAGGGCACCGACCCGGACCTGGCCAAGTTCCAGGAGGCCGGCAAGAACGGCCAGGTGCTTCCGGCGATCCCCGCGATGGCCGCGATCTGGGACCCGTTCGGCAAGGCCGAGGCTGCCGTGATCGGTGGGGCCGACCCGACCAGCACCATCACCGCGGCCGGCAAGACCATCTCCGGCTCGATCAAGTAATGAGTACGCCGCTGTCCGGCCCGGGGTCTGTCACGCAGACCCCGGGCCGGGGGCCGGTCGGCTCCCGACCCCCGCGCTCCCGTCCCACGCGTGACCACACGCCGATCACCCTGACCGGTGTCGCCGGCAAGGTGCTCCTGCTCGGTCTGACCGCCGGTATCGCCCTCTGGGCGGCCTTCCCGCTCATCGACGGCGAGGAGTGGGCCGGCCTGGCCCTGCTGGCGGCGACCACCGCCGGACTCTTCTACCTGTACCTCACCCGCCGGCACATCCCGGCCAAGTACCTGGTCCCGGGCACCCTGTTCCTGATCGCCTTCCAGGTCTTCCCGGTGCTCTACACGGCCAGCACCGCGTTCACCAACTTCGGTGACGGACACCGGGGCAGCAAGGACGAGGCGATCGTCGCGATCCAGTCCTCCTCGGTCACCCAGGTGCCCGGCTCGGCCGAGTACGCCCTGTCGATCGCCACCACGGGCGACCCGGCCACCGGGCCACTGGTCTTCCTGGTCACCGATCCGGCGACCGGCACGGTGTCCGCCGGCGACGCCGGTGGGCTGCGCCAACTCGCCGCCTCCGACGTCACGGTCACCCCGGGCGGCAGGGTCACCGCCGCCGACGGCTACACCGTGTTGAACGTCGGCCAGGCCAGCGCCCGCAGCAAGGAGATCACCGACCTGGTGGTCCCCACCCCCGGCGGCGCGGTGCGCTCCAGCGGTCTGTCCCGCGCGTACGAGGGCAAGGCGGTGCGGGCGTACGAGGCTGGATGCGACTGCATCCGGGACAACGAGACCGGGCAGACCTGGACCGCCGACGACGAGGTCGGCGCATTCGTGGCCGCCGACGGCGAGCGGCTGGCCCAGGGCTGGAAGATCAACGTCGGGCTGCGCAACTTCACCCGGGTGCTCACCGACGAGACCATCTCCGGCCCGTTCCTCGGCACCCTGATCTGGAACTTCGCCTTCGCGGTCGCCTCCACCGGTGGGACGTTCCTGCTCGGCATGATGATCGCGCTCGGGCTGCACTCGCCCCGGATGCGTGGCACCAACATCTACCGGGTGCTGCTCGTCCTGCCGTACGCCATGCCGTCGTTCGCGATGTTGCTGGCCTGGCGCGACATGTTCAACGCCGACTTCGGCCTGATCAACAATTTGTTCGGGCTGAACGTGGACTGGTTCGGCCAGCCGTGGACGGCTCGCTTCGCGGTGATCCTGGTGCAGCTCTGGCTCGGCTACCCGTACATGTTCCTGGTGGCCACCGGCGCGTTGCAGGCCATCCCCGCAGAGCTGACCGAGGCGACCGCGGTGGACGGGGCCTCGCCCTGGCAGTCCTTCCGTGCCGTCACGCTGCCGTTGCTGCTGGTCGCGCTCTCGCCGTTGCTGATCTCGTCGTTCGCGTTCAACTTCAACAACTTCAACGCGATCTACCTGACCACCGAGGGCGCGCCCTTCCCGGCCGACAATCCCACCAACGGCGCGACCGACCTGCTGATCACGTACACCTACCGGCTCGCCTTCGGCGGGCAGGGCGCGCAGTTCGGCTTCGCCGCCGCGATCTCGCTGTTCATCTTCGCCATCGTCGCGGTGGTCTCGGCGGTCAGCTTCCGGCGGACCCGTAAGCAGGAGGAGGTGTACTCGTGACCACGCGTACCGTCACCGCCCGACGACGCAACCGGTGGTTGGCGCAGGTCGGCTGGCGACACCTGGTCGCCGTGCTCGGCGTGCTGTTCAGCCTCTTCCCGATCGTGTTCGTGCTCTCCGCCGCGCTCAACCCGCTCGGCACGCTCTCGTCGACCCAGTTGGTGCCGACCGACGGGATGTCACTGGGCAACTTCGGCGCGCTGTTCGAACGGACCGCCTTCGAGCGGTGGTTCCTCAACTCGCTGCTGATCGCCGGGGTGGCCGCGTTCGCCTCGGTGTTCGTCTCCGCGCTCGCCGCGTACGCCTTCTCCCGGATGCGGTTCCGCGGTCGCCGGGTGGGGCTGCTCGCGCTGCTGTTGATCCAGATGTTCCCGCAGTTCCTGGCGATCGTGGCGATCTATCTGATCTTCGGCACGATCACCGACCTGTGGCCGTCGATCGGCTTCAACACCCCCTGGGGTCTGTTGCTGCTCTACATGGGCGGTGCGCTCGGGGTGAACACCTGGCTGATGAAGGGCTTCTTCGACACCCTGCCCCGGGAGTTGGACGAGTCGGCCACCATGGACGGCGCGTCGCACGCCCAGGTCTACTTCAAGATCATGCTGCCGCTGGTGGCGCCGATCCTGGCGGTGACCGGGCTGCTGGCCTTCATCGGCACCATCAACGAGTTCCTGATGGCGAACGTGTTCCTGACCAGCACCGAGTCCAAGACGCTGGCCGTCGGCATGTACGGCATGTTGCAGGGCAACGAGCGCAACAACAACTTCGGCATCTTCGCGGCCGGCACCCTGCTCACCGCGATCCCCACCGTGCTGGTCTTCCAACTCCTACAGCGCTACATCGTCTCCGGACTGACCGCCGGCGCGGTCAAGGGATGAGTCGACCGCAGCCGCACCACGACGGATCCACGCTGTACGTCCCCGAGCAGGAGCCGACCCTGGGGGAGACGGTCGACGTCTTCCTCCGGGTTCCGGCCGGTGCCGACGTCGGTCAGGTGCACGTACGCACCACCGGCGACGGCGAGCCCCGCTTCCGCGCGGCCGTCGTGGACCGCGCCGACGGCGGCGAGGTCTGGTGGCGGGCCGAGGTCGAGGTACGCAACCCGGTGAGCAACTACCGCTTCCTGCTCGCCGGCCGAAGTGGCCCCCGATGGCTGACCGCCGCCGGGGTGGTCGACCACGACGTGCCCGACCACGGCGACTTCAAGCTGGTCAGCCATGCCCCGCCGCCAGCGTGGGCGCGGGACGCGGTGATCTACCAGATCTTCCCGGACCGGTTCGCCCGCTCCACCACCGCCGCCGGTCGGCCGCTGCCGGACTGGGCGATCCCCTGCGACTGGGAAACCCCGGTGATTGGGCGTGGCCCGGAGACCCCGCACCAGTTCTACGGCGGCGACCTGGACGGGATCGCCGAGCGGCTGGACCACCTGGACCGTCTCGGGGTGAACACGGTCTACCTGACCCCGATCTTCCCGGCCCGGTCCAACCACCGCTACGACGCGGCCAGCTTCGACCGGGTCGACCCGCTGCTCGGCGGGGACGCCGCGCTGGCCCGGCTCGCCCACGCGGTACGGGCGCGGGGCTGGCGGCTGCTCGGCGACGTCACCAGCAACCACACCGGCGACGCGCACGACTGGTTCACCGCCGCCTCCGCCGACGTGCACGCGTCCGAGCGCGGGCTGTACTACTTCGACGGGACCACCGGGGACTACGAGTCCTGGAACGGGGTGAAGTCGCTGCCGAAGCTGAACTGGGGCAGCGCCGAGCTGCGCCGCCGGTTCGCCACCGCCGACGACTCGGTGCTGCGCCGCTGGCTGCGCCCGCCGTACGCGCTGGACGGGTGGCGGGTGGACGTGGCGAACATGACCGGTCGGCGGGGCGCCGACGCGTACACCCACGAGGTGGCGGCGCTGCTGCGCTCGGTGGTCGCGCGGGACCGGCCGGACGGCCTGCTGATGGCCGAGCACGGCCACGACCACACCGGCGACCTGGACCGCGACGGCTGGCACGGCACCATGAACTACGTCGGCTTCACCGATCCGGTCTGGTCCTGGCTGCGGCACGGAGACCAGCCGGTGCCGAACTTCCTCGGCACGCCGGGCGGGGTGCCACGGCGGGACGCCGGCCGGATGCTGGCGACCATGGATGCCTACCGGTCGCTGGTCTCCTGGCGCTCGTACGTCCACTCCTGGCAACTGCTCGGCTCGCACGACTCAGCCCGGGTCCGGAGCGTGGTCGGCGACGCCGCTCGGCAGGAGGTGGCCGCCGGCCTGCTCGCCACCATGCCCGGCATTCCGATGATCTTCGCGGGCGACGAGCTCGGCCTGACCGGCACCAACGGCGAATCCTCGCGTACCCCGATGCCGTGGCACCGGCCGGAGAGCTGGGACGCCCGAACGTTCGCCGCGTACCGGGCGTTGATCGCGCTGCGCCGCGGTGAGCCGGCGCTGCGCCACGGCGGCCTGCGCCGGCTGCACCACGACCCGGACGCGCTCGCCTTCCTGCGCGAGGCGCCGACCGGGGCGGTGCTGGTGCTGGCCCGCCGGGCGGCCGGAGCGCCGATCCGGCTGGCCGGGCTGCCGGCCGCCGAGAACGTGTACGGCGGCGCGCCGGCACTACGGCCCGACGCGGACGGCACGCTGACCCTGCCCGCCGACGGGCCCACCTTCCAGGTCTGGCGGCTGTGCTGAGCGCCGCCCGGGTGGGCCCGACGCGCCGACCGCCGGACCCCCTACTACAAACTGTCGTTGATGGGAGAGGATGTGCGGCGTGGAAGCACTGCGGCTGATTCTCCTCTATGTCCATCTGATCGGCTTCGCCCTGCTGCTCGGCGGCTCGATCGCCCAACTCGTCAGCGGCCGGCTCCGGATCAACCCGGCCATGCTCTGGGGGGCCGTGATCCAGTTGCTGACCGGCCTCGGCCTCTCCGCGCCGCTGCGCGGCGACGGCGACGAGCCGGCACCGGCGAAACTTGTGACGAAGCTGGTGATCGCACTGCTGATCTTCGTCATGGTCTTCTTCTCCCGGAAGCGGGACGTGGTCAACCGTGGCCACTTCCTCGCAATCGTCGGTCTGACCCTGGTCAACGCGGCGGTGGCGGTCTTTTGGCGGTAACGTCCGGGGAGGGGGCCGCCCCTGGAAACCGGACGTTCGCCACGCCTCGGCGCTCGGTTAGCAGCACAAAGAGTGACTTGCCCCACCCAAGGGTTACACCCGGGTAACAGGCGCTCAACAGTCGTGCACGATTGTCGGCCGGTGGGTGGGCGCGGGCGTACGCTCCCGTCCGTAACGTGGGACAGCCGGCGGCACACCGCAAGTCGGCTGATGGGCTGCCACCGCACTAGGCGCGGTGTGCAATGGGAAGGAGACGTCTTGCGCTCGGTGCGTGGGATGCGGATCGCCTCGATCTTCGCGGTGGGTGGGCTCGCGCTCACCGCCGCCGCTTGTGGCGAGGCGCCCAAGGATGACAACAACGCTGGCAGCGGTGCCAAGAAGTACAGCGCCTGCATGGTGACCGACGTCGGCGGCATCGACGACAAGTCGTTCAACGCCTCGGCCTGGAAGGGCCTGGAGGAGGCCAAGGCCGCCAACGGCAACATCGACATCAAGTTCGTCGCGTCGAAGGCCGAGGCCGACTACGAGCCGAACCTGACGCAGTTCGTCAACCAGAAGTGCGACTTCATCCTGGCGGTCGGCGGCCTGATGGCCAACGCCACCTCGAAGATCGCCAAGGCGAACCCGAACCAGACGTTCGGCATCGTCGACGCCAACCCGGGTGACGCCAACGTCTACCCGATGCAGTTCGACACCGCGCAGGCCGCGTTCCAGGCCGGCTACCTGGCCGCCGGGCTGACCAAGACCGGCAAGGTGGGCACGTACGGCGCTGTGCCGATCCCGCCGGTGACCATCTTCATGGACGGCTTCGTCGACGGTGTGAAGTACTTCAACACCACCAAGGGCAAGAACGTCCAGGCGCTGGGCTGGAACAAGGACACCCAGAAGGGTTCCTTCACCAACGACTTCGCCAAGCAGGACGAGGGCAAGAAGGTCTCCGACGCGCTGGTCGCCCAGGGTGCGGACATCATCATGCCGGTCGCCGGCGGCTCTGGCCTCGGCACCACGGCCGCGGCCAAGGCCTCGGGCGGCAAGTACAACACCATCTGGGTGGACGTTGACGGCTGCGAGAGCACCCCGGACTGCTCCGCGATCGTGACCACCGTGGTCAAGAACATCCCGGAGGCCGTCAAGGAGGCCGTGATCAAGGCCGCCGGTGGCGAGAAGCTGCAGGCCAAGCCGGGCTTCGTCGGCACGCTGGCCAACACCGGCGTCTCGATCGCCCCGTACCACGACTTCGACGGCAAGGTTCCGGCCGAGCTGAAGACCGAGGTCGAGAAGATCAAGGCGGACATCGCCGCCGGCACGATCACCGTCACCTCGAAGGCCCAGCCGACCAAGTGACGACCGGTCGGCCCTTCCGGTGAGATCATCGGGGGGTCGGCGGGGGACAGGTACGACCGATCCGGCCGCTCCGGCACCGCGGGTGAGCACCCGTGGTGCCGGAGCGGCCGATCGCGCGCCACGGTGACCGGCCCGTTCCGGGCGGGTCGACCGGCAGCTACGCTGCACCATCGCTCGCACTCCAGGAGGTTGCGCTGAGACTCGAACTGCGCGGCATCACCAAGCGGTTCGGTGATCTGGTCGCCAACGACCACATCGACCTGACGGTGGAGCCTGGAGAGATTCACGCCCTGCTCGGCGAGAACGGCGCGGGCAAGTCGACCCTGATGAACGTGCTCTACGGGCTCTACCAGCCCGACGAGGGCGAGATCCTCATCGACGGTCAGCCGCTGAAGCTGAAGGGCCCGTCCGACGCGATCGGGGCCGGGATCGGCATGGTGCACCAGCACTTCATGCTGGTGCCGGTCTTCACCGTGGCCGAGAACATCATGCTCGGCGCCGAGCAGACCCGGGGCGGCATCGCCGGCTTCCTGGACCGGCGGCGAGCCCGGCGCGAGGTCACCGAGGTGTCCGAGCGGTACAACCTGCGGGTCGACCCGGACGCGGTGATCGAGGACCTGCCGGTCGGCGTCCAGCAGCGGGTCGAGATCGTCAAGGCGCTCACCCGGGACGTCGACCTGCTCATCCTGGACGAGCCCACCGCGGTGCTCACCCCGCAGGAGACCGAGGAACTGTTGACGGTCATGCGGTCGCTCAAGGCCGCCGGCAAGTCGATCGTCTTCATCACCCACAAGCTCGGCGAGGTCAAGGCGATCGCCGACCGGATCACCGTGATCCGGCGCGGCAAGACCGTCGGCACCGCTTCGCCGGGGGCCAGCCGGGACGAGTTGGCCGCGCTGATGGTGGGGCGCAGCGTCCGGCTCACCGTGGAAAAGGCCCCGGCGACGCCGGGCGAGCCGGTGCTGGAGGTGGCCGGGCTGGTCGTCGACGACGACCGGCAGGTGCGGGCCGTCGACGGTATCGACCTGACCGTACGCGCGGGCGAGGTGCTCGGCGTGGCGGGCGTACAGGGCAACGGTCAGACCGAGCTGATCGAGGCGATCATGGGCCTGCGCCCGGTGCTCGCCGGTACGGTCAGCCTGGTCGGCGACCGGATCGACGGCTGGACGACCAAGAAGGTGCTCCGTGCGGGCGTCGGCTACGTGCCCGAGGACCGCAGCGTGGACGGCGTGGTCAAGGAGTTCAGCGTCGCGGAGAACCTGGTGCTGGACATCTACGACCGGCCGCCGTTCGGCGCCGGGCTCGCGCTCAAGCCGGACGCGATCGCGACCTCGGCGAGGGAGCGGATCGAGCAGTTCGACGTGCGTACCCCGTCGGCGGACGCGCCGGTGGGCACCCTCTCCGGCGGCAACCAGCAGAAGGTGATCGTGGCCCGGGAGCTGTCCCGGCCGCTGAAGCTCTTCATCGCCGCCCAGCCGACCCGCGGCGTCGACGTCGGGTCCATCGAGTTCATCCACAGCCGGGTCATCCACGAGCGGGACATCGGCACCGCCGTCCTGGTGGTCTCCAGCGAACTCGACGAGGTGATCGGGCTCGCCGACCGGATCGCGGTCATGTACCGCGGGCGGATCATCGGCATCGTCGGCCCAGACACCCCGCGCGAGGAGATCGGCCTGCTGATGGCCGGTATCAGCCCGGACACGGCCCCCGAGACCGTCGCGGCACCCGCCGACGTCGAGCCCGACGAGGGCGCGGCGAGCGACGCAGGCTCCGCGAGCGAGGACGAGGAATGACCAACCCCAACCCGCAGTC
Organism: Micromonospora vulcania; assembly: GCF_042658605.1. Classification (NCBI taxonomy): domain Bacteria; kingdom Bacillati; phylum Actinomycetota; class Actinomycetes; order Micromonosporales; family Micromonosporaceae; genus Micromonospora; species Micromonospora vulcania. The sequence goes on along the minus strand of NZ_JBHSQS010000005.1, from coordinate 179,591 downwards.
GGGCTCGCCAGACAAGGAGCCGGCGAGCGAGGCGCAGGCCGCGCAGACCGCCCTCGGCAATACCGAACGGGCCGAGACAGCCACCACGCCGGCCACCGGGCCGGGCGGCTCGACGCCGGAGCCCGGCCTGGGGCGGCTGTTCCTGAACAACCTCTGGGCGGCCAACACCTTCACGGTGACCCTGCTGTCGCTGGTGCTGGCGATCGTGGTCGGCGCGGTGCTGATGATCATTTCTGATCCCGACGTGCTCTCCACCTATTCGTACATCACCTCCCGCCCGTCCGACGCGCTCAATTCCAGTTGGACGCTGGTGAGTGAGGCGTACGCGAACCTGTTCAAGGGCTCGATCTTCGACCCGGAGGCGTTCTCCGGCTGGCTGCACGGCAGCAACGGCTGGGAGGCCGTGCTCGCGCCGATCTCCGAGACGCTCACCTACACCGCGCCGCTGGTCTTCACCGGCCTGTCGGTGGCGCTGGCCTTCCGTGGCGGTCTGTTCAACATCGGTGCCCAGGGCCAGGCCACCATCGGTGTGATCCTGGCCGCGCTGGCCGGCTTCCTGCTGCCGCTGCCGCCCGGCCTGCACCTGCTGGTGGCGGTGCTGGCCGGCGCTCTGGGCGGGGCGCTCTGGGGCTTCATTCCGGGCATCCTCAAGGCCCGTGCCGGTGCCCACGAGGTGATCAACACGATCATGCTCAATTACGTCGGCACCTACTTCCTGACCTGGCTGATCGTGCAGAACGGTGTGCAGGACCCGAATCGCACCGACGCGATCAGCAGGCCGGTGGACACCTCCGCGCAGCTGCCCCGACTGCTCGGCGACAACCTGCGGGTGCACGCCGGCATCCTGCTCGCCGTGCTGGTCACCTGGGCGGTCGCCTGGCTGCTGAACCGCTCCACGCTCGGCTTCGAGCTGCGCGCGGTCGGCGCCAACCCGGACGCGGCCCGAACCGCCGGCATCAGCGTCACCCGGACGTACATTCTGATCATGGTTTTCGCCGGGATCCTGGCTGGCCTGGGCGGCTCGAACATGGTGCTCGGTTCCACCGCGAGCGCGCTGACGCCGCTGGTGGTGGCGCAGATCGGCTTCGACGGCATCCTGGTGGCGCTGCTCGGCCGGGTGAAGCCCTGGGGGGTCCTGCTGGCCGCGCTGCTGTTCGGCGCGCTGCAGGCCGGCGGCAACCGGATGCAGTCGTACTCGGGGATCTCGCTGGAGCTGGTCACCGTGCTCCAGGCGCTGATCGTCATCTTCATCGCCGCGCCGGCCCTGGTGAAGGCGATCTTCCAGCTCCGGGCCGCGCGGGCCGCCCGGTTGCAGACGAGCCTGGCGAAGGGCTGGTAACTCATGTCCACCATGGCTGTCCCGGATGTGGCGGTCGCCCCGGTCGACGAGGGCTTCTGGACCCGTAACCGCAAGGTCGGTCTGATGTTGCTGGCGCTCGGCCTGCTGGCGGCGGCCTTCTTCGGCGCGCTCGCCACCGATCAGCAGGCCCGGTTCACGCTCAGCGACGACGCGGCCGGTGCCGCGTTGGAGATCAACGGCACGATCGGTGCGATCCTGTTCGGGATCATCGCGATCGCCGCCGGCGCGGCGCTGCTCGCCGGTGTGCCGAAGCGGTGGTTCGTTCCCGTGCTCGGCGTCGGGCTGATCGCCTTCGTGCTCTCCTTCCTCTGCTGGCAGGTCTCCGCCGCGCCGACCGGGCAGAACTTCATGCCCCTGGTCAACATCATCCGGGGCACGTTCATCCTGGCGCTGCCACTGATCTTCGGTGCGCTGGCCGGGGTGCTCTGTGAGCGCTCCGGCGTGGTCAACGTGGCCATCGAGGGCCAGTTGTTGATGGGCGCGTTCAGCGGCGCGCTGTTCGGCAGCATCTCCGGCAACGTCTGGGTGGGCCTGGTCGCCGCCGCCATCGGTGGTGCGTTGATCTCGCTGCTGCTGGCCGTCTTCGCCATCCGCTACCTGGTCGACCAGGTCGTCATCGGCATCGTGCTGAACCTGCTCGCGGTCGGTGTCACCGGCTTCCTCTACGAGCGGCTGATGCAGACCGACGCGGCGAAATACAACAGCGCACCCCGCTTCGGCAACTGGGAGATTCCGCTGCTCCGGGACATCCCGGTGCTCGGGCCGGCGCTGTTCCGCGGCAACATCTTCCTCTACCTCGGCCTGCTCCTGGTGCTGGTGATCCACGTCGCGCTGTTCCGCACCCGGTGGGGACTGCGTACGCGGTCGGTCGGCGAGCACCCGACCGCCGCCGACACGCTCGGCGTGAAGGTGCTGCGGGTGCGCTACCGCAACGTGCTGCTGGCCGGTGTGGTCGCCGGCATCGGCGGCGCGTCGTACACCCTGGCGCTCTACTCGTTCACCAAGAACATGATCGGCGGCAAGGGCTTCATCGCGCTGGCCGCACTGATCTTCGGCCGGTGGAACCCGACCGGAGCGCTGCTCGCCGCGCTCTTCTTCGGCTTCGCCGACCAGCTCGCCACCTACCTGGGCGCGATCAACAGTGTGATCCCCAGCCAGTTCCTGGCCATGCTGCCCTACCTGGCGACGATCCTCGCGGTCGCCGGGCTGGTCGGTCGGGTCCGCGCACCGGCCGCCGACGGCAAGCCGTACATCAAGGGCTGACCGGAGATGGCTGGACACTCGCAGCCGACCGCCGCCCGGCCGACCGGCCGGGCGGCGTGTCAACCAACACCGCCGATGTTCGTGGTCGCGATTCCTAACGGCCGTCGTTGAGCAACAGGTAGACCGCGCGAATGTGGGAGATCGCCTCATCGAGGTGGCGTTGTAGCTCCGAGTCCTGCCTCGTCGCGACGGTGACGCTTCCTCGCATGCCCGCGAACGCCGACAGGTCGCTGTCGGTTCGTGCGTGCGCAGAAGGCGTACCGGCTGCCGGCTCGGTTCCTTGCAGCGCCAGCTGGATCCGCCGCTCCACGGCATGGGCGCTGGGCCCCGGTTGGCTGCCGAGATCGTCCGCCAGGCGTCTGGCGAAAGCACGGTAGCTGGCCAGTGCCTCTGGGGGGCGGCGGCCGAGCAGGAGTGCGTCGACCAGCAGAAGCATGTACCGCTCGTCGGTGGGGTGCAGTCCGGTCAGCCGCCGGAGATCGGCCACGGCGTCGTCGAGACGCCCAAGTCTGATCTTCGTTTGGATCAGCCGTTCGGTCGCCGTCGCCCGTAGCTCGTCGAGCCGGAGGGCGTGGGCTCGGAGTTCGACCGCGTCCAAGCCGTCGAGTGCCGGGCCCGTCCAGAGGGCGAGAGCACCGTGCAGAACTGCTGCCGCCGCCTCTGGCCTGTTCTCATCGAGATGTTCGGCGGCCGAGTGTAGATCCCGCTCGAAGCAGTGCGCGTCGATCTCGTACGGGTCGGCGTCGAGTTGGTAGCCCCGCCCACTCCGGTTGATGGTGGCGTCGTTCGCGCCGTTGTCGAGTGACCGGCGGAGCATCGAAACGCAGTTCTGCACCTGCTCCCGAGCGGTAGCGGGAGGATCGGCCTCCCAGACGGCGTCGACTAGTCGGTCGACGGAGACACCCCTGTTGACGTTGGCCACCAGCATCGCCGCCACCACTGTGGCGCGGCGTCCAGTGGCCTTGGGCGCGTCCCCAATACAGGGCGGGCCCAAGATCCTGAAACGCATGGTCGTTCCCCCGTTCGATGTACCAACCCGGCTGCAGCTGGGTTGGTGACATCCTGCGGATGGGCCTACAGGCTGTCAAGATCTGCTCTCGGGCATGAAACTGACACTCGGAGACCTGCGTTCTGAGGCGGGCTGAGCAGGAGAGAGGCGTGGCCGAGGTCGATCCGGCCACGCCCCACGCATCGACATCTGACGCTCGTAGCCGTAGACCTATGCCGATGCCCGCTGCCGATCCGCGAGGGTTGAAGCCGCCCGGCGGCGCGCCGGCGAGTAGACGTCGCCCGGCGTGCCCGCACCCTGCCCGGAAACGGCCTCCCAGGCTTGCAGCTTTCCGGACACATGGTTCAGGCGGCCGTCGCCGGGACGTACATCGATCTGGAAGTGCCCCTCCTGCGGCTGCGTCCGCTGGTCGCCACCCCAGCGGACGACACCCTCGCAGTCGGCGAGGATGTCTCGAACGATCGCCACCTCGTGCGCGAAGAGCCCATCCCGAGCTCCCGCCGGATAGCGGTCCGGCCAGAGGGCAACTGCGGTGCCGGAAAGGTAATTCGATTCGTACGGCGAGGAGATCCGACGATCCGTGCGGTGGCCGACGATCGCCTCCCTGGTCACCTCGCCGATCTCGTAGTGGAACCTGCGGACGACGTGCAGTAGAACCGTCCCGACCATGCCGGCCAACAGCGTGACCGACGCGTTCGAACCCTCCACCCGGTAGCGGCGGGTATCGGTCGAGCCGACCACCGGCCAACCATTCTGGGAGGTGGCGCGGCGCCAGGGCTGACCCGGGGACGCCGCGTCCGCCGGTGCGGCCAGTGCCGCGGTTGCGGGCAGGCCGGTGAGGGCGAGGGCACCCGTACCGGCCATTCCGGCGACGAGCAGGTGACGGCGGCGCCACCGGTTACCGAGAGTCTCAGGTTGGGTCATCTGTTCGTACTCCTGGTCTGGATGTCGGCGAGCGGGTGTCATGACCGAGGGGCGAAGCCCACACGGCGATGCCGCACAAGCTGGACCACCGCGATGAGCGCGCAGGTGAGCGCCCCGGTCAGGAGGATGACGATGAGGGGATTGACATAGCCGGGGACCATGTCGATGTCATCGGCACACTTGCGTTCGAGCGGCCAGTAGCTGGCGTGTCCGTACCTGCCGTCCCAGGTGCCGTAGCGCACGATGCAGGTCTCTCGGGGAGTGGCCCAATAGGTCAGGTGGACGAACCCGAACACGTACATCGCCGCGGCTGCGAGTGTCAGATAACCCGCCAGCCGCGTCGGCACGGGGGAGCGCGGCGTCAACCGCCGGGTCCACCGGTTCAGGTGACGCACGGCCAACACCCCGATGGGTGCGATGAGCAGGACGACCGCAATCGCGAGCACGCCGTTCCTTTCGGTCCTACCGCCGTGCCGCTCGTTCCCGAGCGGTCCTGGCGTCCTGGTTCACGAGGTTTTGAAGGGTATCCACGTAGCCCTGGAGGAAGGGGTTGAGCTTGCTCGCGGGCATGAGGTGTGGAGGCAGAGCGCCAGCGGTGGTCAGCTGTATGGCGGCGGTCCGGAGGCCGTCGGTCACGAGGTCGCCGGTGCCACACAGGAGCGTCCTGGCAGCGGTGGTCGCATCGGCGTTGGAGCCGTTGTAGCGCCTGGTGTGGAACTGTCGGAACCGGGTGAGATAGCCGGTGCCGCCCAGGTGACCGCGGAGCACAGCCTTCACGGTTGAACCTCCGCGCAGTGCCATCCCCAGAAGGTAGCCGTCGACATCTTCGATGAAGTCGCCGAAGCTGAAGGACGACTGGACGTTGATCTTCGCGAGCCGGTCCATACAGAAGGCGTAGCCGGAGGCGTACTCGTCCTCGTTGCGCCACCACTCGGCGTAGAACGTGGTCAGATCACCACCCCAGCCGCCGAAGTCGCCGCGCCACCCTGCGGAGCCGTTCGGGTTCAACCCGCCGCTGCCCTTCGCGTAGACCGCGCAGGCCGTCGCCGCCAGGTGATCAACGTTGATCTCGATCCCGTAGCCGGGGTCGATGAAGATCGGCTGACGCGGGGGAGTGTTCGCCTGCGCATAGGAGACCCAGTTCCGGTCCACGCCGGTGGTGTCGAGCAACGTGTTCCAGCCGCTCGTCTCACCGTCGTAGACGGGGTAGCGGAGGTAGTCGAGAACAAGACGGTTCGCATTGCCCCCTCCGTACGACGTCGCAACCGCCTGAAGCTGGTCGATGTAGGTGAGGAACTGTTCGATCGGTGTGCCCGTGGCGCCGACGTTCTCGGCGCCCACACCCGGGTCGCCGAACGGGCGGTGTACGTTGCGATCGAGGTCGAACGAGTCGCTACCCGTGGTGTAACGGAATTCCTTGATCTGGTTGAAGGACCAGTTGCCCGGCATCGAGAAGCCCAGGTTGCCGGAGAAGCCCCACGACATTCCCGAGACGAAGGAGTAACGGGCGTACGTCTCGTCGCTGACCCGCGAGCACACGTTACGTGATCCGTAGACGCCGGCGAGGTAGCGCTTGCCCTGGCTGGAGAGCGCCGCCTGCACTCCACGGAAATAGGGGATGATATTGCTCGTGATCTCCTCATCCGTGGCGTCGTAGTCCACCGCGAAGTAGATGACCGTGCCTCGGTTGAATCCATACCCGAGGGCTCGTGCGTGGGCCCGCTGGGCGTGATTGTAGCCCTGCGAGTAGGTGAAGTCCTCGATGCCTCGGCCGTCGTACTGGGAGATCGGGAACATGCGCATCCCGCCCCTGAATATCGCGTTCAGTTCGCCGGGCTGAATCTCCTTCTGAAGATCCTTCGGCTCGTCCTCGTCCAGATAGCGGCCCACCACGTAGTAGCCGGAACCCACAAGCGCGCGGGCCCGGGCCTCGCTGATGTGATAGCGCGTGTCGCAGGCACTCGCCGGCCGGTCCGGGTCACCGGTGGACACCAGCAGTTGGGCCCACGTCTGGTAATCACCACGGCCAGAGACGGTCAGCGCCGAGAATCGCTGGAACTCGTTGACGTAGGTGGTGAGTGCCGCGTCGAAGACGCTCTTGAAGCTGGTGTTGTACGAGCCGGTGCCGCTCACGACCACGCCGTTGAAGACGCATGCGGCGCTGAACAGTTGGACGAAGATCCCGGACGAACCCTGTGCGACGGGGTGATCCCGGAGCCCTTGCTGCGTGGCCGGCCCGAAATTACCGTTGGCCTGGTCCGGAGGGATGCCGACCTCGTACTGGATCGCTTTCATCAGGGCCTGTTGCACGTCCCGGGAGTAGTGCCCATCGCACGGTCCGATGAAGAACGTCGACTTGTTGAGGTAGCGGCCGTTCAGCCAGCGTTGGATATTGCGTACCTCGTCCCGGCCACCCGAGAGCAGCACGTAGGCGTCCATGGTGAGCAGTGACTTGAAGACCTTCGGCTGCACGTCCGTGTTGGAGGCGTCGAGACCAGCATGTGCCTTGAGTTGGGCGATCGCAGAGGCCGTCTCGACGCCGTACACCCCGTCGCCGTCACCGCCCCAGTAGCCCTTGCAGAAGAGCGCATGCTGCACGATGTTGACGATATTGCCATTGCTCGTGTCCGGGCCGATGTCCCCGAGGGCGGTGAGCCGCGACATCGTCGTGGGCCCGAAGGCATCCGAAAGCGCGGTGATGCCGAGTTCGTGCTGCAGCGCTCGGGTTAACGAGTACATGGTGGACCAGCCGGTCTGGCCGTTCTCCGGGCAGGGGTTGTAGTTCGGCACGGACCGGTAAGTCGAGTTAACCCATCTTTGGGCTTCTAGTACCTTGGCGTCTGCCATTGCCACCTGATTCCGGTCGCTGGAGTGAATGGTGGTCGCTGAGACAGTCCCGAAGGCTCACGGACGGAAGCGACTGCGCGGAACGTACGGAGCAGGCCCATCACCTGGCCATCGCTTTCCTATCGGCACGCCACGGTCACTGAGTGAGGGATCAGATGATCGAATGAGGGCCTTCTGATGGACGCTCTTCATAGCCTTCCGTCGACGTCAGGTCGATGTCAGCGGTATTTGGGAAGGATGTGAATTCCGATGCGTAATCGGCGTGTAGCCAGCGCGCTCGTTGGAATCGGGGCGCTGGTGGGCCTCGCCACGGTGGTGCTGCCGGCCAGCCCTGCCTCGGCGTCCTGCTCGACGGTTCAGTACGCCCACTACGAGGAATCCTCGACAAAGGGCTGGAAGTTGATGGGTGACGGTGCCTGCAGCGAGCGATGGGGGCGGCTGGTAGTCGACAGCACCTACCCGACCGCGCCCGGCTACGCCGTCATGGTGGAGCGTCAGATCAGGTCTCCGTACGGCTACTACACGCAGGCGACGTACACGGCGACCATGGGTAGCGGCGCCACCGGGACCAAGAACACGACTCACACCGCGAACAGCGCAGGCGAACTGGACCGCCACCGCGTCTGCTGGGACTACGCGCACTACAACGGGTCGGCATGGGTGCCGGACGGCAGTTGGGCCTGTTCCGGTTGGTACTACTGACAGTCACGACGTCGAGCGGCCGGCAGGAGCATTCCTGTCGGCCGCTCGACGTTGGTCGTGCCGGCAAAGTCGTCGCCTCGTCGCAGTTCACCTGACAGATGAGGCAAGATTGGGGCCATGGAGATCGACTGGGCGCGGTTGCGCGCCGCCGCCACCGACGCGATGCGGCACGCGTACGCGCCGTACTCGACGTTCCCGGTCGGCGCGGCCGCACTGGTCGACGACGGCCGCGTGGTGGTCGGCTGCAACGTGGAGAACGCCGCGTACGGGGTGACCCTCTGCGCCGAGTGCGGAGTGGTCTCCAGCCTGCACGCCACCGGCGGTGGCCGGCTCGTCGCACTCTCCTGCGTCGACGCCACGGGTGAGCCGCTGATGCCGTGCGGCCGGTGCCGGCAACTGCTCTGGGAGCACGGCGGGCCGGAGTGCCTGATCGAGACCCGGACCCAACCGCTGCGGATGGCCGAGCTGCTGCCGCACGCCTTCGGCGTGGAGGACCTGGAGGCGGTGACCGGCGAGACACCGGTCCCGGTGGTCCCGGAACGGCTGGCCGCGTGGCGCGGGCGGGGCACGGTCTTCGTGCACCCGGACATGTCCGACGGGCAGCAGGTCTGGACGGCGTACTGGGAGCGGTCGGCCGGGGACGACGCGGGCGCCGAGACCGGCGTGCTGGAGGAGGGCCCGAGCTGGGACGACCCGGCGGAGGCGATCACCTGGGGCCTGGCCCGTACGCCGCGTGTGGTGGTGGTCGACGCGACCGGCACCATCTTCTGGGCTGGCGAGGGTGAGCCGCCGTTGGAGATCCCGGTCCGCTGGGGTTGAGTGGTTGCGCTCTGGGGCCGGGGACGACCGTGCCCGGCTCCGGGCGGTCGGTCACGGCGGCGGGTCGGATCTGCAGATGACTAGGAAGATCTTTCTTGATGAGTGCTTTTGCTGCTGTTGACGTGATTCGGGTCAAGCGCGACGGGGGTGTGCTGTCGGACGCGCAGATCGACTGGGTGGTGGACGCGTACACCCGGGGGGTGGTCGCCGACGAGCAGATGTCCGCGCTGGCCATGGCGATCCTGCTGAACGGCATGACCGGGCCGGAGATCGCCCGGTGGACCGCCGCGATGATCGCCAGCGGTGAGCGGCTGGACCTCTCGGCGGTACGCCGGCCGACGGTCGACAAGCATTCCACCGGCGGTGTCGGCGACAAGATCACTCTGCCGCTCACCCCGCTGGTGGCGGCCTGCGGCGCGGCCGTACCGCAGCTGAGCGGACGCGGTCTCGGGCACACCGGCGGCACTTTGGACAAGTTGGAGTCGGTCCCGGGCTGGCGGGCCACGGTGAGCAACGACGAGTTCATCGCCCAGCTCGACGACGTCGGCGCGGTGATCTGCGCCGCCGGAGCGGGGCTCGCACCAGCCGACCGCAAGCTGTACGCGCTGCGCGACGTGACCGGCACCGTGGAGGCGATCCCGCTGATCGCCAGCTCGATCATGAGCAAGAAGATCGCCGAGGGCACCGGGGCGCTGGTCCTCGACGTCAAGGTCGGCTCGGGCGCCTTCATGAAGTCCGTCGACCAGGCCCGCGAGCTGGCCCGCACCATGGTCGAGCTGGGCGGCGCGCACGGCGTACGGACGGTCGCTCTGCTCACCGACATGTCCACCCCGCTCGGCCTGGCGATCGGCAACGCGGTCGAGGTGACCGAGTCGGTCGAGGTGCTGGCCGGTGGTGGGCCGGCCGACGTGGTGGAGCTGACGCTGGCCCTGGCCCGGGAGATGCTCGACGCCGCCGGTCTGCCGGACGCCGACCCGGCGGCCGCGCTGCGCGACGGCCGGGCGATGGACTCCTGGCGGGCGATGATCAGGGCGCAGGGCGGCGATCCGGACGCGCCGATGCCGACCGCGGGTGAGGTGGAGGTGGTCCGGGCCGAGCAGGACGGGTACGTGGCGGCCGTCGACGCGTACGCCATGGGGGTTGCGGCCTGGCGGCTCGGCGCGGGTCGGGCCCGCAAGGAGGACCCGGTCAGCGTGCCGGCCGGGGTGCTCCTGCACAAGCGGCCGGGCGATGCGGTGCGTGCCGGCGACGCCCTCTACGAGCTGCGTGCCGAGGACCCGGCGCGGATTCCGGCTGCGCTGGCGGAGGCCGCCCGTGCGGTGCGGATCGCGCCGACCGCGCCGGCGGCGACGCCGCTGGTCATCGAGCGGATCGGCTGACCCGGCGGGGGCATCGGGGTGGCATGGTGCTGCTCACCTGAGACCGCTATTCTCCCAGGCCAAGGGGGGACAGCCGGCCTTGAGCCGTCGCGAGCAGACAGGAAGACCCGCCGTGACCGTACCTGCACCGAACCCCCGTGAGGTGCGCGAGGCGAGCCTGGACGAGCTGTCCCGGCTGGGCCTGCCGTTGCCTCCGGCGCAGTTTCCGCTCGTCTGGGAGCCGGGTGATGTGATCGACCTGCGCCCCACGGCGGAGATCGAGGCACGGATCGCCGTGTTGCACCTGATCCTGGCCCGCTGCTTCGGAATGCCCCCACAGGCGGCGATGAGCTGGCTGCTCGGGTCGCACCTGGTCGAGATGGTCACCCCGCCGGAGTGGCAGTTCGTGATGGGCGGCAAGGGCGACCACCGGTCGTTCGTGCTGCACCACGACGCGCTCTTCGCGCTGGCCTGGGTGCTCGGGCTGAGCAAGCAGCTCGACCCGACCCTCGCCGTGGACGAGCGGCTGGTCGAGCGGCTGCCGCACATCGCCGAGGGGGAGACGTTTCCGCGTTGGCGGTCGCGGATCCTCGCCGCGCCGCAGCACCCCGCCGACGCGGCGGCCATGCTCGACCTGCACTACTGCCTGGACTGGGCCTACCTGGAGACCGAGCGGGGCGGGCGTTCGCTGCCGGGGCTCATCGACGCGAACGCGATCGGTCAGCGGCGTTGGGCGCTGGAGTGGGCGGTGATCCTGCGCGGGCCGTACCACGACGAGCCGCCGGGCTGGGAAGAGGTCGACCTCTCCACCTGACCTCAGCGGGGTCGGTAGGAGTCCAGTCGTATCGCCGCGGTCACCCGGACCGGCTCCGGCAACGCGGCCAGCCGGGCGCCGAGTGCGGCCGGCTCGGTGTGCCAGGCGCTGGGGCCCATCCCGACCAGGGTGGCCGCCTCCGTCCGGGTCAGCGTCAACTCCGTGCGGTGTTCCGCCGAGCTGATCGGGGTGAAGTGCCCGCCCAGGCTGCCGGACACCCGGTCGGCCTTGTCCGGGGCCACCCGCAGCAGGTCGAGGGCGCCCACCAGTTCGCCGAGATGGTCGACGGCGGGAGTGACGACCAGCAGCGTCCCGGCCGGGTCGAGGACCCGGTGGAACTCCGGGCCGTTGCGCGGGGCGAACACGTTCAGCAGCACGGCGGTCGAGGCGTCGGCGAGCGGCAGCTGCTGCCAGGTGTCGGCGAGCGCGGCGGCCGCCCGGGGATGCGCCCGGGCCGCGCGGCGCAGCGCCGGCTTGGACACGTCCAGGGCCAGACCCACCGCGTCCGGCAGCGCCGCCAGCACCGCGCCGAGGTACCGGCCGGTGCCGGCGCCGGCATCCACCACCAGGGGGTACGCGTCGACGGATGTGGCAGGTCCCCGGGTTGTCGTACGGATCCGGGCGATGGCCTCGGTCGCGGCTTCAACGAGGGCGGTCGACACGAGATCGTAGTGCCCGGCGGCGAGGAAGTCCGCCCGCGCGGCCACCATCTCGGCGCTGTCGCCGACGTGCGGGGCGCGCCCGGCGAGCAGGTTGACGTACCCCTGCCGGGCGATGTCGAAGCTGTGCCGGCGGGGGCAGCGCAGCGCGCGGGCGGTGTCGGCGTTGGTCTCGGCCAGCGGCTCGCCGCAGACCGGGCAGCGCAGCCGGTCGACGACGTGCGAATCCACGTCCCGAGCCTAGCCGGGTCCCAGTACCGATCCTGAGGCCGCTGACTAGGGTCTGAGCATGGCCGCAACTATCCGGTACGAGGACATCGTCAAGGTCCCGAAGGCGCTGCTGCACGACCACCTCGACGGCGGGCTGCGGCCGGCGACGATCGTCGAGCTGGCCGCGGAGGTGGGTCACGAACTGCCGACCACCGACCCGGACGCGCTCGGGCGCTGGTTCGTGGACGCGGCCGACTCCGGCTCGCTGGAGCGCTACCTGGAGACCTTCGCGCACACCGTGGCGGTCATGCAGACCGGGCCGGCGCTGCGCCGGGTCGCCCGCGAGTGCGCACTGGACCTGGCCGCCGACGGGGTGGTCTACGCCGAGGTGCGCTTCGCCCCGGAACAGCACCTGGAACGGGACCTGAGCCTGGACGAGGTGGTCGAGGCGGTGCTGGCCGGGTTCGCCGAGGGCACCGCCCAGGCCGTCGAGGCGGGTCTCAGCATTCGGGTGGGCACCCTGCTCACCGCGATGCGGCACGCGGCCCGCTCGCAGGAGATCGCCGAGCTGGCGGTGCGGCACCGGGACGCGGGGGTGGTCGGTTTCGACATCGCCGGCGCCGAGGCGGGCTTCCCGCCCACCCGGCACCTGGACGCCTTCGAATACCTCCAGCGGGAGAACTTCCACTTCACCATCCACGCGGGCGAGGCGTTCGGTCTGCCGTCGATCTGGCAGGCGATCCAGTGGTGCGGCGCGGACCGGCTCGGCCACGGCGTACGGATTGTGGACGACATCACTCCCGGCGGGACGCCGGTGCTCGGCCGGTTGGCCGCGTACGTCCGGGACAAGCGGATCCCACTGGAGCTGTGCCCGTCCTCGAACGTGCAGACCGGCGCGGTCGACTCGATCGCGGACCACCCGATCGGCCTGCTGCGGGACCTGCGCTTCCGGGTCACCGTCAACACGGACAACCGGCTGATGAGCGGCACGTCGATGTCCCGGGAGATGGCCCTGCTGGTGGAGACGTTTGGCTACGGCTGGCGGGAGTTGCAGTGGTTCACCATCAACGCGATGAAGAGCGCCTTCATCCCGTTCGACGAGCGGCTGCGGATCATCGACGAGGTGATCAAGCCGGCGTACGCCAAGCTGCTGACCTGAGGTCAGCCGTGCGGGTGGCCGGCGAGCAGGCCGGCCACCCGGCGCAGCACCTCCCGGGCACGGGCCGCCTCGGCGCCCAGCCCGGTCTGCCGGCGCAGCACCGCGGGCTCGGCCCGTAGCAGCGCCACCCCGCGCTGGACCAGCACCCGGGGCGCCTTGCGCTGCTCGGCCAGATCGCGGGCCAGCCGGCGCAGGAAGGTCGCTCCGCGCGGCCGACGCAGCGCGTACGCCCCGGCGAGCAGCCCCCGCCGACGGCACTCCTCGACGATCTCGGCGGCGAAGATCCCTTCGGCCACGAAAAGTGGCGATCCGGTGAGATCAAATGGCCGGGTGGCCACCCGTCGATCTGCGCCGATCGCATAAACCGGCACTTCGGCTCGACCTTCACGAGCCAGTTGGGCAATCGTTTCCACCGCAGTCAGTGCGTCCCACGACTCGGGCGATTCCCAGTCCACCTGGCCGTTTCGTAGCGGCAACGTAGGGTCATCACCGTCTTTGTAGAAGTCGTCCAGGCAGAGCACCGGCAAGCCGGTTTGCTGTGCTATGTACGACTTTCCGGAGCCAGAAGGGCCAGCGAGCAGGACAACGCGGTGCGGATGTTTCATTACCTTCAGTTACTCCGGCCAGACGGACTGCTATCAAATCGCATTAACATCTCATCACACCTTCGGTCGGTGACAACCTGGGCTTTCTTCTTGCCGGGCGGCGTGATGGAATCTCGGGGGTCCGACCCGCCGGGTCGGTCGCTGGGCGTTGCCCGGGGCAACGCGTTCAAGCTGTAATCGCGAGGGCGGTGACGTGAGCAAACGGCCAAAGACGGCGGGCTCCTTCCTGTCGCGGCTGCGCCGGCCGGCCAGCCGGCTCGGGGACATGCCGATCTGGTCCAAGCTCGGTCTCATCATGATCGTGCCGACCATCGCCACGATCGTGGTGGGCACAAGTGGTCTGATCGATCACCTGGAGACACTCAACAATGCCAACCGGGCCGGCGACCTGGCCAACCTGTCGAGCTACTCGGGTGACCTGGTCGACACGCTGCAGGACGAGCGGACCACCGCCGTGCTGCTGCTGGGTGCCAGCGGGACGCAGCCGACGGCGCAGTACCAGGAGGCCTACAGCCGGGTCAACTCCCGGGTCGACCAGGCGAAGGCTCCCTACCTGGAGCAGCGGGCCGAGATCGAGGACCTGCCGGGCAGCCTGAGGGGCATGCTCGACGGGATCGACCAGAACCTGAAGGATCTGCCGGGCATCCGCAGCCAGGTCTACAACGGCAAGCTCGCGCTCACCGAGACCATCCAGGCGTACGAGGGTCTGATCAGCGACCTGCTCGCCATCCGTGACTCCGCCACCCAGCTCGCCGGTGACAACGACCTGAGCGACCGGATGCGCGCCGCCGCGGCGGTCGCCCGGGAGAAGGAGTTCCTCTCCGCACGCCGGGTCGTCGTGCACCGTGCGCTGGGTGTGAAGGGCGGTCAGCGGCTGACTCCGGCGCTGCGCACCGACTACATCGCCAGCGGCACCGGCCAGCAGCAGGCGCTGCAGAGCTTCAAGGCCGTCGCGAGCCCGGACGAGGCGAAGTTCCACGACCAGACGGTCGCCGGCGGTGACCGCCGGGAGGCGCAGAACTACACCGGCTGGATCGACGGCAACACCACCGGCGACATGCGTGGCGCACCGTTCGGCCCGGACCAGTGGGAAAGCGCCATGACGGCCAACGCCAAGCTGATCCGCAACGTCGAGACGAAGCTCGACGGCGATGTGGTCGCCGAGGCCGACAACCTGCGCTCGGACGTGCAGCGACAGGTCTTCCTGGAGACCGGCCTGCTGCTCAGCATGCTGCTGCTGTCCATCCTCTTCGCGTACCTGGTCGCCCGCTCGATGGCCCGCTCGCTGCGTGAGCTTCGGCAGGGTGCCCTCTCCGTCGCCCAGTACGGCCTGCCGCAGGCGGTTGCCCGACTTCGGGACCCGCAGGTCGTCGGGCAGCTCTCCCCGGTGCAGCTGGCCAACCAGATCGCCGAGCCGCTGCCGGTCCGCAGCAAGGACGAGTTCGGTCAGGTGACCGAGGCGTTCAACGCCGTCCACCTGGAAGCCGTCCGCACGGCGGCCGAGCAGGCGGCACTGCGTGCCTCCGTCGCGACCATGTTCGTCAACCTGGCCCGCCGTTCGCAGATCCTGGTCGACCGCCTCATCGGGCACCTCGACCGGTTGGAACGCGGCGAGGAGGACCCGGACCGCCTGGCCGAGCTGTTCCAGCTCGACCACCTGGCCACCCGAATGCGCCGCAACGACGAGAACCTGCTGGTGCTCGCCGGCGCCGACTCGACCCGCGTGCAGCGCGAGCCGGCCGCTCTCATCGACGTGCTGCGTGCCGCGCAGTCCGAGGTCGAGCACTACACCCGGATCGAGTTCGGGGTCATCGACCGCGACATCGAGGTCGCCGCGCACGCGGTCAACGACCTGGTGCACCTCGTCGCCGAGCTGTTCGACAACGCGACCGCGTTCTCGCCGCCGGATTCGCAGGTGATGGTCGAGGCCCGCCGGGTCGGCGACCGCGCCTCGCTCTACGTCGAGGACCGCGGCATCGGCATCAGCGGTGAGCAGCTGCACGAGCTCAACGAGAAGCTGGCCACGCCGCCGCAGGTGGACGTGGCGGTGTCCCGGATGATGGGCCTGGTCGTGGTCGCCCGTCTGGCGTCCCGGCACGGGGTCCGCGTCGAGCTTCGCCCCGGCGGTGACCGTGGCACGGTCGCCGACGTGACGCTGCCGACCGCGGTGCTGGTGCCCCGGGCGCTCTCCGGCCGGGTGCAGCAGCCGCCGGCTCTGCCGGCCGCCAGCGGCCCGCAGCAGGGTGGCCCCGCGCCGGCCTTCGGTGCGCTGCCCGCCCTCGGCAACGTTCCCCGCCCGAGCGAGTCCGGCAACCAGGTCACCCTGGGCGGTCGCCCGTTCGATCCGGCGAGCCGCAACGGCTCCGGCACCCCCGCCACCGCTGGCGGATACCGCTCGATGCCGGCCTGGTCCGACCTCACCGGCGCGGCCCCGACGAACGGGGTCAACGGCGGCGACGGGTTCACCCCGCGGTCGGCCAACGGTCAGCAGATCGACCCGCTGCCGCAGCGCCGGTCCGGTGACGATCCGGGTGCCACCGGTCAGCAGCCGACCATCCCGCGCCAGCTGCCCAGCAGCCCGGAGACGCGCCCGTACTCGGCGCCCCCGATCTCCGCGCAGCCCTACTCCGGTGCGCCGGTCTCCGCCTCGCCGGCCTCCGGCCAGCCGTACTCGGGGCAGCCCTACTCGGGTGTGCCGTACGCCGGTCCGCCGGTCTCGGCGGCCCCGGCCTCGGGTCAGCCGTACGGCGTTCCGCCGGTCTCGGCCGCTCCGGCCTCGGGTCAGCCGTACTCGGCGCCGCCGGCCTCCGGGCAGCCATACTCGGCCCCGCCCGCGACCGGCTCGTTCAGCGGCTTCGCGCCCCGGTCCGCCCCGCCCGCGTCGACGTCCGGCGCTGGCGCACCGCCGGCCTGGCCGCCGGTGCCCGGCGGTGAGCGGGAGACGGCGACTCCGCCGGTGCCCGAGCGGCTCGCTGCCGCCCTGGACATGACGACGGAGCTGCCGCGGGTGCCACGACCCGGCGAGCAGCCGGCCGCGGTACCCCAGCCGCCGGCACCGACCCCGGCACCCGCGCCCCAGGCGCAGAGCCGGCCGGCGCCGCAGCAGCCGCAGCCCCAGAACCGGCAGCGGTACGCGGACGAGACCATGGAGCTGCCGATCTTCCGGGAGCTCGAGTCGGCCTGGTTCCGTACCCGGCGGCCGGGTTCCGAGGAGACCGCAGCCAACGCCCAGCCGGCGACGAACGGCGGCAGCGCGACCCAGCAATTCGCCACGGTCGACGCGAGCGGTCGGGCGGGCCAGAAGACACCACCCGGGACGACAGGTAACACACCGATGGCAGACACTCCGACGGCCGGAGGAGCGCCGCGGGACAACGGGTCGACAGCGAACGCGGGCGCTCGCCCGAGCCTCGCTGAGAGCCTGCCGAACCGCCGGCCCCAACCGCAGACCAACGGCTGGGAGACCGCTGCCGACGACGGCTGGCGGGCTGCCTCGGCGGCGGCCAGCGCGGCACCGGTGAACGAGACCACCACGACCGGTCTGCCGAAGCGCAAGCCGATGGCGCAGCTGGTGCCGGGCGCGGTGGAGAAGCCCACCATCTCGTCCCAGCGCCGCACCCCGGAGGCGGTCCGTGGCCTGCTCTCGGCCTACCACCGGGGCGTGCAGCGGGGGCGTAACACCTCGGACAACCCGACCAGCCCGGAGGCGACTCCGGGAGGGCAGCAATCCTCGCAGTCTGGCTCAGGCCCGGTGGCCGGGAGCGGGCAGAAGGAGCAAGAAGGATGACAACTACGCAGGATCTTGGTTGGCTGCTGGCCAACTTCGCCGACCGGGTGCCCGGTGTCGCGCATGCGGTCGCCGTCTCGGCGGACGGCCTGCTCCTCGCGTCGTCACGGGATCTGCCACGGGACCGCGCTGACCAGCTCGCCGCGATCGCGTCGGGTCTGGTCAGCCTGACCCAGGGTGCGGCCCGCTGCTTCGAGGGAGGCGCGGTGTTGCAGACCGTCGTGGAGATGGACAATGGCTTCCTGTTCCTGATGTCCATCTCGGACGGCTCGTCCTTTGCCGTGCTGGCCGCCCGCAGCTCCGACGTCGGGCAGGTTGGTTACGAGATGGCACTACTGGTCGACCGGGTGGGCGACGCGTTGACCCCGCAGCCGCGTGCGGCTGCGGGAATGCTGGGCTGACGCCTCGCCGATCTTGAGGTCGGCGCAACTGCAACAACGACAACAACGACGGGCTTCACCGGTGGGAGCCGGTAACGGGTGCGAAGGAGGTGAGCGGCGACATGGCCGATCGTGACGAACCGACCGGAGCGTTGGTCCGTCCATACGCCGTGACCCGCGGTCGTACCCGTCCCCGGCTCGACATCGCGCTGGAGGCGCTCGTCGAGACGACGGTGCGCGGCCGGGCCGTTGCCAATGGCAACAGCGGCCAGGGTCGTGAACACCAGTACATCGCCGCGCTGTGTGACGGACGTGTGCAGTCGCTCGCCGAGATCGCGGCGCGGATGCAGCTCCCACTTGGTGTGGCCCGGGTGCTCATCGCCGACATGGCGACGGACGGCCTGGTCGCGGTCCACGAGCCGACCATTTTGGACGACTCCGATGACGCGGTGGGCACTGAACTGCTGGAGAGGGTGCTGAGTGGACTTCGCAGGCTCTGACATGTCGCACCGCCCGCCGAACCCGAGCGGCCGCGTGACGTCGGCGAAGATCGTTATCGCCGGTGGATTCGGCGTCGGTAAGACGACGCTGGTCGGCTCGGTATCGGAGATCACGCCGCTGACCACCGAGGCCATCATGACCTCCGCTGGCGTGGGCGTCGACGACACCCGGCAGGTGCCGGGCAAGACGACGACCACGGTGGCCATGGACTTCGGCCGGATCTCAATCGACCGTGATCTGATCCTGTACCTGTTCGGTACGCCGGGTCAGACCCGATTCTGGTTCATGTGGGACGAACTGGTGCGGGGTGCCATCGGCGCCGTCGTGCTGGTGGACACCCGCCGGCTGGCCGACTGCTTCGCGGCGATCGACTTCTTCGAGCACCGGCGGCTGCCGTACCTGGTGGCCATCAACTGCTTCGACGGGATGCAGTACCACGACCCGCAGGACGTCCGGGACGCGTTGGCGATCTCGAGCGACGTGCCGGTGGTGGCCTGCGACGCCCGTAACCGGGAGTCGACGAAGCACGTGCTGATCTCGCTGGTCGAGTACGTGCTCACCATGCGCCGTACGCGCGCCGTCGCCCCGGCCTGACCGGGCGATAACGCCCGGTGGTGGCCCTGGCCGCCACCGGGCGTTGAATGCTGTCCGGGTTCGCCCGTCCCCGAGCTGAGATCTTGGCAGGACTTGGCACGAGGCGGCCTTCCTCCAAGATCTTTTTTGTGGGGTGTCGAGGGGCCGGCAGCCCCCGCCGCAGCCGCTGCGAGGCTGTCAGCCGGGCCAGCGGAGCATCTCAGGTGGACGGAGTCCGGGGCCGATCGGCAGAACAGCCGGCGACGGGCGTCGCCGGCTGTCCTCGTGCCGATCTGTGGGCCAAACCGCAGCGCTCCCGGCGTCAGTCAGCCGACTGTGCCGGGAACACGTGCGTACGGGACGTCTCGCTGGTGGTCAGGACTGGTAGCCGGCGGACCGGTACTCGTATTCGCGATCGTCGTCGCGGTCTCCGTGGTCGCGGCTGAAGTCCCAGCCACCGGCGGCCTCGCGACCCGGTCGACCACCCACCGCGAACCCGCCGATCTCCTGCCCACGGCGCCAGCCGCGGAAGTAACCGGTGGTGTTCTCCGCGAGACTGGCCGCATCACGCACTATCCTCAGCGGACGCTCCTCGCGCAGCGGGGAACCCGGGACCAGGTTGGCCTGCGGCACCCGCTTCGGCAGCCCGGCCGTCGTCTCGGCGCCCACCGAGGGCCGCGCGGCCTGCTCGGCTGCCTGCCACCCGGTGTCGGCCATGGTCGACCAGTCCAGGTCGGTCTCCTCGGCCTGCCCGACGAACCAGGCCGACTTGGCCTGCGCGAAGATCAGCAGGTCGCCGTCGCCCTCGTCGGCAACCGGCGGTGGCCGGTGCTCGACCGGTGCCGGCCGGCGCTCCAGCGGAGGCAGCGGACGGTGCTCGGTGCGGGCTGCGGGACGGCCATTGCGGGCGGCCTGCTCACGCTCCCGGTCGACCAGCCGCAGCGGCGGCGTCTCCAGGCGGGGGTCGCTGGGCGGGTTGAGCCCCTCGCGCAGCGCCCGGTCGGCCAGCGGCGGGGGCTCCACCAGCCGCAGCATGGGGGGCTCCTGCGGCAGGTCGTCCGCCAGCCACGGCGGGGTGACCCGGTCGCTCCGGCCCGGGTCGGTCGGCGCGTCGATGCCGCGGCCGCCGCCATAGGGATAAGCGACCGGGTTGTTCGCCGAGCTGTCGGCCGGATCCTCCGGGTTGTTGACCAGCGGCCAGTTGGCCCGGGAGCCCGGCGGCGCGGATTCCTGGCCGGGGCGGGGCGTGGGCACCGGAATGCTGAGATCGGTGGCGCTGAACCCGCCGGTGGGCGGCTCCTCGACCGGGCGCTGCAGGTGGCTTGACCGCTCGCCGTTGGTCTTGGGACGGGGCGGGATGACCGTGCGCTGCCGCTCGGCCCGCGCGTTGTTGATCGCGGCGGTGGTCAGCGTCGGACGGAACGGCTCGCCGGCCTCGGCCGGCGGCACGGTGCCGCGCTGCGCCGGTGCGATCGGGGTGATCCCGGGGGGCGGAGGCGGTGGCGACGAGACCGGTCGGTTGGTCGGACCGTCGATCCGGCTCGGGGCGGGCTCGCCGCGCATCGGTGGTGCGGACACCGGCGGGCCGGCGACCGCGGCCGGAGCCATCGGTGCGGGTGCGACCGGCGGCGGCGTGACCGGGGCCGGGGCGACCGGTGGCGGCCCGAGCGGACGGGGCGAGGCCAGCGGGGTGCCGCCGGGCATCGGCTCGGGACGGCTGCGGCGGCCGACGGTGGGCAGGGGCTCGGCGGCGGCCGGGGTCGGCCGGACCGAGCGCAAGCCGTTGGTGCCGGCCAGGCCGGTCAGCTCACCGACCGACTCGCCACGACGGGCGGCGGCCCGTCGGCCAGGGGCCGGGGCGGGCGTGCTGACCCGCGCGCCGAGCGCGCTGACCAGCGCCTCGCATCCGGCGTCACAGGCCCGTACGGAGGCGACGGCCTGTCGGACCGTCTCGGCCACCGCGGAGGTGAGCGCCCGGTTCACCGCGGCGCGGCGGGGGGTCTCGGAGATGGCGACCCGCAGCGCGGTGACCGCCTCGTTGATCTCGTCGGCGTCGGCGACCCCGTCGGCGGCGAGGTGCGCGGCGATGGCGTCCGCAGCGACCGAGACCTCACGGCCCCGGGCGACGGTGCCGCCGAGCATGCCCGGCTCGGGCAGGGCGTCCAGCACCGCCAGGGAGACCGGCTCGGCCGGATCGGGGTACGCGCGCAGCGCCGCCGGGTAGAGCTCGCGCAGCACCTCGCGCAGCGCCACGGCGGCGGAGTGCCGACCGCTGGCCAGCGCGGCGTGCGCGGCGAGCACCTGCTTGAAGCCGGCGAGGTCCCGGGGTGCCGGCAGGGTGACCGCGGAGAGCGCACCCGCCTGAAGCGCGCGGGCCAGGCCGACGGCCCGTCGTTCGGCCGGCGGGGACTGCATCTCCTCCAGGGAGTCGTCGTCGGCGAACCGCTCGGCGAAGTCGTCCACCGAGTCGTCGTCGGCGATGGCCAGGGGCCGACCCGCCGCGCTCAGCAGCGAGGTGACCGTGTGGTCGTCGCTGTCGGCGGCGATGGCCGCGCCGCTCGGCCCGCCCGACCGCTCCACGAGCAGCGCGACGAGCTGGGCGTAACCAGCCGCGTCGTCGCCGATCTCGCAGACATGAAGCAGACGGCCTGCGTCGTCGACCACCGCGGACGTCAGCGTCGAACCGGCCGAGGCCGGCCGGTCAGCCGGATCCGCCGAGGCCAGACCGCAGTACACGCGCACGAGCGCCAAGGCGTCGTCCTCCTCCCGGGACAGGTCTTTCCACTGCCAGCAACTGATGCTCCCCGGTACGGGTCAGTCGCGCCAGTCCACCACCGCAGAGATCTTGCCGACAATGGTGCGCCAACCCAAACTTGCGGTTTGTGCCCCGATTTTCTTGAGCCGTCGCCGACCCATGAATCCGCCGATCCCGCCGTTGACGCTGGCCCGCAGTGCCTCGTCCAGGTCGTCGAGACTGGAACCGGCGGAGAGCATGTCGAGCACCGCAGGCAGCCGCAACGCGTACGAGATGTCGCGCGCGACCTCGCCGGCCTCGATCAGCAGGGTCGAATCCCAGGTGTCGTGCCCGCCGCGCAGGTTCTCCACGACGAGGTCGAGTTCGTAGGTGTCCTCGTCGAGCGGAGCGATGTCGGCCGGCTCTACCCGTTCGGACAATTCATTCCAGCTGTCCAGTTGGGACAGATCGTTGGGCGCGCCGGAACGGATGAAACTGACCAGCGATTCGGGGGTCTTGAACAGCAGCAGCTTGCCCCGGTGGCTGAGGAAGGCCGGCACCTCATCGTCGTCCGCCTCGTCCGCGGCTTCCTCGTCGTCGGCCTCGGCCTCGTCGGTCGCGTCGGCGTCCCGGCCGCGGCGCGAGCGCGACTCCTCGTCGTCGCTGTCGGCGAACTCCTCGGCCAACTCCTCGTCGAGGATGACGACGGTCTCGTCGTCCTCCTCGTCGGTCACCTGGCGGCGAGCGAGGAACGGGTCGTCCTGGTCCCGCTCGGTCACGTCGGTCGGGGTGAGCTCCCCGGCCGGCCGGTACGCGCGCAGCGTGAAGCCGGTGCCGGCGGGCAGGGCGATCTCGACCGGGTCGATCCGCAACTCGTCCCAGAGTGACCGGTCGACGGACGCCGACACTGCGTCGGTGTCCTCGGCCTCGTCGGCCTCATCTGGCTCGGCCGCGCCGGTGGTGTCGTCGAGCTCGGGCTCGTCGGCGTCGGGCCGTTGGGGCGACTGGCGGGCCACGCTGACCTCCGTGTGCTTCGGTTTGCCCACCCGTCGGCGTCTCCGACCGACGAGTGACTCGTGGCACATACCCTAGTCGGCAGCCGGGAACGGTCGGTGCCCGCACCCCGTGGGGGCGTGCCGAGGCAGGTCGGCCTGCCGGTGGCGGACCGGCCGTCCGACAAGTAGCGTAGCTACGTATGAAGGCCCAGGCGCTGCACGGCCACCTCGACGCCCTCCTGCTCGCCGTGCTCGAACAGGGCGCGCTGCACGGGTACGCCATCATCGAGGCACTGCGGGCGCGTAGCGACGGCAGCCTCGATCTGCCCACCGGCACCATCTATCCGGCGCTGCGCCGACTGGAGCGCGCCGGGCACGTGGCGAGCACCTGGAGCACGGTCAACGGACGCGAGCGGCGGACCTACCAGCTCACCGACTCCGGCCGGCGGGCGCTGGCCGGGGAGCGCGACGGTTGGCACGAGTTCCGTACGACGGTCGGTCGGTTCCTCGACCCCGGCAGCCCACCCGCCACCTCGGCCTGAGCGGCACACCGGCCCGGCCCCGGCCCATCGGGGCGGGCGTGGCTCAACGGGCGGTGGCCAGCAGCCAGCCGCGCGCCGCACGGGCCAGCGAGAAGGAGGCGCCGCCGACCAGCACCGCGCCGATGATCATCGGTGGCCAGGTCAGCGCCGCGTCCCAGAGCCCGACCGACCAGCCGAAGAGGAGGCACCCGGCCAGCATGCCGAGGGCCAACAGACCGGTCAGGCCGGCGCCCACGGCGCGCTGCGCGGCGGCCAGGCCCGGCCGGGTGGAACGGGCGCTCGCCGCCACCACCAGCAGACCGACCACCGCGAGCAGCAGCGCGCCGATCCAGATCCAGTCGACCGAGGCGGAGAGCAGCCGGTAGAGGACCGGCGGAGGTGGGCCGGCGCTCCAGCTCGCGCCACGCCAGGTCAGGTCGCCGGCCACCACCAGCACACCGGCCACCGCCAGCATCCGCAGCGAGAGCCCGCGCAGCGCGCCCACCGCCAGCTCGGCCTGCCAGGAGGGGAGGAGCTGCGCCAGCGAGCCGAACTCGGCCACCGCACGACGCTGCGCCTCGGTGGCCGGCACCCCACGCTCGCGGTACGCCTCGACGGTGTCCAGCAGCCCGTGCCGGGCCTCGGTCAGCAGGTCGGACTTGAGCCGCGTCGGCCCCTGCAAACGGGCGGCCAACTCCCGCAGGTGGTCCTCCACCAACACGTCCTCACAGCGCGGCATGGCACCACCCTGCCACGAGTCGAGCGCCCCGACGTCCGGGAGAACCCTGGTCGGTCCCCGAGACCGGTCAGGGGGTGAGCGCCAGGTATCCGCGTTCGGCGGCCGCCTGGAGCAGCCACTGGTCCCGGTACCAGCCGGGGGTGGCGACCAGCTCGGCGTGCCGACCACGCTGGATCACCCGGCCGCCGTCGAGGACGACGATCTCGTCCAGGCCGGCGAGCCCGCTGAGCCGGTGGCTGATCAGCAGCACCGAGTGCCCGGCCGGGGTGGCGGCGAGGGCGGTGGCGAGCACCGCGTCGGCGGCGGCCGGGTCCAGCCCCTCGGTGGGCTCGTCGAGCACCAGCACCGCCGGCGCGGCGAGCAACGCGCGGGCGAGCGCGAGCCGCTGCCGCTGGCCGCCGGAGAGCTGGCCGCCCTCCTCGCCGACCACGGTGTCCCAGCCCGCCGGCTGGGCGCGTACCCAGTCCAGCAGGCCCGCTGCCGCGGTCGCCGCGGTCAGCGCGGCCTCGTCCGCCCCGGCCCGGCCGAGCAGCAGGTTCTCCCGCACCGTGGCGTGGAAGACGTACGCCTCGGCGAGCAGCCCGCCGACCGCGCGGGGCAGCTCCTCCTCGGCGTACGCCGACAGGTCGCGGTCGTTCAGGGTGACCTGGCCGGACTCGGGTTGGACGGTGCCGGTCAGCACGGCGGCCAGCGTGCTCTTGCCGGCACCGCTCGGACCGACCACCGCGATCCGACGTCCCGCCGGCAGGTCGAGGCTCACCTCGTCCAGGGCGGGTGCCGCGCCGGCTCGGTACCGCACGGTCACCCGGGCGAAGCGCAGGTCGTACGGGCCGTCCGGAGTCAGGTTCCCGATGGCGGCCGACGGAGTCGGTGTGCCCACGTCGAGCAGGGCGGCCACCCGGGCCAGGCCGGGCCGCAGCTGGGTCCACTGCCGGGCCGCCGCGACCAGGGCCAGCGTCACCTCGACGGCGGCCAGCGAGCCGACGGCCAGTACGCCGACCAGCACCCCCGGTACGTCGGCGGCCAACGCGGCCAGCACCACCGCGCCGGCGGTCAGCCCGGCGACCAGCACTCCGGCCGCGTCGACCGCGAACCCGGTGGCGGCCAGCCGGCGTTCCAGCCGGGCCAGTCGGCGGGCCCGGTGCTCGGCGACGCGCAGCGCATTGTCGGTCGCGCCGAACGCGGCCAGGTCGGCGGCACCGTGGGTGAGGTCGATCGCGTCGGCGGCAAGTTCTCCGCGCAGCGGGGCCACCTGCGCCGCGCTGCGCCGGGTGACGGCCGTGGCCAGGACGGGCAGCGCCACCCCGGCGATCACCAGCCCGACGGCGAGCGCGCCGGCGGCCGGCAGCGAGATCAGGGCCGCCCCGGTCACCGCCAGCACACCGACCAGGGCCGCCGCCGAGCCCGGCACCAGTACCCGGAGCAGCAGGTCCTGGACGGCCTCCACGTCGGAGACCAGCCGGCTCAGGACGTCCCCCGAGCGGTGCCCGGTCGTGCGACGGGCGGTGAGGGTGGCGAAGACCCGGGCCCGGACGTCAGTGATCATGCGGAGTACCGCGTCGTGCCCGGCGAGCCGTTCGGTGTAGCGGAACACCCCCCGGCTGATCGCCAGCGCGCGCACCGCGACGATCGCCACGGTGAGCCGGTCCAGTGGCGGCCGGCCGGCGGCGCTCATCAACAGCCAGGTCGCGGTGGCCATCAGCGCGAGCCCGGCGAACTCGGTGGCGGTGGCGAGCAGCCCCGCGCCGACCAGCCGGCCCAGGTATGGCCGGGCCAGCCGCAGCACGGCCCGTTCGGCAGTGGGCCGTCCGGCCGAGGGCGGGGTGGTCGCCGGCTCGGGTGCCGCGCCCAGCGCGCCCGGACCGGTGGCCAACGGATCGGGTACCGCGCTCATCGGGTCGCCCTCCCGGTCGGCTCGGGCGTGAGTTCGGTGACCCGGCCGTCCTCGATCCGCAGGATCCGGTCGGCGTCGGCCAGCAGCGCCGGCCGATGCGCGACCAGCAGTGCGGTCCGGCCGGCGACCAGGCGGCGGGTCGCGTCGAGGACGACGGCCTCGGCCGCGGTGTCCAGCCGGGCGGTGGGCTCGTCGAGCAGCACCAGCGGCGCGTCCCGGAGGAACGCCCGAGCCAGCGCCACCCGTTGCCGCTGGCCACTGGAGAGCCCGTGCCCGCGCTCGCCGAGCACCGTCTCCAGCCCGTCCGGCAGCCCGGCCGCCACGTCGGTCAGAGCCGCGGCACGTACCGCGTCGGCGAGCGCGTCAGGTGGGGTGTCCGGCGTACCGAGTCGGATGTTGTCGGCCAGCGAGGTGGCGAAGAGGTGGGCGCGCTGCGGCACCCAGGCGACCTGCCGCCGCCACGCGTCCGGATCGGCGGTGGCGAGGTCGATCCCGTCCACGGTGACCCGGCCGCTGGTCGGGGTGACGAAGCCGAGCAGCAGGCCGAGCAGGGTGCTCTTGCCCGCGCCGCTGGGCCCGATGATCGCGATCCGCTCGCCGGGGCGAATGGTCAGCGTCACGTCGCGAAGCGCGGTGGTCCGCTCGTACGTCACGGTCACCGACTCGAACCGGATCTCCGCCCGCCCGGACGGGGTGGTCGCGCCCTCGGTGACCCGGGGTGCGGCGGGCACCGCCGAGACGGTGAGCGCCTCGTCCAGCGCGGTGAGCCCCTCCATGCTGGCGTGGAAGCGGCTGCCGGCGGCCCGCAGCGGCAGGTACGCCTCCGGGGTGAGCAGGAGCACCAGCAGCGCGGTCTGCAGGGCCAGGCCGCCGCCGAGCAGTCGGATGCCGACCGGCACCGCGACCAGGGCCACCGAGAGGGTGGCGACCAGCTCCAGCACCAGCGCGGAGAGGAACGCGATGCGCAGCGTCTTCATGGTGGCGACCCGGTGCCCGTCGGCCATCCGGCGGACCACCTCGGTCTGTGCCCGGGCCCGGCCGAACGCGCGCAGCGTGGGCAGCCCGGCGACCATGTCGAGGAAGTGCCCGCCCAGCAGGGCGAGCCGGCGCCACTGTCGCTCGGTGGCGGCCTGCGCCTGCCAGCCGAGCAGCGCGCCGAAGACCGGGATCAGCGGCAGGGTCACCGCGATGATCACCGCCGAGCTCCAGTCGGCGAGGACGATCCGGGCCAGCACCGCCAGTGGGACGGTCACGCTGAGCACCAGCTGCGGCAGATAACCCGTGAAGTACGCGTCCAGCGCGTCCAGCCCGCGCCCGGCCAGGGTCGCCAGCTGACCGGCCCGTTGCCCGGCGACCCAGCCCGGCCCGTGCCGGCCCACCGCGCCGAGCAGGTCGGCCCGCAGGGTGGCCTTGACCGTGGCGGCGACCCGCGCCGAGACCGTGCCCTGCGCCCAGACCAGCAGCGAGCGGGCGGCGACGCTGACCACGAGACCGGCCAGCGCCGGTCGGTCCAGCCGGCCGTCCACGGCGGTGGCCAGCACCGCCGCCAGCGCGGTTGCCTGCGCGACGATCAGCCCGGCGGCGAGCACTCCGAGCAGGGCGAGCACGGCAAGATCGCGCCGGGCCGCGGGGACCCGGCGCAGCAGACGCGGGTCGAAGGGACGGCGGTTCACCAGTACACCGGTGCCCTGCCGTCGGTCCGTCCCCGGAAAACCCACCAGCACATCGCCTGGAAGCCTAGTAGGGCCGGAAGCAGCGGCAGCGCCACCCAGCCCAGCAGCCGCAGCGTCGGCGCGCTGGCGGCGGCGTCGGTCACTGTCAGCGAGGCGCTCGCGTCGGTCGTGGACACCAGCACGTAGGGCCACAGGGCCGCGCCGACCAGCACCACCGGCAGCGCCAGGGTCGCGCCGGTGGCGAGCAGAGCCCACCCCGGCCGTCGCCGGACCAGCGCCGCGCGGGCCGCCAGCAGCGCCGCCACCAGCAACACCGGCAGGAGTACGGCCACCGCCGGCCGCTGCACGGCGTCGCGTACCCGGGAGGAGAGCAGGCCCACGACGGTGGCCGCCGCGACGGCGGTGAGCGCCACCGGCACCAACCGGCGGGCGGTCCGCCCGACCACGGCGGCGTCGGCGGCCGGCAGGCGCAGGGTGAGGAACGTCGCACCGTGCACCGCGACCAGGGTGACCATGGCCAGCCCGGCGGCGGCCGCGAACGGGGTGGCCAGGTGCGACACCCCGTCGACGTGCCCGTCGGCCTGCCGGGGTACGCCCTGTAGCAGCGCGGCCAGCAGGACGCCCCAGCCCAGCGCCGCGAGCGCGCTGCCGATGACCACCACCCGGTCCCAGCGGGCGCGGATCCGCTCGTCGGTCGGACGGCTGCGCAGCTGCACTCCCGCGGTAACCAGGATCACCCCGGTCAGCGCGCCGGCGACCGCCGGATAGCAGCCGGAGAGCAGCTCGCCCTCCAGCATCGGGAAGGCGCCGAAGAGGATGCCCATGGCGGCGACCAGCCAGACCTCGTTACCCAGGAAGAACGGGCCGAGCGCGGTGAGCGTGGCCCGCCGCGCGGCCGGTGCGCCGCCCCGGGCGAGCAGCAGCCCGACGCCGTAGTCGTAGCCGGCGAGCACCAGGTAACCGCCGAAGAACAGGCCGAGCAGGGCGTACCAGGCGAGGTCCACGGTGATCTCCTCAGGCGAGAGCGGGTTCGGGGTGTGCCGGCTCGTTCGGCGGTGCCGGCGGCCGACCGAGCGCCGGATCGCCCGCGCCGCGTGCCGCGTGCCGGACGAGCAGCACCCAGTTGGTGACGGCGAGAGTGCCCAGCAGCAGGCTGAAGCCGATCAGCGAGGTGAGCATCAGCGGGGCGCTGACCGGGGAGACCGCCTGCTCGGTGGGGAGCAGCCCGTACGCCACCCAGGGTTGGCGGCCGACCTCCCGGGCGATCCAGCCGAGGATCACCGCGATGAAGGGCAGCGGCAGGGCGAGCAGGACCAGCCAGAGCGGGAAGCGCAGCCGGATGATCCAGTCCCGGAAGAGCAGCGGGAGCAGGAGCCAGACGCAGCCGAGGGTGAAGCCGATCAGGATCATGAAGCCCAGCCCGACGTTGGCCAGCACCGGCGGGGTGTAGTCGCCGGGGCCGAACCGGGCCGTCCACTCGGTGATCAGTGCCTGGGCCTCGGGACCCTGGCCGAACTTGGTCGGCTGCACCGCGCCGACCGGGCCGAACTGGGCGAAGCCGAAGCCCTGCACCAGGGTGATCGCCAGGGCCGAGGTGACCAGCCCGACCCGCAGTGAGGTGCGGAAGAGCGCGTGGTCCGGGGTACGCCGGAGCAGGTGCGCGGCGCTGACGGCCGCCATCAGCATCCCGCCGACCAGCAGGCCGGCCGAGACCACGTGCCCGAACGCCATGCCCAGGCTCGGGTTGGTGAGCAGCGCGCCGAAGTCGGTGAGGTGGGCGATCCCGTCACGCACCTCGTATCCGACCGGGTGTTGCAGCCAGGAGTTGGCCACCATGATCCAGAACGCCGACGCGTACGCGGTGAGCGCCACGCCCCAGAGCAGCGCGAGGTGGACGCCCTTGCGGAGTCGGTGCCAGCCGAAGATCCACATTCCGAGGAAGGTGGATTCCAGGAAGAACGCCACCAGCGTCTCGATGGCCAGCGGTGCGCCGAAGACGTTGCCGACGTAGCGCGACAGGCCACTCCAGTTCAGCCCGAACTGGAACTCCATGACGATGCCGGTGGCGATGCCGAGCACATAGTTGATCACGTAGAGCTGGCCCCAAAACCGGGTCAGGCGCTCCCAGGCCGGGTTGCCGGTGAGCACCCAGGCGGTCTGCATTCCGACCAGCAGGGTGACCAGCCCGAGCGTGACGACCACGAACAGGAAGTGGATCGAGGTCGTGGTGGCGAACTGCAGGCGGGCGAGGAGCAGGGTGTCCATGGCCAGCTCTCCGTAGGTTGGCTCCCTTGTCGTAGCCATCCTACACGTAGCTTGGCTACACGTCGGCTACTACGTGCCGTCGTAGATAAGTCTACGACGGCACGTAGTAGCCGAGGGGTGGGGGTTGGTTCGCGCGCTCGACCCTGGATGTAGTGGCCTCGCGGGCGGAGGGATGCCACTCGAACCAGGATCGAGTGCCTGCGACGCGCGGCACGATGCGTGCGGCACGGTGTGCGCCGTGCGGGAGAGGTTGGGGCGGAGGTCAGCTCAGGAAGAGGGTGACCGGGAGGGCGACCAGGGTGGCGGCGACCGCGAGGGCGGCGGCGCCGAGCATCCGGGGCGGTCGGTCGCTGACCAGTAGGCGCTGTACCCGTACGTCCAGGTCCCGGTCGCCCATGCCCAGCGCGCCGGCCGGCGTGATCCGGTGGCCGGCGGCGGCGAATCGGCGCAGCGCGCCCGCCAGCGGCGCCTCGGCGTGCAGCTCGCGCGCCTTGTCGTCGGCGCGCATCTCGACCAGCAGGGCGACCCGCTCGTGCGCGTCGCGGACCCAACCGAACCAGGGCAACGCTCGGCAGAGCGCGGTGAACGGCAGCAGTACGAGGTCGTGCCGCTCCTCGGCGTGCGCCCGTTCGTGGGTGAGTACGGCGGCCAACTCGGCCCGGTCCAGCAGGCTCAACGTGCCGGCGCTGACCACCACCCGCGGCTTCACCCCCGGCAGGCAGTACGCGGCCGCACTCGGGTGGTCCAGCACCAGCGCGCCGGGCGCGGCCGGATCGTCCCGGGCGACCAGGGTGAGCAGGTCCCGGTGTCGACGCTGTGCGCGTACGGTGCCGTGGATGCTGCGTACGGTCGTGGTGACCAGCACCGCCCCGATGCCGAAGCCCACCCCGACTCCGGCCAGGTGGAAGGCGCCCACGCCGACCGGCAGGGTGCCGTGGCCGAGGTCGGTGGTCAGGGCGAGCAGTGCGCTCCCGGTCGGCAGGTCGTACGCGGTCAACCCGAGCGCCATCGGCAGGCCCATCGCGGAGAGGCCGAGCGCCAGACCGACGGCCTGCCAGCAGATGATCGCCACCCGCGGGCTGCGCCAGGTCCAGGTGGAGCTGGCCAGCACCTGGGCGGTCAGATAGCAGGCCAGCATGGTGGCGGCGAAGTGCACGGCGTATGCCATGGCGCTCGCCCTACCGCTCCGCTGCCTCGCCGGCCGGCCGGCGGCCCGTCGGCCCGTCCACCCGGTCGGTCAGCTCACTCTCGCCCGGCCCGGTCAGCCCGGCCTCGGCGCCCAGGGCGGCACGCAGCACCTCGGCCTCGGTGCCGGTCACCGAATGGGCGAAGCGCACCAGCGCGGCGTCCCGGCTGCCACCCAGGTCGAGCGCGTCGAGCATGAGCTGGGCGATGTGCGCCTCGCGGCTGGCCGCGGGCCGGTACCGCCAGGCCCGACCCTCGCGCTCGCGCTGCACCATGCCCTTGCCGGCGAGCCGGTCCAGCACGGTCATCACCGTGGTGTACGCCAGCTCGCGGCCGTCGAGTGCGTCGGCCACCTCGCGCACGGTCACGCCGTCCGACGTGCCCGGAACCACGTCCCACAGCACGTCCATCACCGCACGCTCAAGATCGCCCAACCGAGTCACCCTGCAATCCTACCCCCGGTAGTAGACCTGCCCGGCCCCACCAGGTCGATCATGAGGTTGACCCGCCCCATGGAGATCGATTCACCCGCCAACTCCATGATCACCGGCGGGGCCGAGGGGGGACCGGGGCGACAGCCGCCGCCGAGATCCGCGCGACGGACCGTCGAGATCTGGCACTGGAACAAGGATGTAGTGGCCTCCGGCGTACCGACGGGCACTACTTCCTTGAAATTGCGCGATCTTGACAGACCCGCGCGGGCCTGGCGTCCGTCCGGGAAACCCCCACAGCCGGCGGGGCTCGAAGCTCACACCCCCTTGGGGTGCCAGACCGTCTTCGTCTCCAGCAGCGCGGTCATCGCCGTGAGGCCCGGGTCGGCGGACCAGTCGTGGTCGGCCGGCAGCGGCCGGAGCACCCGCTTGAGGTTCTCCGCCGCCTTGACCTCCAGGTCGGTGGCGAGCGCGGCGTCGCGTACCCCGCTCAGGTCGATCGCGTTGACGTCCATGTGCGCGGCCAACGTCGGCGCGGTCTCGGTGATCGCGCCGGTGAGGATGTTGACCACACCACCCGGAAGGTCGGACGTCGCCAGCACCTCGGCCAACGTCACCGCCGCCAGCGGCTCGGAGGGGGAGGCCGCCACCACGACCGTGTTGCCGGTGACGATCGCCGGGGCGATCACGCTGACCAGGCCGAGCAGCGCCGGGCGCTCCGGCGCGACCACCGCGACCACGCCGGTCGGCTCGGGCGCGGACAGATTGAAGTACGGGCCGGCGACGGGGTTGGCGCCGCCGTACACCTGGGGGAGCTTGTCGGACCAGCCGGCGTACCAGACCCAGCGGTCCACCGCGGCGTCCACCTCGTCGCCCGGCACGCCGAGGGCGACGAACTGCTCGCGGCGGCCCTCCAGCATCTCGGCGGCCCGGTAGAGGATCTGACCCCGGTTGTACGCGGTCGCCCCGGCCCAGCCCTTCACGGCGGCGCGGGCGGCGACCACCGCGTCCCGGGCGTCCTTGCGGGAGGCCAGTGACACATTCGAGGACTGCACGAGATACGACCGTCCCGACTCGCTGCGCGGGAACTTTCCGCCGATGAAGAGCTTGTACGTCTTGCGTACCGCGACCCGCTCAGACATTGAGGTAGCCCTCCAGCCCGTGCCGGCCGCCCTCGCGACCGTAGCCCGACTCCTTGTAGCCGCCGAACGGCGAGGTGGGGTCGAACTTGTTGAACGTGTTGGCCCAGACCACCCCGGCGCGCAGCCGGTCGGCCATCCAGAGGATCCGGGAACCCTTGTCGGTCCAGATCCCGGCCGACAACCCGTACGGTGTGTTGTTGGCCTTCTCCACGGCCTCGGCCGGGGTACGGAAGGTGAGCACCGACAGCACCGGACCGAAGATCTCCTCGCGGGCGATCCGGTGTGCCTGGGTGACCCCGGTGAAGATGGTCGGCGCGAACCAGAAGCCCCGCTCGGGCAGCTCGCAGGGCGGCGACCAGCGCTCGGCGCCCTCGGCGGCACCGGCGTCGGACAGCTCGCGGATCCGGTCCAGTTGGGCGGACGAGTTGATCGCGCCGATGTCGGTGTTCTTGTCCAGCGGGTCGCCGAGGCGGAGCTGGGCCATCCGGCGCTTCAGCGACTCCAACACCCGGTCGGCGACGTTCTCCTGAACGAGCAGCCGGGAGCCGGCGCAGCACACGTGGCCCTGGTTGAAGAAGATGCCGTTGACGATGCCCTCGACCGCCTGGTCGATCGGCGCGTCGTCGAAGACGATGTTGGCGGCCTTGCCGCCCAGCTCCAGGGTGAGCTTCTTGCGGGTGCCGGCGACGGAGCGGGCGATGGCCCGGCCGACCTCGGTGGAACCGGTGAAGGCGACCTTGTCCACGCCGGGGTGCTCGACCAGCGCGCGGCCGGTGTCGCCGGCGCCGGTGACGATGTTGACCACGCCGGCCGGCAACTCGGCCTGCTGGCAGATCTCGGCGAAGAGCAGCGCGGTCAGCGGAGTGGTCTCGGCCGGCTTCAGCACCACGGTGTTGCCGGCGGCGAGGGCCGGGGCGATCTTCCACGCCAGCATGAGCAGCGGGAAGTTCCAGGGGATGACCTGCGCGGCGACCCCGATCGGCTGCGGGTTCGCACCGAACCCGGCGTGGCCCAGCTTGTCGGCCCAACCGGCGTAGTAGAAGAAGTGCGCGGCGACCAGCGGCAGGTCGACGTCCCGGGATTCCTTGATCGGCTTGCCGTTGTCCAGCGACTCCAGCACGGCCAGCTCGCGGGAACGCTCCTGGATCAGCCGCGCGATCCGGAACAGGTACTTGGCCCGGTCGCGGCCCGGCATCGGACCCCAGACCTTGTCGTACGCCTTGCGGGCCGCGCGTACCGCGCGCTCCACGTCCTCGGCGCCGGCCTCGGCGATCTCGGCCAGCACCTCCTCGGAGGCGGGGTTGATCGACTTGAAGCTGCCGCCGTCGACGGGGTCGACGAACTCCCCACCGATATACAGCCCAAAGGCGCTTTTGATGTCCACCACCGAGCGGGACTCGGGGGCGGGTGCGTATTCGAACATCGGCTATCAGTCCAGGGTGAAGTAGTCGGGACCGGAGTAGACGCCGGTCGTCAGCTTGGTGCGCTGCATCAGCAGGTCGTTGAGCAGGCTGGACGCGCCGAAGCGGAACCAGTCCGGGTCGAGCCAGTCCGCGCCGACGGTCTCGTTGACCATCACCAGGTACTTGATCGCGTCCTTGGTGGTCTTGATGCCGCCGGCCGGCTTCACGCCCACCTGCCGCCCGGTGGCGGCGCGGAAGTCGCGGACCGCCTCCAGCATCACCAGGGTCACCGGCAGCGTCGCGGCGACCGGGACCTTCCCGGTGGAGGTCTTGATGAAGTCACCGCCGGCCAGCATGGCCAGCCAGGACGCTCGGCGCACGTTGTCGTAGGTGGCCAGCTCGCCGGTCTCCAGGATGACCTTCAGGTGGGCGTCGCCGCAGGCCTGCTTGGTGGCCACGATCTCGTCGTAGACCTCCTTGTAACGGCCGGCCAGGAAGGCACCCCGGTTGATCACCATGTCGATCTCGTCGGCGCCGGCCGCGACGGCGGCCCGGGTGTCGGCGAGCTTGATCTCCAGCGGCGCCTGACCCGACGGGAAGGCCGTCGCCACGCTGGCCAGGTGTACGCCGCTTCCGCGCAGCACCTCGGCGACGTACGGAACCATCGCCGGGTAGACGCAGACCGCGCCGACGTGCGGGCAGGACAGGTCGGCCGGATCCGGGCGCAGCGCCTTCGCGGCCAGCGCGCGGACCTTGCCCGGGGTGTCCGCCCCCTCCAGGGTGGTCAGGTCGACCATCCGGATCGCCAGGTCGATCGCCTGGGCCTTGGCAGTGGTCTTGATGGAGCGGGTGCCGAGCTGTGCCGCCCGCTGCTCCGCGCCGACCTGGTCCACGCCCGGTAGGCCGTGCAGGAAGGTCCGCAGAGCGGTCTCGGATCGTCCCAGCTCGGAGAGCTCCGACCGGGCCGACGTCGCTGTCGCCGTCATGCCCCGAAGTCTACGCACCGGCAAGCTGAGTGATCTTGCTCACGTGACCCCGAACGGCGACTCCACGTGAGCGGCGTCGCTGGTCCGGCCGCACCCGCACCGCCGCGCCGGACGGACCGGTAGGTTGAGCGATCGTGGACGTACACGTCATTGACCACCCGCTGGCCCAGTCCCGGCTGACCGCCATGCGGGACGCGCGCACCGATTCCTCGACGTTTCGGGCCGCGCTGCACGAACTGACCACCATGCTGGTGTACGAGGCGGCGCGCTCCTTCCCCGTCGAGCGGTACCCGGTGCAGACGCCGGTCACCGGCACCGAGGGCACCCGGCTGGCCAACCCGCCGCTGCTGGTGCCGGTGCTGCGGGCCGGCCTGGGCATGGCGGACGCCGCGCTCGGCCTGCTGCCCGAGTCCTCGATGGGCTTCGTCGGCCTGGCCCGCGACGAGGAGACCTACGAGCCGCGCGCGTACATGGAGTCGCTGCCCCGGGAGCTGTCCGGCCTGCCGGTGCTGGTGCTCGACCCGATGCTCGCCACCGGCGGCTCGTTGGAGCACTGCTGCCGCTTGCTGGCCGACCGGGGCTGCACCGACATCACCGTGCTCTGCGTGCTCGCCGCGCCGGTCGGCATCGAGCGGCTGGAACGCTCCGGCCTGCCGTTGCGACTGGTCACCGCCGCGATCGACGAGGGTCTGAACGACCGGATGTTCATCGTCCCCGGGCTCGGCGACGCCGGCGACCGCCAGTTCGGCGGCATGCCCCGGTTCTGAGTCAGCACCGGAGTCGACGTCGAGTCCGGGCGGGTCCGCGCACGAGGGTGCGTGGACCCGCTACCGTCTCCGGCCATGACTGGTGTTGCGCTCGCCGAAGAGCTGCTCCTGCTCGCGTACGACGACACGACCGGCAAGGCGACCATGCCGCGGATCAGCCTGGACCTGGGCATGGCCGCGGCGGTGCTGGTCGAGCTGGCCCTGGCCGGCCGGCTCGCGTACACCGACGGGTCCTTGACGGTGGTCGACCCGACGCCCACCGGCGAGCCGGTCACCGACGAGGTGCTCGGCCGGATCGCCGCCGACACCCCGCACACGCCGGCGTCCTGGGTGCAGCGGCTGCGGCACGGCCTACGCGACCGGATCCTCGGTGACCTGTGCCGGCAGGGTGTGGTCCAGGACGTGGACGAGACCGAGCTGGGCTTCATCCACGTCCACCGCTACCCGGTGGTGGACGCCTCCGTCGAGGCGGACACCCGGCAGCGACTGGCCGAGGCGCTGACCGGCGCGGCGGCACCGGACGAGCGGACCGCCGCGCTGGCCACCCTGGTCGCGGTGCTGCGGATGGAGTCCGCGCTCGGCGTCAGCGGCGAGGCCGCCGCCGACGCCCGCCGCAGCCTGGAGGAGATCGCCACCGGCGCCGGGTTCTCCGGCCAGGTGAGCACCGACGACTCGGTGGTCCGCCCCTCGGTCGGCCTGGTGGTCGCCGCCCTTGGCCGGGCCGTCGACCAAGCTCTCGGCCCCCGCCGCTGAAGTGCAAGGAAGGGTCCCTTGTTATGCACCAGGCGGTAACAAGGGACCCTTCCTTTCACTAAAGCCCGAGGGCGGCGGCGATCTCGGTGCGGAGCTGCGCGATCGCCGCCGCGGCGCGGGCGCGGGCGGCGGCGACATCGCCGTCGGGCACCGGCTCGACCACCTCCAGGTACGCCTTGAGCTTCGGCTCGGTGCCGGAGGGGCGGATCACCACCCGGCTGGACGCGGTACGCAGGATCACCACGTCCGACTCGGGAAGCAGGTCCTGGGTGCTGTCGACCGGCTGACCCAGCAGCGTGGTCGGAGTGGCCGCCCGGATCCGGGCCATCGCGTCGGCGATCACCCGTAGGTCGTCGACCCGGGCGGAGAGCTGGTCGGTGTGGTGTACGCCGAACTCGGCGGCCAGTTCGTCCAGCCGATCGGTCAGCGTGCGCCCCTGCGCCTTGAGGCCGGCGGCCAGCTCGGCCACGGTCAACGCGGCGGTGATCCCGTCCTTGTCCCGCACGTGCTCCGGCGCGACGCAGTACCCCAGCGCCTCCTCGTAGCCGAAGACCAGCGGGGCGCTTCCGCCGCCGGCCCGGACGATCCACTTGAACCCGGTCAGCGTCTCGTCGTAGGGCAGGCCCCGGGCCGCGCACATCGCCCGCAGCAGCGACGACGAGACGATGGTGGTGGCGTAGAGGCCGGTCACGCCGCGACGCATCAGGTGGTCGGCGAGCAGCGCGCCGACCTCGTCGCCCCGCAGCATCCGCCAACCCGTCGTGTCGTCGCGGACCACGACAGCACAGCGGTCCGCGTCCGGGTCGTTGGCGATGGCCAGGTCCGCGCCGGTGGAGTCGGCCAGCGCGATCAGCCGGTCCACCGCCCCCGGCTCCTCCGGGTTGGGGAACGAGACGGTGGGGAACGCCGGGTCCGGCTCGGCCTGCTCGGGCACCACGCCGGGGACGGGGAAGCCGGCCCGGGCGAAGGCGGCGGTGAGCACCGCGGCACCCACACCGTGCAGTGGGGTGTACGCCACGGTCAGGTCCCGGGACCCCTCCGGCGCGATCACGGCGGTGGCCCGCTCGACGTACGAGGCGACCAGGTCCTCACCGAGCACCTGACCGGGCTGGCCCAGCGGCACCTGAGCCAACGGACCGACCGCCCGGATGGCGGCCTCGATGCCGGCGTCAGCCGGCGGCACGATCTGCGCGCCCGCGCCCAGCTCGCCACCCAGCTCGGCGCCCAGGTAGACCTTGTAGCCGTTGTCCTGTGGCGGGTTGTGGCTGGCCGTGACCATCACTCCGGCCACCGCGCCGAGCTGGCGCACCGCGTACGCCAGCACCGGAGTGGGCAGCGGGTGGGGCAACAGCAGCGCCGGCCGACCGGCCCCGGTGGCCACCTGGGCGGTCCGCTCGGCGAACTGGCGGGAGCCGTGCCGGGCGTCGTACCCGATCACCAGCGGGCCGGTGCCGCCCTGAGCGGCGAGCCAGCCGACCAGACCGGCGGCGGCCTGGGTGACCACGGCGAGGTTCATTCCGTTCGGGCCAGCGCGCAGCGGGCCGCGCAGGCCCGCGGTGCCGAAGGTCAATGGCCCGGCGAACCGGTCGGCCAGCTCGGCGGCGGTCGCCGGCAGCCCGTCGAGCACCGCCGTCAGCTCGTCGCGGCTGGCCGGGTCGGGGTCGTCCGCCAGCCAACGCCGGGCTTGCTCGCGAATGTCGTCGATCTCAGTGGTGTCCGCCGCCATGCCTCTTGATAGCACGGCGGCGGATCACCCCTGTCGGTTCCCTCCGGCTCAGCCGTTCCCGGTGAGCTGGAACGTCTTCACCATCTCGTCGAAGATCGGCTTGCTCTCGCCGAACTTGGCCTCGGTGGCGGAGAGGTAGAACGAGTACGACTTGCCGTCCTTGACCACCGCACGCCACACCCCGTGCCGCATGTCGCCACCGGTGCCGCAGGTGTACTCGAACTCGATGCCCGGGCTGCCCGCCGACTCCTGCTCGGCGATGGCCACCTGCTCGTACGGCTTCTTGCAGGTCGTGCTCTTGGTACGGAGGAAGTTCTGCGCGCTCTCCGCCCAGCGGGTGGGCGTCCCGGTCCACTTCTCGGTGAGGATGCGGATCTTGCGGCCGTCGTCCTCGGGGTCGATGTAGTCGATGTAGCTGGTGCCGGTGGCCTTCTTCCAGCCCTTCGGCACCATCACCTGCACGCCCCGGGCGGAGTGTTCCTGCATCTCCAGGGCCGGGCCGGCCGGGGCGGACGGGCTGGTTTGGGCCTGCGGAGCGTTCGAGGCGGGGTCGTCACCGCCGCTGGACAGCGCCACGATGCTGAGCAGCAGCACCAGCGCCAGCCCTCCGGCCGCGGCGAGCTGCACCTTGCGCGGCCACCCCTTGACCGTGGTGACCAGTTGGCCCCCGGTGGCGCGGACCTTGTCCAGGGCGCTGCCGCCCGACCTGGCGGGCGGTGTGGCCCAAGGCTGGCCGGTGCCCGGCACCGACCACTGGTTGCCGCCGCCGTAGGTGCCGCCGATGCGTTGGGTGGCCTCCGGCGCACCGCCGTAGCCGACCTGCTGGGTGGCCTCGGGCCGGTTGCCGTAGCTGACCCGCTGGGTGGCGTCCGGGTGCCCGCCGACGTCCACCCGCTGGGTGGCGTCCGCGTTGCCGTAGGTGCGTCCGCCGGCGGGTCGGCCGGTCGCGGTCATCGCGCCGGTGGGCGTGTGCAGCGGGCCGGCGAGCGCGTCCGCGCTGGTGACGTCGAGCCCGGCACCGGCCCCGGCGGGCGGCGGCGGGCGTTCGCCCCGGCGCAGTGCGGCCAACCGGTCGGTCAGCGACTCACCCGGGGCCAGCATCGCCCGGCCGCCGATCTGGTTGTCGGCCTTCGGCTCCGGCTGGGCCGGCGGGGGTACGGGTGCCGGGCGCTGCTGCACCGGCACCACGGCGTACGGGTCGGTGACCGAGTGCACGGCCGTGGCGGTGCTGCCCAGCGGGCCGGCGAGCAGCTCGCGCAGCATGGCCCGGGAGGTGTGCACGTCCAGCCGGCGGGCCGGGTCCTTCTCCAGCAGACCCATCAGCACCCGGGTGAGCGGGCCACTGCGCTGCGGCGGGGCCGGCGGGTCCTCCACGACGGCGTGCATGGTCTCGATCGGGTCGCCCTTGTCGAACGGCGGGCGCCCCTCCACCGCCGTGTAGAGCGTCACGCCCAGCGAGAAGAGGTCGCTCGGCGGGCCGAACTCCTGCCCCATGGCCCGTTCCGGCGAGATGAAGTGCGGCGAGCCCAGCACCATGCCGGGCGTGGTGAGCTGCACGTCGGTCGGCATCCGGGCGACACCGAAGTCGGTCAGCACGCAGCGGCCGTCACTGCAGATGAGCACGTTGGCGGGCTTGACGTCGCGGTGCAGCACGCCGATCGCGTGCGCCACCTCGAGAGCGCCGAGCAGCGCGATGCCGATCTTGGCCACCGCGCGCGGGGCCACCGGCCCGTCCTCGATCACCATGTCGGCGAGGCTGCGGGCGTCCAGCAGCTCCATGACGATCCACGGCCGGCCGGCCTCGGTGACCACGTCGTACACCTGCACCACGGCGGGGTGCTGGATCGCGGCCGCGGCGCGGGCCTCACGCAGGGTGCGTTCGTACATGGCGTCGCGGTCGCTGGGGGCCAGCCCCGGGGGCAGGACGACCTCCTTCACCGCCACGTCCCGGCGAAGCAGGGTGTCGGTGGCGCGCCACACCGTACCCATTCCGCCGTTGCCCACCGCGGACCGCAGCGAGTACCGGTCACCGATGGTGGTGCCGGGTGCCGCGCGTCCGTTGGCGGGACTGACTGGTCCGCCGCTCCACGTCGGGATCTGAGTCACAGAAAAGCCACCGGGGGAAATCGAGGGGGGCTGGGACACAACCCCCCTATCTTGCTGGTTCCGACGCCCGATGCGAAAGCCGACGCGACGGACGTTTATCGAAGTCGACAGAACGTGGTCGATCGTTCACCTCTTGTCGACCGGTCGGGACGCACTGTGCGGTATCCCTCACCCGACGGAACGCCCGAGCGTCCTACCATCCGGGGATGAACGAACGGCGGTCAAGCGAGTCCGGTTTCCCGATCAAGGGCGTCTACACGGCGGCCGACCTTCCGGAGGACCTGGACTCCCGGCTGGGCGGCCCCGGCGAGTTCCCGTACACCCGGGGGGTCTACCCCACGATGTACACCTCCCGCCCGTGGACCATGCGCCAGTACGCCGGCTTCGGCACCGCCGTCGAGTCCAACGCCCGCTACCACCAGCTCCTGCGGGCGGGCACGATGGGCCTCTCGGTCGCCTTCGACCTGCCGACCCAGATGGGCTACGACTCGGACGACCCGATCGCGCACGGCGAGGTCGGCAAGGTCGGCGTGGCCATCGACTCCATCGAGGACATGCGGCTGCTCTTCGCCGACATTCCGCTGGACAAGGTCTCCACCTCGATGACCATCAACGCGCCCGGGTCGGTGCTGCTGCTGCTCTACCAGCTCGTCGCCGAGGAGAACGGCGTCCCGGGCTCGGCGCTGAACGGCACCATCCAGAACGACATCCTCAAGGAGTACATCGCTCGCGGGACGTACATCTACCCGCCGAAGCCGTCGCTGCGCCTGGTGGCCGACACGTTCGCGTACTGCCGCAAGGAGGTGCCGAAGTGGAACACCATCTCCATCTCCGGCTACCACATGGCCGAGGCCGGCGCGACGCCCGCGCAGGAGGTCGCGTTCACCCTGGCCAACGGTGTGGAGTACGTCCGAGCCGCGCTGGCCGCCGGGCTCGCGGTGGACGATTTCGCGCCTCGGCTGTCGTTCTTCTTCGTGGCCCGCACGACGCTGCTGGAGGAAGTGGCGAAGTTCCGTGCCGCCCGGCGGATCTGGGCCCGGCTGATGCGCGACGACTTCGGGGCCAAGGACCCGAAGTCGCTGATGCTGCGCTTCCACACCCAGACCGCCGGCGTGCAGCTCACCGCCCAGCAGCCGGAGGTGAACCTGGTCCGGGTGGCGGTGCAGGGGCTCGGCGCGGTGCTCGGCGGTACGCAGTCGCTGCACACCAACAGCTTCGACGAGGCGATCGCACTGCCCACCGAGAAGGCGGCCCGGCTCGCGCTGCGTACGCAGCAGGTGCTGGCGTACGAGACCGACCTCACCGCCACCGTCGACCCGTTCGCCGGCTCGTACGTGGTGGAGGCGATGACCGATGAACTCGAGGCCGCCGCCGTCGAGCTGATGGAGCGGGTGGCCGACCACGGCTCGGCGGTGGACGCGATCGAGGCCGGGTTCCAGAAGCGGGAGATCGAGCAGTCCGCGTACCGGATCGCCCAGGAGATCGACTCGGGCGAGCGGGTGGTGGTCGGGCTCAACCGGTTCGCCGTGGACGAGGAGGAGCCGTACGAGCCGCTGCGGGTCGACCCGACGATCGAGGCGGCCCAGGCCGAGCGGCTGGCCCGGCTGCGCGCCGAGCGGGACGCCGACGCGGTGTCGCGAGCCCTCACCGCGCTGCGGTCCGCCGCCGACGGTTCGGAGAACGTGCTGTACCCGATGAAGGAGGCGCTGCGGGCCCGGGCCACGGTCGGCGAGGTCTGCGGGACGCTGCGCGAGGCGTGGGGGCTGTACCGGCCCACCGACCGGTTCTGAGTGCCGCCGGGGTATGCCGAACAGGTTTGGGGGTACCCCGACCGGGTGACCGGGAACGCACACCGTGTGCGGTCGCGGGAGGCGGGCGCGTGTGAGCGTCTTTATCCGGCTCGTTGCGGAGCGTGGTCGGCTTATTGTCGGACTGTTAGTTCACCACCCCGACTAATGCGACAATTCGCAACAGGGCCCCGCGACCGGGCGCCGGGACTCGCGACCGCCATGATCGGTTACGCGTTGTAGGAGGTGAGGGGCAGTTGACGGCGTTCGACCGCGATCTACCTGCTGTCCCGCAGATCTCCGAGCGCTCCCAGCAGGGCATACGTGACGCTACGCGCTCTGATCATCACCGTAACGAGGTTGCGCAGCGTCACCGCCGGAGGTCTAGGCTGTCTGCTGTCCCCGATGATCCATCCATCTCTAGTGATCGAGAATTCGACGTGACGAGTGCGTTGACGCTGCCCACCGGCGGCCAGCTGGGGTCGTCCTGGCTGGAGACGCCGCCCGGGTCCGAGCCCCTGCCCAGCGACCTGGACCATGTTCTCGCGCTCCGCGTACCCGGGCTGATCGCCACGCGCCGTCACCTCCACTCGCACCCCGAGCTGTCCGGCACGGAGTTCGAGACGGCCGCCCTGATCGCCCGGGAACTCTCGCTGGCCGGGTTGCACCCACGGCTGCTGCCCAAGGGCAACGGCGTGATCTGCGACATCAACGGCCGTCCCGACGGCCCGGTCGTGGCGCTGCGCGCCGACATCGACGCGCTGCCGCTCGACGACCCCAAGGACGTGCCCTACCGGTCCACGGTGGAGGGCGTCTGCCACGCCTGCGGCCACGACGTGCACACCTCGATCCTGCTCGGCGTCGGCATGCTGCTGGCCCAGCTCGCCGACCTCGGCGAGCTGGACGGCCGGGTCCGGCTCATCTTCCAGCCGGCCGAGGAGATCCTGCCCTGCGGCTCGCTGGAGGTCATCGAGGCTGGCGGCCTGGAGGACGTGGTGCAGATCTTCGCGCTGCACTGCGACCCGAACCTGCCGGTCGGCCAGGTCGGCCTACGGGTGGGCCCGATCACCGCCGCCGCGGACAACGTCACCGTCCGGCTCTCCGGGCCGGGCGGGCACACCGCACGTCCGCACCTGACCGTCGACCTGGTCGATGCGCTCGGCCGACTGATCACCGAGGTGCCCGCACTGGTCAGCCGCCGGGTGCCGGCCAACAGCGGGCTGCTGCTGGTCTTCGGCCACGCCGCGGCCGGCACCCGTTACAACGTCATCCCCTCCGAGGCGTGCGCGTCCGGCACGCTGCGGGTGATGGACCGGGACACCTGGGAGCAGGCTCCCAAGATCGTGGCTCAGGTGGTCCGGGACGTGATCGCCCCGACCGGCGCCACCGTCGACCTGGAATACCTGCGCGGCCGGCCGCCAGTGTGCAACGACTCCCGGGCCATCCAGGTGCTGACCGCCGCCACCGCCGCCGCGCTCGGCCCGGACGGAATCGCCGAGACGCCGCAGAGCATGGGCGGCGAGGACTTCTCCTGGTACCTGGAGTACGTCCCCGGCGCCCTCGCCCGGCTCGGCGTGGGCCGTTCCGGGCCCAACGTCGACCTGCACCGCGCGTCCTTCGACGTGGACGAGCGGGCCATCCCGGCCGGCGTACGCGTCATGGTGCAGACCGCGCTGCGGGCACTGGCTGCGGTGCGCTGACCGGAGCGACCAACGCCGGGGCCTTCCGCCGGCGGCGCAGCACCAGCAGCAACACCGCCAGCGGTACGCCGAGCGCCACCATCCAGGGCAGCAGCGCCCCCAGCACGGTGAGCAGGACGCCCAGCGAGACGACGAACGCCTTCCAGCCGCCCTTCAGCCCGACCAGGAAGCCGGTCTCGGTCTCCTCCTCGACGGTCTTCGCCGCCGGCCCGACCAGTGACACGGTGATCGTGGAGAGGGCGGT
Organism: Micromonospora vulcania; assembly: GCF_042658605.1. Classification (NCBI taxonomy): domain Bacteria; kingdom Bacillati; phylum Actinomycetota; class Actinomycetes; order Micromonosporales; family Micromonosporaceae; genus Micromonospora; species Micromonospora vulcania. The sequence goes on along the minus strand of NZ_JBHSQS010000005.1, from coordinate 135,570 downwards.
CAGGTCGGCCAGCCGCCGCTTCTTGGCCTCCAACGAGGCCAGATCGGCCTCCCGGCGACCCAGCTCGTTCTCCAACGACACCAGGTCGGTGATCGTGCTGGCTCGGGCGAGCAGTCGGCGGGCGCTGTCCACCCGGGCCCGCTGGGTGGTGATCCGGGCGTCCAGGTCGACGGTCTCCTCGGTGACGTCCTGGGTGTTGATCTCCCGGCTCTGCTGTTTGCCGAGTTTCGCGATCTCCTCCACCACCCCGGCGAACTTCGCCGCCGGCACCCGCAACTGCAACTCCGCCACCGCGTCGGCCTCGGCGTTGCGCCGCTGGTCGCCACCGATGAAACCACCGGCCCGGGTGACCGCGGCGGTGGCGTCGCGCGCGGCATTGTCCACATTCGCCACCTGCACCCGCATCGCTCCGGTGTAGATGATCGCCCGCTGGTCGACCCGCAAATCCGGTGCGCCGGCACCGGCCGCCCCCGCCGCGTCCGGGCGACCCTCCTTGGCCGCGCCGAGGTCTGTGTCGGCCGCGCCACCGTTCGCGGCCGGTGCCTCGGCCGCCGAGCCAGCCGTGTCCTTCGCGCCGCTGTCGCCCGCCCCGCACCCCGTCAACACCAGCGACGCGGTCAGTGCCGTTGCCGCCAGCAGTGTGCCGTGCCGTCGTCCCGCCGGTCCGTCCATCCCCGCTCCCATCGTCGTCAGCCGGTGTGGCGATACCTGGGACGCGACGCGCCCGTCGGCTGGTTCCGGCAGACTGCGCTGGGGACGTCACGATTCGATATTCGAGGAGTCACGATGCGGCTCACCAAATACGCCCACTCCTGCCTCCGGGTGGAGCACGACGGGGGAGTGCTCGTCGTCGACCCCGGCGTGTTCAGCGACCCGGCGGCGCTGGACAGTGCGGACGCGGTGCTGGTCACCCATGAACATCCCGACCACCTCAACATCGCGGCGGTACGCCGCCAGCTCGACCAGCGTCCGTTCCCGATCCACGGGCCCGCCTCGCTCACCAAGACCCTGGGCGACGCCGCCGAGACGCTGAGCCCCGTTACGCCGGGCGAGTCGTTCACCGCCGCAGGAGTGGCGGTACGCGCCTACGGGGGACGGCACGCGGTGATCCATCCGGACATCCCGGTGGTGGAGAATCTCGGCTTCCTGATCAACGACGTGGTCTACCACCCCGGTGACTCCCTGGTGGTACCGGAGGACACGCCGGTCGACACCCTCTTCGCCCCGATCCACGCCCCCTGGTCGAAGTTCTCCGAGGTGGTCGACTTCATCCGGGCGGTCGCCCCGCGCCGCGCGTACGCGCTGCACGACGGGCTGCTCAACGACAACGGGCTGGGCGTGCTCAACCGGCAGTACACCGCGCTGTCCGGCACCGAATACCGGCGTCTGGAGCCCGGTAGCCGGGTGGACGTCTGAGGCCATGCCCGGCCCCTTGACGGAGCTGGTGCAGCAGCTCTACCGCAACCCACCGGACCGGTTCGTGGCCGCCCGGGACGCCGCCGTGGCCGAGGCCCGCCGTGCCGGCGACCCGACCACCGCCCGGCAGTTGGCCCGGCTACGCCGTCCCACGGTGGCCGCCTGGCTGGTGAATCTGCTCGCCATCCAGCGTCCCGAGCTGGTCGCCGACCTGGTGCAGCTCGCCGACGCGCTCCGGGCCGCCCAACGGGAGCTACGCGGGCCCCGGCTCCGGGAGCTGTCCGCGCAGCGCCGGGCGGTGGTCGGTGCCCTGGTCGCCGAGGTCCGCAAACTCGCCGCCGCGGAGCCGGACGCGCCGTCGGCCGGCAAACTGCCGCTGGCCGAGGTGGAGGCGACCCTGAACGCGGCGCTCTCCGACGTCGAGGTCGCCGAGCAGGTCCGGGCCGGCCGCCTGCTCCGAGCGGCCAGCTACGCCGGGTTCGGCGAGGTTCCCCGACCGCAGTTGCGGCTGGTCACCGACGATGACGAGGAGCCGGCCGCGGAACTGCCGGCCCATCGGCCCGGGGCGCAGCGGACGCGCCCCGAGGCGACCCCTCGTGCCGACCGGGCCACCGAGCGCGCCGAGCAGGCCGAACGGGCGGCGCAACGGGCGGCTCGGGCCGAGCGGGCCCGACAGCGCCGGGCACTCGACCGGGAACTGGCCAGAGCGCGGACCGACCAGGAGCGGGCCGAGGCCGAGTTGTCCGAGGCCACCGGGCAGGAGCGCGACGGCGCCGAGGTGCTCGACCGCATCGAGACGGAGCTGGCCGAGCTGGAACGGCGGCGGGCGGTCGCCGAGCAGGACCTGAGCCGGGCCAAGCTCGCCCGGCGAGCGGCCGAGCGGGCGGTCACCGTGGCCCGGCGGCGCGCGGGCGAGGTCGAGGCTGCGGTCGAGGCGTTGGAGGCCGAAGAGGGGAATGCGGACTCCGGCGGCGGCCCGGCAGACTGACCATCGATGGACGACGACGAGCGGGCGAGCCTCTGCGGGCCGGTGGTTCCGGTTCGGCCGGCTGGACGAGGCGACGGGCCGAGGTGCCCCGGGGTGGCGCTCGGATGACGCCGGAGCAGGTCGCCGCCGCCAGCAAACCCGTCGTGCTCGACCTGGGCGACGCGTTCAGCCGGGACCCGACCACGCTGCGCCGGGCCCGACTGCTCGGGATCTCCGGATGGGCCTTCTACATCAGCGGCCGGGCCGGCGCGCTCGGCGACGTACGGGCCGAGACGGCGGCGGCCGCCCTCGGCTTCATCGCCCCGGAAGCGGTCGCCGATGGCTGGGACGCCACCACCCGGACTCTCCGGCCGGCGGAGGTGGCTGCCGCGAGCCTCGACGAGTGCTGCCGGTGGGGTGCGCAGCGACTCGGGCCGCTGCCCGGGACCGAGCGCCTGGCCGGGCTGGTCGACCGGGCGGTGGCGGCGGCGGACGCCAGCGCCATGCCGCTCTTCGCCGCCTGGCGGGCGATGCCGCTGCCGGACCTTCCCCCGGGTGCCCGGTGCGCCGCCGGGCTGCGACTGCTGCGGGAACATTTCACCGGCGCCTACCTGCTGGCGGTACGCGCCGCCGGAATGACCCCGCTGGAGGCCGTACTGGCCGGGCCGGAGGGGGAGGCTGGAGCGGTGGCCTGCGGCTGGCCGCCGCCGTACCCGCCGGTCGGCCCGCTGGTACGTCGGCGGCTCTGGGCCGAGGCGGTGACCGACCGGCTGGCCGCACCGGCGTTCGCGGCGCTCGGGCCCGCCAACGGCGCCGAACTGGTGGAGTTGCTGCACCGCACCCGGACCGACCTCGCCGCCGCAAACCCGTCCAGCCGGTGACGTACGCCCCGCCGGTGTGTGATTGACGACCCCTGCCGGGCCCGCCGGGCGGTTCGGCCGGCGGCGGTTGCAAACTGGGGGCGTGCGATACGCGCTAGGCCGACGCGGTGCCGGTGGGGCGGGACCGCAGCTCGGTGACGTAGTCGTCCGGCGCGCCCGCCTTCTCGGCGGCGTTCGCGATCTCCGAGAGGTACCACGAGGTCGGCAGGCCGCCCTCGTACCCGTCGAAGACGTAGATCCACGCGGTCACGTCGCCGTCGAGGGTGGAGACCCGGACGTGCAGCTTGCGGTACGTGCCGGCGGTCACACCCTCGAGTTCGTCGAGCTGTGCCGCGTCGTACGGGTGGATGTCGTAGATCGCCACGAAGACCCGGTCACCGGGAGACTCGACCAGGGTGCTCACCGCACCCTCCCAGCCGATCACGTCCGCTCCGGCGAAGGTGAGCCGCCACCCCTCCAGCCACCCGGTGCCCACCATCGGCGAATGCGGGCAGTAGGCGCGCATCCGGGCGGGGTCCAGGTTTGAGCCGTAGGCGGCGTGATGACGCACGGCGATGACGATAGCCCGGCGGGCGGGTGGGGGAGAATACGACGGTGCGTGTCGGGTGCGGTCGGGAGAAGAAAGTCACTGTGAGCATCAACGAAGGGCGAACGCTGTGAGCCGGATCGTGATCATCGGCGGGGGGCCGGCCGGGTACGAGGCGGCGCTGGTCGCCGCCCAGCTGGACGCCGATGTCACCGTGGTGGAGGCCGACGGTGCGGGCGGGGCCTGCGTGCTCTCCGACTGCGTACCGTCGAAGACCTTCATCGCCAGCTCGGGGGTGGTCACCGGCTACCGGGACACCGAGGAGTTCGGGGTGCACTCGGACGGCCTGGAGGCGGTCACCGTCGACGCCCGGGCCGTGCACGAGCGGGTCAAGCGGCTGGCGTTGGCGCAGTCCGCGGACATCCACGCCAAGCTGCTCAAGGCGGGTGTCACCGTCGTGGCGGGCACCGCCCGGCTGGGTGAGGACGCTCTCGGGCACACCCACCGGGTCATCGTCACCCCGGCCGACGGCGGGGAGGAATACTCGATCGCCGCGTCCACCGTGCTGGTGGCCACCGGTTCGACGCCGCGCCAGCTGCCGACCGCCGTACCGGACGGCGAGCGCATCCTGACCTGGCGCCAGGTGTACGACCTGCCCGAGCTGCCCGAGCACCTGATCGTGGTCGGTTCCGGCGTGACCGGCGCCGAGTTCGCCAGCGCATATTTGGCGATGGGGGTCGAGGTCACCCTGGTCTCCAGCCGCGACCGGGTGATGCCGCACGAGGACGCCGACGCGGCGTCGGCCATCGAGCGGGTCTTCCGCAACCGGGGCATGAGCATCCTCAACAACTCGCGGGCCGACGCGGTCCGGCGTACCGCCGACGGCGTCGAGGTCGTGCTCTCCGATGGTCGCAAGGTCACCGGCTCACACGCGCTGATCGCGGTCGGCTCGATTCCGAACACCGCTGACCTGGGTCTGGCCGAGTACGGCGTGGAGCTGGGCCGGGGCGGCTATGTGACGGTCGACCGGGTGTCCCGCACCAACGTGCCGGGCATCTACGCCGCCGGTGACTGCACCGGGGTGCTGCTGCTGGCCAGCGTGGCCGCCATGCAGGGCCGGATCGCGATGTGGCACGCCCTCGGCGAGGCGGTCCGCCCGCTGCGGCTGCGGACCGTCGCGGCGAACGTCTTCACCGACCCGGAGCTGGCCACCGTGGGCGTCTCCCAGGACGAGGTGGACGCCGGCAAGGTGCCCGCCCGGCAGGTGATGCTGCCGTTGTCCGGCAACGCCCGCGCGAAGATGGACGATCTCTCCGACGGCTTCGTGAAGCTGTTCTGCCGGCCGGCCAGCGGGCAGGTGATCGGCGGCGTGGTGGTCGCACCGAAGGCCAGCGAACTGATCCTGCCGATCACCATGGCGGTGGAGAACAACCTGACGGTCAACGAGCTGGCACAGACGATCACCATCTACCCGTCGCTGTCCGGCTCGATCACCGAAGCAGCCCGCCAACTGATGCTGCACGAGCTGGAGTAGCCCGCCGGGCGAGAGTCACCGCGACCGTGGCGAGGACCGTGACCTCGGTGAGGATGAGCAGGCGCTCGGCCAGGCCGATCAGTACGCGGTCACCGGGGTAGGCGGACCAGACCATCGCCGCCGCCAGCGCCAGGCTGAGCAGGACCAGGGTGCGCAGTGCGCGGGCCACGCCCGCCAGGTCGGGCCGGCGGGCGAGCAGCCAGCCGGCCACCGGCAGGGCCAGGAACGCGATGACCGAGGCGTACCGGTGCAGGTAGGCGGCGGTGGTCATGGCCGTGCCGGGGTCGTTCGTCGGCACCACCGCGGCCAGCAGCAGCCCGGCCACCCACGCGCCGAGCAGCAGTTCCGCCGGCCGGCCGAAGCCCGGCCGGTGCGGGCTGGTGCGGCGCAGCCCGTGCAGCAGCGCCACGGTGACGAGCGCCAGCACCACCATGGCGACGTCGATGACGCCGCCCCGGTCGGAGACCGCGAAGTCGCTGACGGTCAGCGCCAGCGGGTTGAGGTCGTCGTTGACTTCGAGGTGGCCGATCACGGTCAGCAGCGCCGCCAGGGCGATCCCGCCGAGGGCCAGTAGGCCGGTGCTCCGGGTTCCAGGCATGCCTCAGCCTGTCGCCGCGAGGACCCGAGCCGGATCCGGGACGGCCACCGAATTCGGTCCCCGGGACCACCCCTAGAGGCATCGTCGAGACGGCTGCGCGAGTGCCGCGGGCGACGCTCAGTCGAGGGGGATGTCGGGGCCGGCGGCGGTGCGGGCGTGCCGGGCGCTGACCAGGGTCATGGCCCACCCGGCTGCGGCGAACCCGCCCGCCGCGGCGGTGGCGATGATGGCCAGCCGCCACGCCGACTCGGTCAGCGCCGTGCCGCCCAGGTGCCCGACCAGTGCGCCGTAGGTGGCCCAGCCGAGTGCCGCGACCGTCTCGTAGAGCACGAACAGCCGGTACGGGTAGCGGCTGCGTCCGGCCGAGAAGCAGGCCGCCATTCGGCCGCCGGGCACGAAACGGCAGAGCAGGATGACCAGTGGCCCGGGTTGGCGTAGCCCCTGGGTGACGCGGCTGGCCATCCGCCGGGCCCTGCTCTGTTCGGCGTGCCGGGGTGCCCGACGGTCTGGCGCACCCCGACCGAGCAGGTAGCAGGCCAGGTCGCCGGCGAACACGCCGAGCGCTCCGACGGCGATGGTGACCGGCAGGCTGAGCCCGCCGTAGACGGTGAGAGCGCCGCTGGTGATCATGACGACCTGGGTGGGGATCACCGGAACGAAGGCGTCCGCGATCAGCAGGCCGAGCAGCGCGAGGTACGCCCACGTCGGCGACGCGACGTCAGTCAGTAGTTCGGGCACGCCTGCCACCTCGCCGGATGCGGCCGATTGGGTGTACCGAGCCTGACGGCGTGTCCGGCGTCACCGTGGACAGCCCCGTCCAGTCGTGACCGTCGACACCACTGGCCACCCAGTGACAACGAGGCGAACCGGCTTCGGGTGACGGCTCGACGGTCGGTCGACCGAACCGTGGCGGTCGCCGGATCGGCGTCCGTCGGCGTACCGTTGTGCGCGCGGCCCCAGCACCGTCGGGTCCCCCGTTCCTGACGAAGTGGGCCGCCCCAGGGCCGCCGGCGGGTCCCGCGCCGGCGGCCCGCCCCTCCCTTCGCCGCGACAAATGTGGGTGCGTCCGCGACCACCCGCCGGGTACGGTCGCCGCATGCGCAGAGCGGTAGTGGTGACGACGACGCCGGGTGTCCCCGGCGCGCCGCTCTGACGTAACCACCGTCGACCAGGCCCCGGGGCGATCCGCCCCCGAGGGCCGCGCGCCGTTCGGAGTCCAGGTCGCCTCCGGGTCGTACCCGATCCAGGAGCACGACATGATCGATCACCGCAGGCTCGGCCGGGAGCTGGACCTGTTCGTCTCCGACCCACTGGCCGGCGCCGGCCTGCCGATCTGGCTGCCGGCGGGCGCCGCCGCCCGGCATGCCGTCGAGGAGTACGTCCGGGAGCTGGAACGCCGATCCGGCCACCAGCACGTCTATTCCCCGCCGTTGGGCAAGCGCGAACTCTTCGAACTCTCCGGCCATCTCGGCTACTTCGCCGACGACATGTTCCCGCCGATGCGGGTCAGCGCCGATGACGAGTTCGTGCTCCGGCCGGCACTCTGCCCGCACCACGCGCTGGTGTTCCGGGCCCGGGGCCGCTCCTACCGGGAGTTGCCGCTGCGGATCGCGGAGCTGGGCGGGATGTACCGCTCGGAGCGCTCCGGGGTGCTCGGGGGACTGTCCCGGGTACGCGCCATCTCGCTCAACGACGCGCACACCTTCTGCGCCCCGGAGCAGGTGGGCGAGGAGGTCGCGGAGATCCTCGGGCTGATCCGCGCCGCGCACGCCGCGCTCGGCGTCCGCCCGGCGGGCTTCCGGTTGTCGCTGCGCGGGCCGGGCGAGAAGTACGTCGGCGACGACGCGCAGTGGGCCCGTGCCGAGGAGCTGCTCCGGGACGCGCTGGCCGGCGTGGCGTACGTCGAGGCGCCGGGGGAGGCCGCGTTCTACGGCCCGAAGATCGACATTCAGATCGTGGACGCGGCCGGCCGGGAGTCGACCCTCTCCACCATCCAGTTGGACTTCGACAAGCCGGAGCGGTTCGACCTGTCGTACACCGCCTCCGACGGGAGCCGCCGTCGGCCGGTGATGGTGCACCGCAGCCTGGTCGGCAGCATGGAGCGGCTGTTCGCGTACCTCATCGAGGTGCACGAGGGTGCCTTCCCGACCTGGTACGCGCCGGTCCAACTGGTGCTGCTGCCGGTGGACGACGGGCAGGCCGACGCCGCGGCCGACCTGGCCCGGCGGGCCGTCGACGCGGGGCTGCGGGTCGAGGTCGACGCCGCCGGTTCGCTGGGCGCCCGGATCCGGGATGCGGCCCGCCGCCGCGTCCCGTACCTCGGAGTCCTGGGCCCCCGCGAGGCCGCCGCCGGAACCCTCGCCCTGCGCCCCCGCAACAGCCACCCCCTGCCCCCCATGCCCGCCGCCGAGGCCCTCGCCCAAATCACCCACCAAGCCCAGCTCCCCCTCCCCCTCCCTTTCCCCCTCCCGTCCCCGTCCCCGCCCCCGTCCCCGCCCCCGCCGGCCTGACCCGCCCGTCGATCTAGGGCGAATCGTTGTCAGAGGATCTCCATCCACAGCGATTTGCCCTAGATCGACGCGGGCTGGAGAGGGGCGGCAGACAACTCGTCGACGGCCGCACCGGTGAACTGGGAACGGTAGAGGCGGTGGTACGCGCCTTGGGCGGCCAGCAGCTGTTCGTGGGTGCCCTGCTCGACGATCTGGCCGTTCTCCATCATCAGGATCAGGTCGGCGTCCCGGATGGTGGAGAGCCGGTGCGCGATGACGAAGCTGGTCCGGTCCGAGCGCAGTGCGGCCATCGCCCGCTGGAGCAGCACCTCGGTGCGGGTGTCCACCGAGCTGGTCGCCTCGTCCAGGATCAGCAGGGACGGCTCGGCGAGGAACGCCCGGGCGATGGTGATGAGCTGCTTCTCACCGGCGCTGACGTTGCTGCCCTCCTCGTCGATGACCGTGTCGTAGCCGTCCGGCAGGCTGCGTACGAACCGGTCCACGAAGGTGGCCTGTGCCGCCGCCAGGATCTCGTCCTCGGTCGCGTCCGGTCGGCCGTAGGCGATGTTGTCCCGGATCGTGCCGCCGAACAGCCAGGTGTCCTGGAGCACCATGCCGATCCGGCCGCGCAGGTCGTCCCTGCGCATGCTGGTGATGTCGACCCCGTCCAGGGTGATCCGGCCGGCGTCCAGCTCGTAGAACCGCATGACCAGGTTGACCAGGGTGGTCTTGCCGGCGCCGGTCGGGCCGACGATGGCGACCGTGTGCCCCGGCTCGGCGACCAGTGACAGGTCGTCGATCAGCGGCTTGTCCGGCTCGTACCGGAACGAGACGTGCTCGAACTCGACCCGACCGTGCGGGTCGGTGACCCGGGCCGGCTCGACCGGGTCGGTGCTCTGCTCGTCGGCGTCGAGCACCGCGAACACCCGCTCGGCCGAGGCGACCCCGGACTGGAGCAGGTTGGCCATCGCGGCGACCTGGGTGAGCGGCTGGGTGAACTGGCGGGAGTACTGGATGAACGCCTGCACGTCGCCGAGGCTCATCGTCCCGGAGGCCACCCGCAGACCGCCGACCACGGCGATCGCCACGTAGCTGAGGTTTCCGATGAACATCATCGACGGCATGATGATTCCGGAGATGAACTGGGCGCCGAAGCTGGCCTTGAACAGCTCCTCGTTCTTCGCCGCGAACGCGGCCTCCACCTCGCGCTGCCGGCCGAAGACCTTCACCAGCTCGTGACCGGTGTACGCCTCCTCGATCTGGCCGTTCAGCTCGCCGGTGTGCTTCCACTGGGCGATGAACTGCTGCTGTGAGCGCTTGGCGATGCGCTGGGTGACCAGCACCGACAGCGGCACGGCGACCAGGGCCACCACGGCCAGCAGCGGCGAGATCCAGAACATCGCGGCCAGCACGCCGACCACGGTCAGCAGCGAGGTGAGCAGCTGGCTGAGGGTCTGCTGGAGGCTGGTGGAGATGTTGTCGATGTCGTTGGTGACCCGGCTGAGCAGCTCACCGCGGGGCTGCCGGTCGAAGTAGGGCAGCGGCAGCCGGTTGAGCTTCTCCTCCACCTCGGCGCGCAGTCGCAGAACGGTGCGCTGGACCACCCCGTTGAGCAGCCAGCCCTGCCACCACATCAGCAGGCTCGCCGCCAGGAACAGCCCGAGCGCCAACAGCAGCACCCGGCCCAGTGCGGAGAAGTCGATGCCCACGCCGGGCACCACGTCCATCCGCGCCAGCAGGTCGGCGAATTTGTCGTTTCCATTGGCCCGAGCCGCGGCGACAGCCTGCTCGGTGGTGGTGCCCGCCGGGTGTTGCCGGCCGAGTTGCCGACCGAGCACCCCCTTGAAGATCAGGTCGGTGGCGTGGCCGAGGATCTTCGGCCCGGCCACGCTGAACCCGACGCTCACCACGGCCAGCGTGATGATCGCGGCCAGGTGCAGGCGATGCGGGCGCAGCCGGCCGAGCAGCCGCCGGGCGGACGGCACGAAGGTCATCGACCGCTCGGCGGGCATCCCGGCGCCCATCCACGGCGGCCCGCCGCGCTGGCCGCCGGGTGGCAGCCGCTTGGGCGTCGGGCCGTCGCCGGCGGGCGTCCGCGCGTCGCCGGCCGGCTTCTGCGTGGGTACGGCCGCGGTCCGCGGCTCCTCGGGCTCGCTCATGCCGGCACCTCCGTCGTCTGCTGGGAGGCCACGATCTCGGCGTACGTCGGGCAGGTGTCGAGCAGTTCCTCGTGTCGTCCCACTCCGACGACACCTCCGTTCTCAAGCACGATGATCTGGTCGGCGCCGACGATCGTGGAGACCCGCTGGGCCACGATCACCACCGCGGCGTCCTCGGTGACCGGGCGAAGCGCTGCCCGCAGCCGCGCGTCGGTGCCCAGGTCGAGCGCCGAGAACGAGTCGTCGAAGAGGTAGATCTCCGGCTTTCGGACTAGGGCCCGGGCGATTGCCAGGCGTTGCCGCTGTCCACCGGAGACGGTGCTCCCGCCCTGTGCGATCGGGGCGTCCAGCGCGCCGGGCATCTGGGCCACGAAGTCCCGGGCCTGGGCGATCTCCAACGCCGCCCACAGCTCCTCGTCGGTGGCGTCCGGGTTGCCGTAGCGCAGGTTGCTGGCGACCGTGCCACTGAACAGGTACGGCCGCTGCGGCACCAGGCCGATCCGACGCCACAGCTCGTCGGATTCCAACTCCCGTACGTCCACCCCGTCGACCAGCACCGCGCCGGCCGTGACGTCGACCAGCCGGGGGATGAGCGACAGCAGGGTGGTCTTGCCGGCGCCGGTGCTGCCGATGATCGCCGTGGTGGTGCCCGGCGTGGCCCGGAAGGAGATGTCCCGCAGCACCGCGTCGACCGCGCCCGGGTACTGGAAGCGCACCCCGCGCAGCTCCAGTTCGGCCCGTGCGACCGGCTCGGTGACCGGGTCGGAGGCGGGGACCACCGAGGAGTCGGTGTCCAGCACCTCGCCGATCCGCTCGGAACAGACCGCGGCGCGGGGCACCATCATCAGCATGAAGGTGGCCATCATGACGGCCATCAGGATCTGCATCAGGTACTGCAGGAAGGCGGTCAGCGCGCCGACCTGGATCGCGCCGGCGTCCACCCGCTGGGCACCGAACCAGAGCACCGCCACGCTGGAGACGTTCAGCACCAGCATGACGACCGGGAAGATCAGCGCCAGCAGCCGGCCGGTCCGCAGTGCGGTGGCGGTCAGATCGGCGTTCGCGACGGCGAAGCGATCGGTCTCGTACGGCTCGCGGACGAAGGCGCGGACCACCCGGATCCCGGTGATCTGCTCGCGCAGCACCCGGTTGACCGTGTCGATCCGGGTCTGCATCAGCCGGAAGCCCGGCACCATGCGACTGATGATCAGGCTGAGCACGATGGCCAGCACCGGCACGCTGACCAGCATCAGCCAGGAGAGCCCGAGATCCTCGCGCAGCGCCATCACCACGCCGCCGACGCTCATGATCGGCGCGGCGACCAGCATCGTGCAGCTCATCAGCACGAGCATCTGCACCTGCTGCACGTCGTTGGTGTTGCGGGTGATCAGCGACGGCGCTCCGAACCGGGCGACCTCGCGGGCGGAGAAACGGTTGATGTGGCTGAACAGCCTTGCCCGGACGTCCCGACCGAAGCCCATCGCGACGCGCGCGCCCAGGTAGACCGCGGCGATCGAGCAGATGATCTGGACCAGGCTGACCAGCAGCATCCAGCCACCGGTACGCACGATGTAGTCGGTGTCGCCCCGCGCCACGCCCTGGTCGATGATGTCGGCGTTCAGGCTGGGCAGGTAGAGCGAGGCCATGGTGCCCACGAACTGGAGCAGCACCACCGCCAGCAACGGTCGTTGGTAGGGGCGCAGTTGATTGCGCAGGAGTCGGATCAGCACGCCGGATTCCTCGGTTCAGTGGGGCGTCCGATCATCCGCGGGTCGTCCCCGCTGCCGATGACCTCGAGCAGGAACTCCCGGATCACCTGGGCCTTCGCCGGATCGGCGTCGACCGAGGTGAGCGGGCGTCCCGAGTGGATCAGTGCGCTGAGTGCGGCCACCCGCTCCCGCCCTGCGGGGGTGATGGCGAGTCGGACGCTGCGTCGGTCGTTGTCGTCGCGCTGGCGCTCGACCAACCCCTCGCGGGCCAGAGTGTCAACGATGCCGGTCAGCGTCGCCGGGCGGACGAAGCACCGCTCGGCGACCTCCCGATGGGGCAACTCGCCGTCCCGGGCGAGCGTCATCAGGGTGACCATGCCGGCCTGGGTGAGGCCGTGCTCCTCAGCGAGGTAGCGGTTCCACCGCTGCCCGACGAGGTGCCCGGCCACACCCAGCAGTCGGCCGAGCGGCACGTCCTGGAGGGTAACGAGATCCACGGGAAGCAGATTAGCCCCCTGATCGTCAGGGGCCAAACGAAATAGCCACCGCGGTGGCCACGAACGCGATCTGCAGAGCGGCGCGTCGCCCGAGCGGGGGCACCGGGCTGCCGCCCAGGGTCAGCTTTCGCCGAGCGGCCGAGATGTTGGCCGGGAACATCGCGAGCATGAGCAGGCCCAGCCCCGCCGCGGCCAGGCGGGCCGTCGCCGGTACGAGCAGGCCGACCGCGCCGACCAGTTCCAGCACGCCGGTCAGGGTGACCAGCAGGTCCGGGCGGGGCAGGCCGGGCGGGACCATGGCGATCAGGCCGGCGCGGCGCTGGCCGACGAAGTGCGCGACGCCGGTCAGCACGAACATCAGGGCCAGCCCGACCCGCAGTGCGGGGTGCCAGCCGTCCAGGGCGGAGACGCCGGCCAGGCCGGCCAGTCGGGCCAGCGTCGTACCGACCAGCAGGGCGATCAGGGGTGCCATCGGAATCCTCCTCGGGGGAAACTTGTCAGTGGCAAGATTGCCGCTCCGGGTGGCATCTTGTCAATGGCAAGATAGGATTCCAGGCATGACCGAGGCGCGTACGTACCACCACGGCGATCTGCGGCGAACCCTGCTCGCCGCCGCGCTGGAAGCGATCGAGGAGGTCGGGCCGACCGCACTGAGCCTGCGCGACCTGGCCCGCCGAGCCGGCGTGTCGCACGCCGCGCCCGCCCACCACTTCGGCGACAAGGCGGGGTTGCTCACCGCGTTGGCCGCTGAGGGCTTCGACCTCCTGGCGCAGACGCTGGCCGGGGCGGGCGACGACCTGCTGGCCTCCGGCGTCGCGTACGTCGACTTCGCCGTCCGGCGGCGCGCGCACTTCGAGGTGATGTTCCGGCCCGAGCTCTACCGGCCCGACGACGCCGCGCTGGTCGCCGCGCGGGGCCGGGCCCGGGCCGCTCTGCAGGCGGGCGTGGCGGCCCTCCCCGACCGGGGTACGCCCGCCGACGCCGACCGGAACGCGCTCGCGGCCTGGTCGATCGCGCACGGCTTCGCGACCCTGTGGCTGGCCGGCGCGCTGCCGCCCCGGGTCGGCGACGACCCACGCGAGGCGGCCCGAGCGGTGGTGAGCCGCCTCTTCGACTGACCGGGCCTCACCAACTGGTGGGCAGCGGCATCCCCTCGGTGAAGCCGGCGGCGCTCTGCACGCCGACGATGGCCCGCTCGTGGAACTGCGTGAGGTTCCGTGCCCCCGCGTAGGTGAAGGCGCTGCGTACGCCGGCGATGATCTCGTCGATCAGGTCCTCGACGCCAGGTCGGGCCGGGTCCAGGTACATCCGGGCCGAGGAGATGCCCTCCTCGAACACCGCCTTGCGGGCCCGGTCGTACGGGCTGTCATCGGCGGTACGGGCGCTGACCGCCCGCGCGGAGGCCATCCCGAAGCTCTCCTTGTATCGCCGGTCGTCCGCGTCGGTGTACAGGTCGCCGGGCGACTCGTAGGTGCCGGCGAACCAGGATCCGATCATGACGTTCGACGCGCCGGCGGCCAGCGCGAGCGCCACGTCACGCGGGTGCCGGACGCCGCCATCGGCCCACACGTGCCGGCCGAGCTGCCGAGCCGCCGCCGAGCAGTCGAGCACCGCGGAGAACTGCGGTCGACCCACGCCGGTCATCATCCGGGTGGTGCACATCGCGCCCGGGCCGACGCCGACCTTGATGATGTCGGCGCCCGCCTCCACCAGGTCGCGTACGCCCTCGGCGGTGACCACGTTGCCGGCCGCCACCGGGACCCCCGGGTCCAGCTTGCGAACCGCCCGCAGCGCGGACATCATCCGCTCCTGGTGCCCGTGCGCGGTGTCCACGACCAGCGTGTCCACCCCGGCCTCGAGCAGCGCGGCGGCCTTGCCGGTGACATCCCCGTTGATTCCGACGGCGGCCGCGATGCGCAGCCGGCCCCGGTCGTCCACCGCTGGCGTGTAGAGGGTGGCCCGCAGCGCCCCCTGCCGGGTCAGCACCCCGACCAGCCGACCCTCGGCGTCCACTACCGGGGCGAGTCGACGCCGGCCAGCGGAGAGCAGGTCGAAGCCGGTACGCGGGTCCGCGTCGGCCGGGACGGTGTGCAGCTCGGTGGACATCACGTGTCGCAGCTGGGCGAACCGGTCCACGCCTGCGGTGTCGGCTTCGGTGACCACGCCCACCGGGCGACCGGCCTCGTCGACCACGATCACCGCACCGTGCGAACGCTTGGGCAGCAGGTGGATGGCGTCACCGACGGTGTCGGTCGGCCCGAGGGTGATCGGTGTGTCGTAGACCAGGTGCCGTTGCTTGACCCAGGCGACGACCGTCGCCACCACCTCGATCGGAATGTCCTGCGGGATCACGGTGATCGCGCCCCGCCGGGCGACCGTCTCGGCCATCCGTCGGCCGGCGACGGCGGTCATGTTCGAGACCACCAGCGGGATGGTGGTGCCGGTGCCGTCGCCGGTAGACAGGTCGACGTCGAGTCGGGAACCCAGGTCGGAGCGGGCCGGCGCCATGAAGACGTCGGTATAGGTCAGGTCGTGCGCGGGGACCGCGCCGTGAAGGAACCGCACTCGGCCCATCATTCCCGCCCTGGGCGCTCTTCGCCCAGGTCGGTGCCGCAAACCACTCCCGGCGGGGCGCGCACACCCATTGCCCGTTAGGAAGGGCCCCTTCCTATGCACCAGGCGTTATTAAGGTGCCCTTCCTTAAGCGATGGTGCAGATGGGGGCACCAGACGTGATCACGGCACCGACCTCGGCGGTGAGTCCGCTGACCGTGCCCGCCTTGTGGGCGTGCAACGGCTGCTCCATCTTCATCGCCTCCAGCACCACCACCAGGTCGCCCTCGGCCACGGTGTCGCCGTCCGCAACCGCGATCTTGACGATGGTGCCCTGCATCGGCGAGGTGAGCGTGTCACCGCCGACCGGGGCGCCGGCCTTGGCGCCACCACCACGCCGGGCCGGCTTACGGGAGGCTGGCGCTGCGGTGGTCGTACCCCCGCCGAAGCCGGCGGGGAGGCTGACCTCCAGCCGCTTGCCACCCACCTCGACCACCACGGTCTCGCGCTCGGCCGGCGCCTCGGCGGCGCCGGCGGCGGCGACGAACGCCGGCACGGTGTTGTCGAACTCGGTCTCGATCCACCGGGTGTGCACCGAGAACGGCTCGGCGGTGAACGCCTCGTCCCGCACCACCAGCCGGTGGAACGGCAGCGCGGTGGCCATCCCGTCGACGACCATCTCGTCCAGAGCGCGGCGGGCCCGCTCCAGCGCCTCGGCGCGCGTCTCACCGGTGATGATCACCTTGGCCAGCAGCGAGTCGAAGTTGCCGCCGATCACGTCGCCGGCCGAGATACCGGTGTCCACCCGCACGCCCGGGCCGGTGGGCAGCCGCAGAGCGGTGACCGTGCCCGGGGCCGGCAGGAAGTTGCGGCCCGGGTCCTCGCCGTTGATCCGGAACTCGATCGAGTGCCCGCGCGGCGTCGGGTCCTCGGTGATCCGCAGCTTCTCGCCGTCGGCGATCCGGAACTGCTCGCGGACCAGGTCGATGCCGGCGGTCTCTTCGGTGACCGGGTGCTCGACCTGGAGCCGCGTGTTGACCTCCAGGAAGGAGATGGTGCCGTCCGCGCCGACCAGGTATTCGACGGTGCCGGCACCGTGATAGCCCGCTTCGCGGCAGATCGCCTTGGCGCTGTCGTGGATCTGCGCCCGCTGGGCCTCGGTGAGGAACGGGGCGGGTGCCTCCTCGACCAGCTTCTGGTGCCGCCGCTGCAGAGAGCAGTCCCGGGTGCCCACCACGATCACGTTTCCGTGCTGGTCGGCGAGGACCTGCGCCTCGACGTGCCGCGGCTGGTCCAGATAACGCTCGACGAAGCACTCGCCCCGGCCGAACGCGGCGACGGCCTCCCGGGTGGCCGACTCGAACAGTTGGGGGATCTCCTCCATCGTGCGGGCCACCTTGAGCCCACGGCCGCCGCCACCGAACGCGGCCTTGATGGCGACCGGCAGGCCGTGGTCGACGGCGAAGGCCATCACCTCGTCCGGGCCGGCCACCGGATCGGGGGTGCCAGGGACCAGCGGAGCGCCGGCGCGCTGGGCGATGTGCCGGGCGGTGACCTTGTCGCCCAGGTCGCGGATCGCCTGCGGAGTGGGGCCGATCCAGGTCAGCCCGGCGTCGATGACAGCCTGGGCGAAGTCGGCGTTCTCGGACAGGAAGCCGTAGCCGGGGTGCACGGCGTCGGCACCGGCACGGGCGGCCACGTCGAGCAGCTTGTCGATGCGTAGGTACGTCTCGGCCGCGCTGTCCCCGTCGAGCGCGTACGCCTCGTCCGCGAGCGTGACGTGCAGGGCGTCGCGGTCGGAGTCCGCGTAGACCGCGACGGAGCCCAGGCCAGCGTCGAGGCAGGCGCGGATCACCCGGACGGCGATCTCGCCGCGGTTGGCGATGAGTACCTTGCGCACCTTCGTGGCTCCTCCCGGCAGGTTACTGACCGGGAGTGTATCGGCCACCCTGGTGACCCTAACGATCGCTCAGTGTGGGATGCCGCACTGTGCCGGCGCGCTTTAGTCAAACTTGTTTATTACGCTTGTCCGGTGTCTGCGACTCGGATGATGATCCTCGGACTGGTGCGGTGGATGCAGCCCGTACACGGCTACGACGTGCGCCGCGAGCTGCTGAGTTGGAACGCCGACCGGTGGGCGAACGTGCAGCCCGGCTCGATTTATCACGCGTTGCGCAAACTCACCGAGGAGGGCCTGCTCCGCGCCGTCGCCACCGAGCAGGTCGGCGCCCGCCCGGCGCGTACCACCTACGAGGTCACCGCCACCGGGGAGGACGAGTTCCAGACGCTACTGCGCGGCTTTTGGTGGGGCCTGTCCGAGCCGCTGGACCCGTTCGCGGCGGCGTTCTCCTTCCTGCCGGCGCTGCCGCGCTCGGAGGCGGCGGCGGCCCTGCGGAACCGGGCCAACCTGCTGCGCGCCAGCGTCGAGTCGATGCGTGCCTCCCTCGATTCGGACTGGATGCGCACCACCAAGCCGGTGCACGTCAGTTGGTTGTTCGAGCTCTGGGCGGCGCGGGCCGAGGCCGAGTCGGGTTGGTGTGAGCGGATCGCGGAACGGATCGACTCCGGAGTGTCGTACCTGCCTGCTGAGCTGGACGGGGCTGAGCTCTGGCCGCATTGGACCGACAGCGGGGACCGGCCGACCGCCTCTGACGCGAAATAATCAACGTTGACTAAAAACGCTATATCGCGTTAGCCTGCTGTCGGCACAGCGGGGGAGTGCGCCATCTGGCGGCGTCCCACTCGACCGCCGGCACTGGCCGGCCCGAAACGACCAGGAGCAGAGATGATCGAGACCAGGGGGCTGCGGAAGTCGTTCCGCTCCCGCGCGGGTCGAGAGACGAAGACGGTGGACGCCGTGCGGGGCGTCAACCTGGAGGTCGCCGAGGGCGAGATCTTCGGCTTCCTCGGCCCGAACGGTGCCGGCAAGACCACCACGCTGCGGATGCTCGCCACGCTGATCGAGCCGGACGGCGGCGACGCCACCATCGCCGGCGCCGACCTGCGCAAGGACCCCGCCGAGGTGCGCCGCCGAATCGGGTACGTGCCGCAGGGCGGCAGCACCTGGGACGAGTCCACCGCCCGCGAGGAGCTGGTCCTGCACGCCCGGATGTACGGCATCGGCAAGGCCGACGCCCAACGTCGCGCGGCCCGCGCGCTGGACGCCTTCCAGCTCACCGAGTACGCCGACCGCAAGTGCAAGACCTACTCCGGCGGTCAACGCCGACGGGTGGAGATCGCGCTCGGCATCATCCACGAGCCGAAAATCGTCTTCCTGGACGAGCCGACCACCGGCCTCGATCCGCAGAGCCGCGCGCACATGTGGGACGAGATCCGACGGCTGCGCAGCGACGGGATGACCGTCTTCATCACCACGCACTACCTGGACGAGGCCGACGCGCTCTGCGACCGGATCGCGATCATGGACAACGGCGAGGTGGTGGCCGAGGGAACTCCGGCCGAGTTGAAGCGCGAGATCTCCGGCGACGTGGTGCTGGTCGGGCTGGACCTGGCCGCCACCCCGCAGGCCGCCGAGGTGCTCGACAGCGAGCCGTACGTCAACAAGCTGGAGACCGCCGACGAGGGCGGCCTGCGCCTCTATGTCGACGAGGGCGCCACCGCCATCCCGCAGGTGCTGCGCAGACTCGACCACGCCGGGCTGGAGCTGCGCTCGATCGAGCTGCACCGCCCCAGCCTGGACGACGTCTTCCTGACCAAGACCGGCCGCTCGCTGCGCGAGTCCTGAGCACCCATCACAGGAGAATCGTCATGAAACTCGCCCGCGACACCTGGCTCATCTTCCAGCGCCAGATCCAGCTGCTGCTGCGCAACCCGGTCTGGGTCTTCGTCGGCGTCTTCCAGCCGGTGATGTACCTGCTGCTCTTCGCCCCGCTGCTCAAGCCGGCGCTGAACGCGCCCACCCAGGCCGCCGCCTACAAGATCTTCGTACCCGGACTGCTGGTGCTGCTGGCCATCTTCGGCGGCCTGTTCCAAGGGTTCGGCCTGATCGCCGAACTCCGCGCCGGCGTCATCGAACGCTCCCGGGTCACGCCGGTCAGCCGGCTCGCCCTGCTGCTCGGCCGCTCGCTACGCGACGTGGTCTCGCTCATCGTCCAGGCGGTCATCATCACCCTCCTGGCGCTCCTGTTCGACCTGCGGGTGTTCATCGGGGACCTGCTGCTGGCGTACCTGATGCTCGCCTTGATCGCGCTGATGACCTCGGCCGTCTCGTACGGCGTCGCGCTCAAGGTCAAGAGCGAGGACGCGCTGGCCCCGCTGATGAACACGGTGGCTCAGCCGGTGCTGCTGCTCTCCGGCATCCTGCTGCCGCTCACCTTCGCGCCCGGCTGGCTCCAGGGCATCGCCGACTGGAACCCGTTCTCCTGGGCCGTCGACGGCACCCGGGCGCTGTTCGCCGGGGACCTGGGCAGCGACAAGGTCTGGCAGGGACTGACCATCACCGCGGTGCTCGCGGCGGCGGGGGTCTTCTGGGCCGCCCGCCAGTTCGCCCGTAGCGTCCGCTGACCTGGCACGCGATGTCGGGGTGTCCCCGGGCAGGGGACACCCCGACATCCGCGCCTGCGGCGCTCAGCCTTTGATTTGGCTTGCGATCGTCAGCGCACCCGGGCCAGGGTCAGGCCGTCCGCGACCGGCAGCATCACCGGGTCGACCCGCACGTCGGCCAGCACCTCGTCGTTGAAGGCGGCGATCGCCCGGTCACCTTCGTTCTCCGGCGCGATCACCCGCCCGCCGCGCAGCACGTTGTCAACGGCGATCACCCCGCCCGGACGCATCCGGGGCACCAGCTCCGCCCAGTAGACCGGGTAGCCGGTCTTGTCCGCGTCGATGAACGCGAAGTCCAGGTACCGCTCGTGCGGCAGCTCCCGCAGCCCGTCCGCGGCCGGGCCGATGCGCAGCTCGATCCGGTCCTGCACACCGGCCCGCGCCCAGTAGCGTCGCGCGATGCCGGTGAAGTCCTCGGAGATGTCGAAGCAGGTGAGCCGCCCGCCCTCGGGCAGCCCGCGCGCGATCGCCAGCGACGAGAGCCCGGTGAACGTGCCGACCTCCACGGCCTGCCGCACGTCGAGGAGCCGGGTGAGGAACGTCAGGAACGCCGCCTGCTCCGGGGCCACCTGCATCGTGGCGTGCTCCGGCAGCACCGACCGGGTCTCCTCGGCCAGATCCCGAATGATCTCGTCCGGCGGGGTGCCGTGCGCAATCAGGTACGCGTGCAGTTCGTCAGTGAGAGGGATCGACTTTGTGGTCATGACCGGACGCTACCGAGCGGCTCGACCGACTGTCCGCCCGGCGCGATCTTCGTCCACAGATCGGTGATGTTCAGACCCAACTCCGCCAGCAGACGGCGCAGCAGCGGCATCGAAAGCCCGACGACCGTACCCGGGTCACCCTCGATCCGCTCCACGAACGGTCCGCCGAGCCCGTCGATGGTGAACGCGCCAGCCACCGCCAGCGGCTCCCCACTGGCCACGTACGCAGCGATCTCGTCGTCACTGATGTCAGCGAAGTGGACGGTGGTCGACGCCACCGCCTCTGCCCGCCGCCCAGCGGTAACGTCGATCAGGCAGTGCCCACTGTGCAGAACACCACTGCGCCCCCGCATCCGCTGCCAACGCCGGGTGGCGTCCGCCGGATCCGCAGGCTTGCCGAGAATCTCCCCGTCGAACGCGAGCACCGAGTCGCAGCCGATCACCAGGGTCCGCTGATCGGCGGCGGGACTCAGCCGGGTCAGCACAGCCTGCGCCTTGAGCCGAGCCAACTCCAGGCACAGATCCTCGGCCCGCTCGGTCACCACCAGGGACTCGTCCACCCCACTGACCAGCACGTCCGGCTCGATCCCAGCGGCCTGAAGAGACTTACGACGGGCAGGGCTCGCCGAGGCGAGCACGAGGCGGAGCGGCAGGGAAACAGACACCCGACCGACGTTACCGGCTCGGCACCCCCCACCACGACCGCACGCGCCGCTACCCGGCCCAGCGCCCATGGCTGGTAGGCGCCTCGGCCCCGGACGGGCATTACGGGCGTGGCGTGCGTTGTCGTCCCGGCGCTCGTCAACGGGCCGGCGCTCCGCGGCGATCTACGGTGCTGTCGACCCGTCAGCGGCTAACCCGCGGCGGTGGATCATCGCTGCGCCGGCGCCGTCGTACCACCAGCGCCCATCCGACACCGGCTGCCACGATCACCCCGAGCGTGGCCAGGCCGCGGGCAGTCGCGCCGCCGCCGCCGTCGTCCGGCTGGGCGACGGCGGTCGTGCTCGGCGCGCTCACCGATTCGAACCCCAACGGGGGTACGTCTGCCGTCAGCGCCGCCACGAGGTCGATCACGCCATAGCCGTACTCGTCGTCGCGCCCGGGCGGACCCTTGTCAACGGCCGTGGCCGTGAGTCGATGCGCCACCTCCGAAGCGGGAAGGTGGGGGTACTTGGACCGGATCAGCGCCGCCGCCCCCGCCACGATGGCCGTCGCATCGGAAGTACCAGTGCCCCTGCGGTACTTGCCGTCGATGCTGGTGCTGTAGATATCGACGGCGGGCGCAACCACGTCGATCTCGGGCCCGGTGACCGACACGGCGGCGTGAATCCCGTTGCGATCTACGCCCCCAACAGCAATTACTCCGGGATAGGCGGCCGGGAAGCCTACAAAACTGTCGCGTGGCCTATTCCCAGATCCTGCTACAACGACAACGTTTGCCCGCATGGCCATCTCGATGGCGCGTCTGAGTCGGTCGTTTGGTCCGGCCACAGACGAGACGCTGACGACGGTAGCTCCTCGCCTGACGGCAAACTCGATCCCGGCCGCGAGGTCATCGCTGTTGCCATCTTGATCGGTCAGACTTGTTCGGATGGGAAGGACGTTCGCCTCTGGGGCGATGCCGAGTGCGCCAATCTTTCCAGGCTGGCCGTGCGCAGCGATCAACCCGGCCATTCCAGTGCCATGGCTGCTGCCGTCCCGCCGACCATCGCCGCTGCCGCCTGCGACGATATCGGTACCGCTTAGAAGATTTTCGCGAATGTCAGGGTGTGGTTCCACGCCAGTGTCTGGCACTGCGACGATTACCCCTTTGCCGCGACTGATCTGTTGCGCTTCGGTTGCTTCAAGAAAACTTAGGTGCCATTGATCTTTGCGTACTTGGTCTACGCCCACAGGGCCCGGCTTGGCCCCCACTCTTCCCGGGACGGACAGGAGTGCGACCGTGAGACTTATGGTAATAAATGTCGCCCGGGAGGTACGCAGGATCAACGGTCAAGACCGATAGCCGGGCCGGGGTCGATGGGCCCCTCTTCATTCGGTGGGCGAACAACTGGGGCAACGCCCTCATCGGTATCCCATGGCTGGTCGGGGTCCCAGTGACGCTTCTCCTCGCGGGGCGTTTCATGGGCATCGGGACGCACGGTTGGGCGGCCACCTGTAGTTGCACCGATCCCCCCGTTGGCGCCAACGCCGTAGCCGGAGGGCGAAAGCCCGTGCATGGCACCCGATATCCGGCCCCCGCCTGGACGGGAGCCAGCCCCACCTGTGGGTCCTGTTCCTGCGCCACCCCCGCCGATTACACCGCCCACCGGGTTGATGCGGCGAGGCGAGCTGCTACCGCTTCCAGGTTGCCCAAGGCCCATCCCAGGTGTCCCACCGATCAAGCCCCCCGGGGGCATCGGTCGCGGCTGCGTGGGGGAATTTCCCGTGGTAGCTGAAGGGTTTCGGCTGCCCAGCTGATTAGTCGGGGAGGGCTGGGGGCGTGGCGTCCCCGATGAATCACCACGTGCAGAGGTGGTAGGCGGCAGCGGCGGTGCCCCGAAGCCGGGTGTTGGGTTGGGCGGCGTTGGCGGTGTGGCATTGATTGGTGGAGGTGAATTTGTTGGGCCGGGGGTGATTGTGCCGAGTACTCCGCCCAGCACCGGACCGACGCCGGGTGCGGTTGGCGCCGGCACCGAAGCCGTTGCGGGGGGTGGCTGGATTGTTGACTTGTTTGAGAGCGGCACTGGGATGATCGGAGGAAGGACCGGAGCGGCAATTGCGTCATACGCGTCTGCGTCACTCTGATCGATGCCGGGGTTGGTCTTCGGCCTGGGCGGTGGTTTTTGGAGGGTTGCTTGGGCTTGCTGGAGTTCCCCGCTGAGGTTGAACATCATCCCGCGCGCCTGCACGTTGAGCCGTTCCAGCTCGGCGTCGGTCACCGGTGATTCCGTGACCCGGCTGCCCATGACGGCTTTCGGGTCGGCGGCCGTGGCCTCGTACGCCTGCCTCTGTTGGAGCTTGCCCGCGTACTCCTCGTAGACCTTGCGGAGTTCGGCGCGGGTGGTGCCGATGGCCTGGGTGGCGGCGGACAGCGCCGTGTAGTTGGCCGCTGCGGCGTCGTGGGTGTGCTGAACCTTGGCGATAAGTTCGTCGAGTTCGGCGAGGTACGTGCCGGAGGCGGCGCTGGTCTCCGGCGGCCACGCCTCGGCAAGGCCGCGCCGGTACTCCTGAAGCCGGCCAAGGTGGATCTGTGCGAGGTCGCAGACCTTGCGCCAGCCGGCGACCTGCTTCCAGTGGTTGGCGGTGTCGTGGTCCTGCAGGCACGCCCACATGCTGTTGACGTCCATGAGTTGCCAGTCGGTGAGGCCGGAGGTGCGGCCGCTGCCCCTCTCGATCACGGCAGCACCACCGGCGTCTCGTCGGGGCCGGTGGGGTCGTGCAGTGTCGGCGTCGGGCCACCGGACAGGACGGCCCCCGGGTCGGCGAGGGCTCGTTCCACGTCCACCACCCGGGCGGCGGAGAAGGCGTCGGTGTCTCCGTATTTCGTGGCGACCCGGTCGGCCACGGCGGCCAGGTGGCCGGTGGCGCCGCGGACCGCGTACACCATGTCGGTGGTTGCCTGCTGGGTCTCGTGGTGTGCGTGCAGGAAGGCGACCAGCTCGATGAAGGCGTCGCACGGGTTGGGCAACTTGGCGGACATGTCGTCGGCGATGTACGACAGGTGCGGCGCGTAGTTGCTCTCGACCTCTGCGGCGAGCCGGTCGGCGAACTCCCGGAGTTGGCGGATGTCGGCCTCGATGCCGCCGTAGTTGCTCAGCCAGGGCGCTGGGCGGTCCTCTTCGGGGATCATCGGTACTCCCTACCCGTCACTGCACCGTTTCTCTCAGTGAGGTTAACGGCTCAAAGCGACCCTGGCAGCCCCCGTACGGCGGGTCGGGTCAGCGGGGCAGGCCAGCGGCGCGCCACGCACCCGGCCCGGCTGCCGGCGTCGTGCCGGCCGGTCGGCCGCTGCGGGCCCAGGTGGACGTGCTGGCCCGCGCGGGTGCGGCGGCCGGGCGGGACCGGACGACGATCGCACCCACCAGGGCGGCCAGTTCCTCTGCGGTGGGCACGCCACGAACGACCCGGAACAGGGGCTCTTCGGCAGACATGACCTCAGGGTACGCGGCGCGAAGGTCCGGGAAACGCACAGTGGCGTGCCGGCGGTGTGACGATCAGGGGGTCCGGGTACCGTCTCACCGATGTCGAACGCGCTTCCCCAACTTGTCGCTGACCGATACCGGCTTCTATCGCCGCTCGGCCAGGGCGGCATGGGTCGGGTGTGGAAAGCGCGCGACGAGGTGCTGCACCGGGACGTCGCCATCAAGGAGTTGGTGCCGCCGCCCGGTCTCACCGACGAGGAGCGCCGCGAGATGCGGGAGCGCTCGTTGCGTGAGGCGCGGGCCATCGCCCGACTCAACCATGCCAATGTCGTACGCATCTTCGACGTGCTGCGCACCGACGGCGACCCGTGGATCGTCATGGAGTACGTGGCGTCGAAGTCACTGCAGGACACGCTCGCCACGGACGGGCCGGTCTCGCCCGCCCGCGCGGTGGAGATCGGCCTTGGGGTGCTGGGCGCGCTGAACGCGGCGCACAAGGCCGGCGTCATGCACCGTGACGTCAAGCCCGGCAACGTGCTGCTCGGCGACGACGGCCGGGTGGTGTTGACCGATTTCGGTCTCGCCACCATTCCGGGCGACCCCAACGTCACCCGCACCGGCATGGTGCTCGGTTCGCCCGCGTACATCTCGCCGGAGCGGGCCCGGGACGGCACCGCCGGGCCGGAGGCCGACCTGTGGTCGCTGGGCGCGACGCTCTACGCGGCCGTCGAGGGCAAATCGCCGTACGCCCGGCCGTCGGCGATCGGCACCCTCGCGGCGCTGGCCACCGAACCGATGCCGCCGCCGAAGAACGCCGGCCCGCTCAAGGCCGTGTTGAACGGTCTGCTTCGCAAGGACCCGAGCGAGCGGATCACCGCCGACGTGGCCGAGCGCCTGCTGCGCCGGGCCGGTGGCAAGCGGACCCGTGGCATCTCGCTGCTCGATGGCGTACGCCGGCCAGGGCCGAACGGTCCGCGCGAGCCGCGCCCACCTCTCGTACCGGCACCGCGCCCCGGTGAGGAGCAGGCCGATCGGCCGGTCTCCCCGCCCGCGCCGCGTACCCCGATCGCCTCCGCCGCCGACGCCACGCCGACGGCCATCGTGCCCTCCGGTGCGGATGCCGAACCCACCGCGACGGTGCCGGCCGAGCCGACGGCCACGATCGACCGCCCGGCCACGTCCGATGCCGAGCCGACCGCGACCGTCGGGGCCCCGGGCGACACACCCGCCGACGGTACGACGACAGCGGCCGATGACGAACCGACCGAGGTCGACGGCCCGGTGGTCGAGCCGGTGCCCCCGGCGCAGCGTCGGCGGACCACCCCGACGTCGGTCATGCCAGCCCAGATGGGCTCGTCCGGGCGCGCGGCGGTGCCGCTGTCCGACGGTACGAAGCCCAACAACACCCGCCGCAATCTGCTGATCGGTGCCGTGGTGGCACTGCTGCTGATCGGCCTCGTGGTGATCGTGCCGGTGCTCACCAAGGGCGACGACGAGACGCCACAGGTCGGTCCGACCGGGACTGCCGTGACCTCGGGGCCGGCGCAGACGTCCGCTCCGGCGACGCCCCCGCCGACCACCGGTGCTCCGAGCCCGACGCCGTCGGCCACGCCGTCCGTGGACCCCAACGCGCTGCCGGCAGGCTGGACGCTGCACAGGGACCCGGCCGGCTTCGCCCTGCCGCTGCCCAACGGCTGGGTGCGCAAGCAGGTCAGCGGCGACACGGTCGTCTTCGACCAGGCCAACGGGCCGGGCGAGTTGCTCGTGCAGTGGACCCCCACACCGGGCAAGGATGCGGTCAAGGACTGGGAGGAGCAGGAGCCGAACCGCAAGGACTTCGTCAAGGACTACAAGCTCCTCCGCATCAAGAAGTGTGTCTTCTGGAAGACCTGCGGGGACTGGGAGTGGCTGGAGACCCGAGACGGGACCAGGATCCACGTCCGTAACCGCGGCTTCGTGACGGCCAGCAACCGCGGCTACGCGCTGCGGTGGGAGATCGCGGAGAAGGACTGGCAGGCCAACCTGCCGAACTTCGACCGGATCGCCAACGGCTTCGTGCCCGATCGCAAGGACTGATCGGCGGGATTCGCGCCGCCGCGAAACTGATTCGCATGACCTTCCGTCGTCCGGGGTACCTGACCTTCGACGACGGAAGGAGGTACGACATGAGTTACCGACGGAGGGACGCCCGGCCCCGGCTGGCACTGTGGATGCTCGTCGCCCTGGGCGACGCGGTCCTGTTGCTGGTCAGCGCCGGAATCTGGGCGTTCATCGCCCTGCTCAGCGTCGTGACCATTGCCGTCTGCGGGGTTGTCGCCTGGCGGCTGACCCGGCGGGGTGCGCTGGCTCACGACGATGCCAGGTCGGTGCCGGTGGCGGTGCCGATGGCCACCCGACGGCGGGCCTGACCCGTACTTGTGGACGTGGCGGCAGCCGGACCGATTGTCAACCAGGTGCTGACAGCCGATCCCGCTGCCGCCAACCGCCTCCCCAGGCGGATCGGGCGGACGGAACCGATCAGGCCGTGTTGTTGGCCAGTGCGATCAGCCGGGTCCGGTCCCCGTTCCAGTAGTTACGGTCCACGTTGCCGCTGATTCCGGAGACGCTGCCGGTGCTGGTGTACTGCCAGAAGCTCCAGACCGGCGCACCGGCCGGCAGGGTGCCCGGCGCGCTCGCCCAGCGGGCCAGCCAGAGCGGGTGGTTCGCCCACGGGCCGGTCCAACTGCCGGTGCACTGGTTCCACCAGCTGGTGGTGGTGTAGATGACCGCGTACCGGCCGGTGCGGGAGCGGTAGGTGTTCAGGAAGTCCTGGACCCAGTTGCGCATTCCGGTGGTGCTCAGCCCGTAGCAGTAGCCCCCGCTGTACGGGTTGGCCTCGATGTCCAGCGCGGCCGGCAGGGTGCGGCTGTCCGCCGACCAGGCGCCGCCGTTGGAGGCCAGGTAGTTCGCCTGGGTCGAGCCGGCGGAGATGTTCGGCCGGGCGAAGTGGTACGCCCCGCGGATCACCCCGGCGTTGTACGAGTTGACGTAGTTCGCGTTGAAGGCCGAGTCCTTGACGCTGGTGCCCTCGGTCGCCTTGATGAAGGCGAACTGGATGCCGGCGTTGCGGACGCTCGTCCAGTTGATGGTGCCCTGGTAGTGCGACACGTCAATGCCGGGGGTGGTGGCGGCGGCCGCCGGGCCTGCGGTCGCGACCAGGGTCGCCGCCGCGGTGGCGAGGACGGTGAGGCCGGCCGCGAGCACGCGGCGCAGCGGTGATCGGGTACGGGCCATGGCTGCCTCCAAGGACGCCGGCTATTGATGCCCATCATTGAAGGTAACTGCCCAAGATCGCAAGACTTGTTGAAGAAAGCTTCACTCCGGGGGCATGGCGGTGCCGCGACGGAGCGGACGTGATCAGCGCAGGCTGGCGGGGTCGAGCTGCCAGCGGAACGGCTCCACGATGGTCAGCGTCTCGCCGTGCTTGGCCACCTGGTCCTCGACGTAGTGCCCGCCGTCCAGTCGGAACAGCCGCAGCGAGTGACCGTCACCGTCCTGCTCGACCAGCAGGTACCACGGGATCCGCGCGATGGCGTAGAGCTGCATTTTGAGCAGGCGGTCGGCGGCCGCGTTGCCCGGCGAGACGACCTCGCCGACGAGGGACACCCGATCGACGTCGAGGAAGGTGCCCTCGTCGTCGACGTCGGTTACGACGAGATCCGGAATCACGACACGGTCGATGCCGAGCCGGACGTTGATCGCGTCGTAGACCGAAAGACCACGGGTTGCTGCTGCTGCCTCGATGCTGTTCGCGAGTCGGCGCGACACCCGCTGATGTCGTCGGCTCGGTGCAGGGCTCACGATCAGGCTCCCGTCGAGCAACTCGATCCGGTCCGGGGTCTCGCCCAGGGCGAAGTAGTCGGCCTCGGTCCACAGGCCGATGTGCGGCTCCAGGGGTGCTGCGCTCACCTGCGTTCACCTCCCGCTCCGCTCGCCACCCGATCAGTTTCACAGGATACGAGTTGGCGTCCCGGTAACGACACGGAACGCCGCCGGTAGGCTCGCGCCCCATGATGTCGATCGACGGGCTGGGCGACCTGTGGGACATGCTGTTCGGTGCGCAGCCGGACCCGCCCCCACTGCTGGTACTGATCACCGCTGCCGTCGCGCTGGTGGTGGTCGCCACCCGATTGCCCTGGCGGATCGCCCGCAACGCGATCACCATCGCGCACGAGGGCGGTCACGCGCTGGTCGCGCTGCTCACCGGCCGTAAGCTGCGCGGGATTCGGTTGCACTCGGACACCTCCGGGCTGACGCTCTCCGCCGGTCGGCCCACCGGGCCGGGCATGATCCTCACCCTGCTCGCCGGCTACATCGCCCCACCGCTGGTCGGGCTTGCCGGTGCCTGGCTGCTCGGCGGCAACCGGATCACCCTGCTGCTCTGGGTCGCGGTAGCGCTGCTGTTGGCCATGCTGATCATGATCCGCAACGCCTTCGGCGTGGTGTCACTGCTGGTCACCGGCGCGCTGGTGCTCGCCGTCTCCTGGTACGCCACCCCGCAGGTGCAGGCCGCGTTCGCGTACACCGGGGTGTGGTTCCTGCTGCTCGGCGGGGTGCGGCCGGTGGTGGAGCTGCAACAGCTGCGCGCACGCGGCCGGATGCCGGCCTCCGACGCCGATCAGCTCGCCGGGCTCACCCCGTTCCCGGCGTTCTTCTGGGTGACCGTCTTCGCCCTGGTCAACCTGGTCGCCCTGATCGCCGGCGCGCTGCTGCTGGCCGGAACGATCCTCACCGACGCCGGCCTGACCGTCTGACCCGAGTGGGGGCGGTCGGTACGGTGGCTGGCCATGGACGAGTTGACGACCCGGAACCGGAACGCGTACGACCGGATCGCGGGTGAGTTCGCGGCCCGTAACGCAGGCATGCCGCCGAGTTACCTGGCCGTCGCCGACGAGGTGCAGGACCGGTGCGTCGGCCCGCTGCTCGACCTCGGCTGTGGCGTCGGGCGCGACCTCGCCTTCTGGTCGGACCGGGGTGTGGCCGCGGTGGGGCTGGACCTCTCCTGGGGGATGCTCGACTTCGCGCGTACCCGGACCGCCGCACCACTGGTGCAGGCCGACATGCTGCGGTTGCCGTTCCCCGACGCCGCCTTTGGGGCGGTGTGGTGCTCCGCCTCGTTGCTGCATCTGCCCAAGGCGCTTGCGCCGGCAGCGCTCGTCGAGATGCGCCGGGTGCTGCGGGCCGACGGGCCACTGTTGGCCTCCCTGCAGGAGGGCGACGGCGAGAGCTGGGAGCGGTGGCGGGGTGAGGAAGCCGACCGCTACTTCGCCCGCTACTCCGGCGAGGAGTCCCGAGCGCTGCTGGTCGAGGCGGGCTTCACCCCGCTGCGGCTGGAGCGGGCCGTGTCACCCGTGGGGCAGAGCTGGCTCTGCCACCTTGCCGTGCGGGCAGAATGAGGCCATGCGATACGTGATCATCGGGGCGGGCGCGGTCGGCGGGACCATCGGCGTACGGCTGGCCCAGGCCGGCCAACAGGTGACCCTGGTGGCGCGTGGCGCGCACCTGGACGTGATCCGGGCGCGCGGGTTGACCCTGCGCCAGCCCGACGGTGAGGTCACCTCCCGGCTCGCCGCCGTGCCCGGCCCCGGAGACCAGCCGCTGCCCGCCGACACGGTGCTGATCCTCACCGTCAAGTCGCAGGACACCGACGGCGCGCTGGCCGCCTGGGTGGACGCGCCGGTCGCTGGCGGGGGTACGGCCGGCGAGCGGCTACCACTGTTCACGGCACAGAACGGGGTGGCCAACGAGCGGGCCGCGCTGCGACTCTTCGCCGCGGTGCACCCGGTCTGCGTCTGGCTGCCGGCCACCCACCTGGAGCCGGGCGTGGTGGTGGCCAACGGCTACCCGCATCCAGGGATGCTGCACATCGGGCGGTACCCGACTGGCGCCGACGACACCGACCGTGCGGTGGCCGCCGACCTGACCGCCGCCGGATTCGTCGCGCCGGTGCGCGCGGACGTGTTGCGCTGGAAGTACGGCAAGCTGCTCAGCAACCTCGGCAACGGTCTCCAGGCCCTGCTCGGCCGGGACATCCCGGAGGAACTGGCCGAGCGGGTACGCGCCGAGGGAGTTTCCGCGCTGGACGCGGCGAGGATCGCGTACACCTCGTCCGAGGAGGAGAGAGCCGAACGCGGTGACCTGGTTCAGCAGCGCCCGGTCGACGGCGAGGCCCGCTCCGGCGGCTCCACCTGGCAGAGCCTGGCCCGAGGCGCGGGGTCGACCGAGGTCGACCACCTCAACGGGGAGATCGCGCTGCTCGGTCGGCTGCACGGCGTACCGACGCCGGCCAACGTGGCCGTGCAGCAGGCGGTACGCCGAGCGGTCCGGGAACGGATCGCGGCCGGCGGGTTCCCGCTGGCCGAGTTGGAGAAGATGATGGCCTGATCGGGGCAACCGACGGCCCCGCCCGGCGCGTGTTCCCACCGACCGACACGGGGAGGTAGCGGGTGCCGGACGTCGACGGGTTCGACGAGTTCTACCGCGCGAGCCGACAACGGCTGCTCGCCTTCGTCTACGCGCTCACCGGTGACCGGGGCGAGGCGCAGGACGCCGTGCAGGAGGCGTACATCCGGGCGTGGCAGCGCTGGTCGACGATCAGCCAGTACGACGACCCGGAGGCGTGGGTGCGGGTGGTGGCCAGCCGGGTCGCGGTCAGCCGGTGGCGCAGCCTGCGCAGTCGCGCTCGGGCATACCTGCGGCACGGGGCGACCGAGACCGTTCCCGGGCCGGGCACCGACACCGTCGAGGTGGTCGCCGCGCTGCGTCAACTGCCCGAGGAGCAACGCACCGCCCTGGCGCTGTACTACCTGGTCGGAATGCCGGTGGCCGAGGTGGCGCGGGAGACCGCGGCACCGGTCGGCACGGTCAAGGCCCGACTCTCCCGGGGGCGCGCCGCGCTCGCCGGGCTGCTCGCCGTCTCTGACCTGGGGGAGGCAACCGATGCGTGACGAGATGGCATTCGTCGAACGGATCCACCGGGACCTGAGCGGCACCCGGTGGCCGGAGCCGCAGGAGATCCGGGCCCGAGCCCGACGGCGCAGCCGGCGGACCGTCGTGCTGGCGGTGGTCGCGGTGCTCGCGGCGGTGACGGGGCCGGCGTACGCCATCACGGTACGACCGCAGGCCCCGCACGAGACGACTGTGCCGGGACCGACCGGGACCGTCGCCACGGCGGAGATCCCGCACGAGTCCCTGCTGACGCCGCGCGATGTCCCCGTGGCCACGGGCGTCCAACTCGGCGAGGCCGGCCTCGGTGAGGTGGTCCGGTCGGACCCGCTGCTCGAGAGGTGCGGCCACGAGCACGACCTGCCACTGGTCAACGCCTTCTCCCGCTACTCGCGGTCGCAGACCCTCTTGTCGCTGACGACCGACGGCGCGTCCGGTGGAGTGACGCTCAGCCAGGACATCTACCGGCTCGACCCGAAGGTGAGCGACGAGTTCTTCCGTGGGCTGGCCATGCTGTTGAGCGCCTGTGCCGAGTGGCGTCTCGTCGGGTCCACCGTGGTGGCCGGCGAGCCGTTGCCGAGCGAGACCGTGCACACCTGGAAGCTGGCGGCGCGCGATTTCGCCGGCGACGAGTCGATGCTGGTACGCCACGAATCACTCGCTCCGCGCGGCCAGGCCGATGGCAGGACACTGGGACCGACCGGGCCGGTCGGGATGACGATCGTGGTCCGGGTGGGTGACCTGGT
This sequence comes from Micromonospora vulcania, assembly GCF_042658605.1. Lineage (NCBI taxonomy): Bacteria > Bacillati > Actinomycetota > Actinomycetes > Micromonosporales > Micromonosporaceae > Micromonospora > Micromonospora vulcania. Next base: position 103,121 of record NZ_JBHSQS010000005.1, on the reverse strand, counting down.
CACGGTGCTGGTGCCCGGCCCCGGTGTCGTCGGCGTCGGCCCCGGCATCGTCGGACTCGGCCTGAACTACGCGGATCTGAAGGCGCTGGGCCAGGCGGCCGCGCTACGAATGTGCACCGCCGCCAACCCGTCCTGCTGACCGCGCGCCATTCTTGATCGGCACAACATCAGGGATGTAGTGGCCTCGTCCGGGTCGGGAGGCCACTACATCCTGGTAAGTGCGCCGACCAAGGCGCAGAGCGCAGAGCGCAGACGCAGCGCTCAGAGGGGGATGTTGCCGTGCTTCTTGGCCGGGAGGGTCTCGCGCTTGGTGCGCAGGACGCGTAGCGCCCGGACGATCTGGGTCCGGGTCTCGTGCGGCGGAATCACCGAGTCGATGTATCCGCGCTCGGCCGCCACGTACGGGTTGGCCAGGGTGTCCTCGTACTCGGCGACCTTCTCGGCCCGGACCGCCGCCGGGTCCTCGGCGCCGGCCAACTCCGAGCGGTAGAGGATGTTCACCGCGCCCTGCGCGCCCATCACCGCGATCTGCGCCGTCGGCCAGGCGAAGTTCAGGTCCGCGCCGAGGTGCTTGGAGCCCATCACGTCGTACGCGCCGCCGTACGCCTTGCGGGTGATCACGGTGACCTTGGGGACGGTGGCCTCGGCGTACGCGTAGATGAGCTTGGCGCCCCGGCGGATGATGCCGTCCCACTCCTGCCCGGTGCCGGGCAGGAAGCCGGGAACGTCCACAAAGGTCAGTACCGGGATGTTGAACGCGTCGCAGGTGCGGACGAACCGCGCGGCCTTCTCCGAGGCGGCGATGTCCAGGGTGCCGGCGAAGTGCATCGGCTGGTTGGCGACCACGCCGACCGGGCGCCCCTCGATCCGGCCGTAGCCGACCACGATGTTCTGCGCGTAGAGCGGCTGGACCTCCAGGAACTCCCCGTCGTCGAGGACGTGTTCGATGACCCGGTGCATGTCGTACGGCTGGTTGGCCGAGTCCGGGATCAGCGTGTCCAGCTCGCGGTCCTCGTCGCTGACCTCGAGGTCGGCGTCGGCGGAGTAGACCACCGGCTCGTCGAGGTTGTTCGACGGCAGGTACGACAGCAGCGCCTTGACGTAGTCGACCGCGTCCTCCTCGTCGGTGGCGAGGTAGTGCGCGTTGCCGCTGCGCGAGTTGTGCGTACGCGCCCCGCCCAGCTCCTCCATGCCGACGTCCTCGCCGGTCACCGTCTTGATCACGTCCGGACCGGTGATGAACATGTGCGAGGTCTGGTCGACCATGACGGTGAAGTCGGTGACCGCCGGGGAGTAGACCGCGCCGCCGGCGCAGGGACCCATCACCAGCGAGATCTGCGGGATGACGCCGGAGGCCCGGACGTTGCGGAAGAAGATCTCGCCGTAGAGGCCGAGCGAGACCACACCCTCCTGGATACGCGCCCCGCCGGAGTCGTTGATGCCGACCACCGGGCAGCCGATCTTCATGGCCAGGTCCATCACCTTGACGATCTTCTGCCCGAAGACCTCGCCCAGCGAGCCACCGAAGACCGTGAAGTCCTGCGCGAAGACGCAGACCTGCCGGCCGTCCACCGTGCCGTAGCCGGTGACCACGCCGTCGCCGTACGGGCGGTTCTTCTCCAACCCGAACGCCGTGGACCGGTGCCGGGCCAGCTCGTCCAGCTCGACGAAGGAGCCCTCGTCGAGCAGCATCTCGATCCGCTCGCGGGCGGTCTTCTTACCGCGCGCATGCTGCTTCTCGACCGCGCGCGCCGACCCGGCGTGCACCGCCTCGTCGACCCGTCGCTCCAGGTCCGCCAGCTTGCCCGCGGTGCTGTGGATGTTGATCCCGGTCTCGGTAGTCACCCAGGGAATATAACGATGGTTCAGGTCGACGCCGTTGTGCAGTACGCCTCAGTGCCGGTCCCGTCACCGTCGTAGGCTGGCGGGATGCCGGGCTCCCCGTACACCGATCTGGACCGCCCGCCGCTGTCGGCGCCCCGGCTGCGGCGCGCGTTGGTCGCCCCGCACGGGCCGTGGGCCCGGCTGGAGCTGCTCGCCGAGACCGGTTCCACGAACGCCGACGTGGCCGACGCGGCCCGGTCCGGCGAGCCGGAGGGCCTGGTCGTGGTCGCCGAGCGGCAGACCGCCGGTCGCGGCCGGCGCGGTCGGGTCTGGCAGTCGCCGGCCCGGGCCGGCATCGCCACCAGCGTGCTGCTGCGGCCGGGTGTGGCCGTGCCGGACCGCGGCTGGCAACCGGTGCCACCCACCGGGTACGGCTGGCTGCCGCTGCTGGCCGGCGTCGCGCTGGTCGAGGCGGTGGCCCGGCTGGCCGAGCTGGAGGCCACCCTCAAGTGGCCCAACGACCTGCTGATCGGCGACGCCAAGTGCGCCGGGGTGCTCGCCGAGGCGGTGCCCGGGGGCTCGGTGGATCAGCCTCCGGCGATCGTCCTCGGTATCGGGCTCAACGTGACGCTGCGCGCCGACGAGTTGCCGGTGAATCCGACCGGGCTGGCGGCCACCTCGCTGCAACTGGCCGGCGCGGCGGCCACCGACCGGGACCCTCTGCTGCGGGCGCTGCTACGCGCGGTCGCCGACTGGTACGACCGCTGGCGCTCCGCGGGCGGGGACGCGGTGGCCAGCGGCCTGCGTGACGCCTACCTGGCGGCCTGTGCCACGGTCGGCCGCGAGGTGCGGGTCCTGCTTCCCGGTGGCGACGAGCTGACCGGCACCGCCACGGGCGTGGACGCCGACGGCCAACTGCTGCTCACCACCTCGACCGGCGACCGCGCTCTGGCGGCCGGCGACGTCCTGCACCTGCGCTGATCCGCCGATCACCCGGCGCTGGCGTGCGAGCCGGGGTTACCACCGGATTGCAAGATCACTAAGAGTGTGGTCCGGCCGCGTGGCGGATGTTGTGGGGGGAGGTGGGGGGTTTACGGTCAGCGCGACTGTTTCTGCGTTGGAGGTTGCCGTGGCTTTCCCCGAAGACGTGCTCACTGAAGACGAGCATGTCGTGTTGCACCTGCACCCGCACTGGAAGGCGCTGATCCGACCGATCGTGGTGCTGGTGCTGGCCATCGCCGCGGTGGTGGTCGGCGTGCTCCTGCTGCCGGAGACCAGCGGTGGTTCGATCGGGCTGGCCGTGATCGGGCTGATCGCCCTGGTCGCGGTGGTCTGGCTCGGGCTGTGGCCGTTCCTGGTCTGGCGCACCACGCACTACCTGTTCACCAACGAGCGGGTGCTGCTCCAGCAGGGTGTCTTCTCCCGGGACCGGCGGGACATCCCGCTCACCCGGATCAACGACCACTCGATGAACCAGCACTTCCTCGAGCGGATGCTCGGCTGCGGCACGCTCACCATCGAGTCGGCCGGCGAGCGGGGCCAGTCGGTGCTCGCCGACGTCCCGGGTGTCGGCCAGGTGCAGACCAAGCTGTACGAGCTGGTCGAGGCGCAGCACGACAAGCACTCGCTGGGCGACGGGGAGATGCGTGACATCCTCGCCGACATGCGCGAGGGCAAGCCGCTGCGCGACACCACGACCTGATCCTGACCCCCGCCACCGCCTCGGAGGCGGTGGCGGGTCAGTCGCTCGGGTCGCCCTCGGGCGGGGGATCGGCCGGGCGCAGGGCGAACCAGCCACGAAAGCGGGTCCGCAGCACCTCCTGCTCGGGCCGGTCGTCGGGGCCGAGACGCAGCATGGTGCCGGTGAGGCTCACGGTGCCGAGGCCGGGGCGGGCGGTCGACGGGCGAGCGCCCATCACGTCCACCCGGACGGCGAGCCGGTCACCGGCGCGCACCGGTGCGAGCCAGCGCAGCTCCTCCAGACCGGGGGAGGCGTCCGCCGCGGCACGGGACAGCAGGTGGTCGACGTACGCCCGCATGAACAGACTGACCGTGTAGAAGCCGCTGGCGATCAGCCCCTCGTGCCGGCTCGCCTCGGCCAGCTCCGGGTCCACGTGGTACCACTGCGGGTCGAAGCGACGAGCGAAGGCCACCATCTCGTCGCCGTCGACGGTGACCACACCCAGGTCGACCGTCAGACCGGGCGCGAGATCCTCGAAGAACAGCTCGGCGGGGGCTCCGGTGCCGGAGCGGGTGGCGGGTGGAGTCACCGGCGGGGCGCGCGACGGGTGCCGGCGTGCAGTTCCGCGGCGAGTTCCGCGTCCAGATCGGCCGTCATGTCCTGCACGGCTCCCGGCCGTCCCTGGGTGGGCGTGCCGTTCGGTCGGTCACCTGCCGGTGGTGGCTGCTGCTCCTCCAGCTCCGAGACCGACTCGGCCAGCTCGGCCACCGGGTCCATCTCGGCCATGGTGTCCCACTCGTCCCGGGGAATCGCCGACCAGCTGGGCTCGGGCGCTGCCGCGGCCGGTGCGCTGGGCTGGAAGACGAAGGTCCGGTAGGACCAGAACCGGAAGAGCGTGGCCAGGCCGACACCGGCGGTCTTGGCCACGTTCAGCGCCAGCAGGCTGGTCAGGCCGAGCCCGTACTTGGCCACTGCCACGGCACCCAGCTCAATGAGCAGGCCGGCCCCGTTGAACAGGAAGAACAGGACGTATTCCCGACGAAGCGCCGATTTCGGGCGATCCCGGTACGTCCAATGCCTATTCATCAGGTACGACGTGATCGTGGCGACGATGGTCGCAATCACGTTGGCCTTCAACTGACCATTGACGAAAACGGTCAGTGCAAGGGCATTGAACACCGCGTAATTGATGACGGTGTTGATGCCGCCGACGATGCCGAATTTGAGCGCCTCGTGGATGAACTTCTGCCAGCGCTCAGGCAGCAGACGGACAAGACGCATGCGAAACACCTTAGGGCAGTCGGTGAAGCCGGCGATCACCGGCCGGTCGAGGTGGGCGGCAGGTCACGCCCCGTGATCACGGTCGTGCTTCACCTGCGGAACGATCGGGGTTCCCGCTTCGATGAAGACGAACCGCCGGTACGACCAGAATCGGAACAGCGTGCCGAGGCCCGTGCCGACGACGAAGCTGGCGATGTTGTCGGCCAGCGGGGTCTGGAACACCGCCGGCCAGATGCTGCCGAGGCCGTACCGGCTGATCGCGAGGCAGCCCACCGCGATGCCGAGGCCGACCGCGTTGAAGAAGAAGAACAGCGCGTACTCGCGGGCCGGGTTGTTGCGCTGCCGGTGCCGCCAGGTCCAGAACCGGTTGCCGACGAAGGCGACGGTCGCCGCGATCACGGTGGAGATCGTCTTCGCGGTCACCTGCTCGACGCCGCGCACGGTCGTCAGGTAGTTGAACAACGCGAAGTCGATGAGGAAGGCGATCCCGCCCACCGTGGCGAACTTGCTCAGCTCGTGGATGAGGTGACCGAACCGGTCGAGCAGCGCGCGGACCAGACCCGGTCGGGTCTGCCGGGGACCCGGTTGCTCCCCGGTCATCGTGGCGGCCACGGGGCGAGCCTACCGGCTGCCGGCCAGTCCGGGGTGCAGCAACGGCGAGCGGGCGTCGCATCCCTCGCCGGGTACGCCGCCATTGAACGCAGCGTAACCAACCGGGAGGACTGACGCGCCCCGGAACGGGAACCCACGGACCGGTCGGCGGGGCCGGTCCACGGCTCCACCGCAACTCACGTCGGCCGGGGTGCACAACAAGATTTGCGTGAAACTGCGCGGGAAAGCGGGTATCAGCTCGTGATGCCGCAGCGAAGCCGTACCTTGTGCAGTTCTTCACAACCAGTCCCACTGACTCGGAAGGCTGCCCGGTTTACGCTGAGGCCAATCCCAGGTTTCCACGAAGGCGACGCATCGCGCCGCTGAGACTCGTGCATCCCATAGATCGGTCAGCGTCGACCACAAGGAGATGTGACATGGTTGCTCCGGCTGTTGTTCGGGGTATCGATCAGGCCCCGACGTCCCATCCGAAACTGCTCGCCTGGGTCCGTGAGGTCGCGGAACTGACCACTCCCGACCGGGTCGTCTGGGTGGACGGGTCCGACGAGGAGTGGCGCCGCCTCACCGACGAGCTGGTCGAGGCCGGCACCCTGATCCGGCTGAACCCGGAGAAGAAGCCGAACTCGTTCTACGCGCGTACCGACCCGACGGACGTCGCCCGGGTCGAGGAGCGCACCTACATCTGCTCCGTCGACGAGGCGGACGCCGGCCCCACCAACAACTGGATGGCGCCGGCCGAGATGAAGCGGACGATGACCGAGCTTTACCGCGGCTCGATGCGCGGTCGCACCATGTACGTCATTCCGTTCGTGATGGGTCCGGTCGAGGCCGAGAGCCCGATGTTCGGCGTGGAGATCACCGACAGCCCGTACGTGGTCGCGTCGATGCGCATCATGACCCGGATGGGCGCGAAGATCCTCGAAGCGATGGGTGACGACGCGAACTTCGTGCACGCGCTGCACTCGATCGGCGCGCCGTTGGCCCCGGGCCAGCAGGACGTCCCCTGGCCGGCCAACGAGACCAAGTACATCTCGCACTTCCCGGAGACCCGGGAGATCTGGTCGTACGGCTCCGGCTACGGCGGTAACTCGCTGCTCGGCAAGAAGTGCTACTCGCTGCGGATCGCCAGCGTGATGGGGCGCGACGAGGGCTGGCTCGCCGAGCACATGCTGATCCTGAAGATCACCTCGCCGGAGGGGCAGGTCTACCACATCGCCGGCGCCTTCCCGTCCGCCTGCGGCAAGACCAACCTGGCCATGGTGGAGCCGACCATCCCGGGCTGGAAGGTCGAGACCATCGGCGACGACATCGCCTGGATGCGCTTCGGTGCGGACGGCCGGCTGTACGCGGTCAACCCGGAGTACGGCCTGTTCGGCGTGGCACCGGGCACCGACTGGAAGACCAACGCCAACGCGATGCGCACGCTGGACCGTGGCAACTCCATCTTCACCAACGTGGGCCTCACCGACGACGGGGACATCTGGTGGGAGGGCATGGGCGAGCCGCCGTCGCACCTGATCGACTGGAAGGGCAACGACTGGACGCCGGGGAGCGACAGCCTCTCCTCGCACGCGAACAGCCGGTTCTGCACCCCGATCACCCAGTGTCCGATCCTCGCCGACGAGTACTTCGACCCGAACGGCGTACCGATCGACGCGATCCTCTTCGGTGGTCGCCGTCGGGATACCGTTCCACTGGTGACCGAGGCCCGGGACTGGGTGCACGGCGTCTACATGGGTGCCACGCTCTCCTCGGAGACCACCGCCGCCGCGTCCGGCGCGGTCGGCGTGGTTCGCCGCGACCCGATGGCGATGCTGCCCTTCATCGGCTACAACGCCGGGGACTACTTCCGGCACTGGATCGAGATGGGCAAGGGCGCCGACGGCGACGAGGCGAAGCTGCCCAAGATCTACTACGTCAACTGGTTCCGCAAGGACCCGGACGGCTCGTTCCTCTGGCCTGGTTTCGGGGAGAACTCCCGGGTGCTCAAGTGGGTCATCGAGCGGATCGAGGGCCGGGCCGACGCGGTGGAGACCCCGGTGGGCATGGTGCCCACGCCGGACTCGCTCGACGTCGAGGGCCTGGACATGACGCCGGAGGACGTCCGGATCGCCCTGAAGGTCGACCCGGACGAGTGGCGTAACGAGTTGCCGCTGGTCACCGAGTGGTTCGAGAAGTTCGGTGACAAGCTGCCCGGCGTGCTGTGGGCCGAGCTGGACGCACTGCGGGCCCGGCTGGACGCCGCCCAGCCGCAGCGCTAGGTGTGAACGTTGCCCGGCACGGGCATCATCGGATCCCATGAGGACGGCCGCCGAGACCGAGGTCCGGCGGCCGTCCGCCGTCCGGGTGCTCACCATCCTGCTCGCGACGACCGCGGCGGCCACCGTCGTGGTCGAGGTGCTCAATTGGTGGTACGCCCCGGAACAGGGCTTCGGGCTGGCCGTACGGACCGGCTGGGCCATGCTGCGCTCGTTCGGCTTTCTGCTGCTGATCGGGCACGTCCGGCGGGGCCGCACGGTGGCCCGCCCGTTCGGGCTGATCCTCGCGGTGACGACGATCTTCGCCGTCGGTCGGCTGATCGTGCCCCGGCAGGGTGTGCCGCCACTGCCCGGGTTGCTCGGCTTCGCCCTGCTCACCGTGCTCTGCGCGGCGGTGGTCCTGCTGCTCTACCGCTCTGCGGCGCTGGCCGGGCACCTGGTCCGGCATCGGCCCCGGCTGGTCATCGACCGGGCCGGCATCTCCTGGCGGGAGACTCCACCCCGCCGCCCGCAGGCCAGCGGTTGGCTGCTGACCAGTCGGGTGGCCGCGTTCACCTACAGTCCGCTGATGCTGGTGCCGGCCCTGGTGGCCGGTGGCTCCATCCTGGACGACCGGCTGGCGGCGGTGCCGGGAGTGCTGTTCTGGCTCGGTGCCGGCATCGCGGCCAGCTACGCGGTGCTGTTCTGCACCGCGTTCGTCCTGCGCGGTAAGCGGTGGGCCCGCGTCCTGCTGGTCGTCGTCACGGCGGCCGTGCTCGCCGTGGACCTGCCGTTGTGCTGGTGGCTGCTGGGGATCGACGGCCTGGTCCGGGACGGCGGCCCGTTGCTCGCCGCCGCCGCCCTGACGCTCTACGGGCTCTGGCGCGCGTCCCGCGCCGAGGAGTCCGCGCCGGCCCCGGCCTGAACGACGCCCGCACGGCTCAGCCAGCGACCCCTCGGCATACGGGTGGCAGCAATGTCCCGGATGGTGCTGCGGTCGGCTTGGCTGCGCAGGGGGCAGGATGGCGGGTGGCGTCGGTCACCGCGGCCGGCATCAGCGGCGCAGGCGGGTCGTCGGCCGGGGGCTGACACGTCCGCGCCGCCCGTGGGGCCGGTCGGAGGGAGGCGCGGTGAGCGACGAGTTCGACGTGGTGGTGGTGGGAGCCGGACCGGCCGGGGCGGCGGCCGCGCTGACCGCCCGCCGGGCGGGTGCCAGCGTGCTGCTGCTGGACCGGTCCGACTTTCCCCGGGACAAGGCGTGCGGTGACGGGATCGCCGCGCACTCGGTGGACGTGCTCACCGAGCTGGGGGTGACCGAGGCGGTGGCGGGCTACGCACCGCTGCCCGCTCTGCGCCTGGTCGCCCCGGGCGGCGGTGCGGTGGCCCGGGCGCTGCCCCGGCCGGCGTACACCGTGCCCCGGGAGGTGTTCGACGCGCGGCTGGTGGCGGCCGCGGTGGCCGCCGGGGCGCAGCTACGCCGACACACCGTCCGTCGGGTCGAGCCGCGCGCCGACCGGGTGGTGCTCGACGGGGAGCTGTCCGGCCGGGTGGTGGTCGGTGCGGACGGGGCCGGATCGGTCGTGCGTCGGGCGCTCGGGCAGCCGGTGAACCCCGACCGGCACCTGGCCCTGGCCATCCGGGGGTACGCGCCGGCGCTGCCCGGCCCGTCCGAGCAGCTCATCGTCACCTCGCAGCGGCGCTGGCCGGCGTACGCCTGGTCGTTTCCGATCGGCGACGGGCGGGCGAACGTCGGGTACGGGGAGGTGTTGCGCGGTGAGCCGCTAAGCCGGGCGTACCTGCTGGACCGGCTGGCCGCGCTGCTGCCCGACACCGATCCGGCAACGGTGACCGCGCTGCGCGCCCACCACCTGCCGCTGTCCACCCATCGGCCGGCACCGGGCCAGGGGCGCACGCTGCTGGCCGGGGACGCGATGTCGTTGATCAATCCGTTCACCGGTGAGGGCATCTTCTACGCGCTGCTCTCCGGCGCGTTGGCGGGGGAGGCGGCGGCCAACTCGCCGCAGGTCGCGGCCCGCCGCTACGCCGACGGGTTGCGTCGTCGGCTGGGCACCCACCTGCGGCACAGTTCGGTCGCGGCCTGGTTGGCGCGGCGCCGACGGGTGGTCGACGCGGCGGTCCGAGCGGCCCGTCGGGACGACCGGGTGTTCGACGATGTGGTCGAGTTGGGGCTGGGCGACGGCCGGCTCACCGCCCGTACCCTGGGCATGATCGGCATCGGACTCCCCGGCGGGGATCGGGCTCCGAAGCGGTGATCTGCCCGACGGGTCGCTACGCTGCTAGGTGATGACGCTGCGGGACCTTATCTACTCCGTGTACGAGCGCCGGCTCACGGCGAAGCTCGCGGGCAAGCCGGTGCCCCGGCACGTCGGGGTGATGTGCGACGGCAACCGCCGGTGGGCGAGGGAGATGGGCTTCGTCGACCCGAACGACGGTCACCGGGTCGGCGCGGCCAAGATCAAACATGTCCTCGGCTGGTGTGACCAGGCCGGTGTCGGGCACGTCACCCTCTACCTGCTGGCCACCGACAACCTGCGCCGGCCGGCGAGCGAACTGGACCCGCTGCTCAAGATCATTGAGGATCTGGTGGTGGAGCTCGCCGAGGAGGGCAACCCCTGGCGGCTGCGCATCGTCGGGGCACTCGACCTGCTGCCGGCGCAGACCGCGGCGGCGCTCAAGGGCGCCGAGGAGCGCACCCGCGACCGCAGCGGCGGCGCGGAGGTCAACATCGCGGTCGGCTACGGCGGTCGACGGGAGATCACCGACGCGGTCCGCTCGCTGCTGCTGGAGCACGCCGCCGCCGGGGGCACCCTGGAGGAGCTGGCCGAGGTGCTGGACGTCGAGCACATCGCGGAGCACCTCTATACCCGCGGTCAGCCCGACCCCGACCTGGTCATCCGCACCAGCGGCGAGCAGCGACTGTCCGGCTTCATGCTCTGGCAGTCAGCGCACTCGGAGTTCTATTTCTGCGAGCTGAACTGGCCGGATTTCCGGCACATCGACTTCCTGCGCGCCCTGCGCTCGTACGCCACCCGGCAACGCCGCTACGGCGCCTAGCGCCGGAGTTCCGGCCCGTCTCAGGGCAGGTGGGTCAGCGCCCGGGTGAGAAAGTCACCCAGGGCGGCCGGGGAGTCGATCGTCAGGTCGGCGGCGTTGGCCACCTCGTGGCCGGTCTCCGGGTTGGCCACCGCGACGCAGACCCCGAGGAAGTCCGGGTCGGCCGCCGCCCGGGCGCGGAGCGCGGCGAACGCCTTGATGTCCGAGACGTCGTCGCCGAAGTACCAGGCGCCGGTGGCGTCCCGGATCACTTCGCCGATCACCATGCCCTTGTCCCGGTCGACCGGCGGCTTGAGCTCCAGAACCATCCGCCCGGCCTGCACCCGCAGCCCCAGCCGGTCGGCCTGTGCCTGCCCCCACTGCTGCACGGTCGCGCCGAGCTGCGGGGCGGTACGCCAGTGCAGGGCGACGGAGAGTCGCTTGAACTCGACCAGGGTGCCGGGCGGCAGCTCCGCCCGCGCCAGCTCGGCCAGCTCGGCCATGGTCGGCACCCAGGGCAGCGCCGCCGGCTCGGTGACGGTCTCGCCACCGGAGTGGCTGTGCTCCAGCCCGTAGAGGCCGTAGAGGTCCACACCGGCGAGGCCGCCGAGGTGGTCGCGCAGGAAGTCCACCGGTCGGGCGGAGACGATCGCGATCCGCTGCACCACCGGGGCCAGCGCCTCGATCGCGGCCAGCGCGTTGGGGGCCGGACGTACCGCGGTCGGATCGTCGTCGACGGGCGCGAGTGTGCCGTCGAAGTCGAAGAAGAGCACGGTGCCGGCGGCCCGGCCGGCGGTGATCCGCCATGCCTGGTCGGCGTTCAACGGGGTCCTCGGCTGCTGATTGCTCAGATTCAACGGCGGCACGCGCGTCAGCGTACCCCGGCAAAGGTGGCTCATTCCTGGTCGAGCGAACCCGCTCGGCGGTACGCGATCAGCGTTCGGCGGCTCCCCTTCCGCGCCGTCCGAACGGCACCACCGCTGCCTCCTGGCCGTGGCTCAGCAGATAGCCCTCCACGAACCCGGTGTTGCGATCTCCGGTGTGGTTCTCGATCTCGTTGAGCCGTGCCACCAGGAACTCGGTCAGCGCGCTGATCCGGTCGTTCAGCCGTTCGTGCAGCTCAGCCACCACGGCCAGGATGACCGCGGTGCCGGCGGTGGTGAGCACGAAAAGGTTGACGAGCAGCGGAAGCTGCCCCCCGTTGACCGCCAAGGTCACTACGTTGCCGGTCGCCCACAATGTCATCGACACAGTGGCGACCACGACTGCCAACCACTTCAGGGTCATGGACAGACCCCTCCTTCTGTCCCGCAGGGCTTGGTTCGGCCTTGTCCCGTCCCCCCGCCGATGACGAGCCCAAGCAGTACGAATAGGGACGCTAGCCTGCCCATTCCTGCCTCGGAGCCAAACGGATGAACCTGACCGGCCGTTCTTTCGCCATCTGAGGAACTACCCGGCCTGATTGCCCCTTTTTCGGACATCGACCGGCAGCGTTGGGCGGTATGCGAGATATCGTATGGTTTCCCGGATGTGGAACTTCTCCGCGTCCGACACGTTCGGGTCGACCAGCCGGCGCAGCAGAGCCTCCACGTCGGGGTCCATCGGCGGGGCCGGTTGACCGGCGCGCGGGCCGGTGGCGGTGCGGTCCCAGCCGAGCGCAGCGAACGCCGCGGCCGGGTTCAGGCCGAGGCCCTCGCAGAACGCGACCACCCGTTCGGCCTCCGGGTCGCTGGCCCAGTCGCCCCGCACCCACCGGTTGATGGTCTGCCGGGAGACGCCGGTCCGTCGGGACACCTCGGTGCCGCTCCACGCCCGGGTCGCCCGGGCCTCGTCGAGCGCCCGCCGGACAAAGGTGGCGAAGGCGATCTTCCGCGCATTGGCCGTCTCGGTCACCCCGTGACGGTACGGCCACCCGGCCGTCGGCGTACGCCCTGGCACGCCACTGTCACGCAGACGTGACGGGGGCCTCGGATTTTCGGTAAACGATCCAGTGCCGTTCTCGAGGGGCCTCACGCGGGCAGAATAGATGCCTTTAGAGGCGGCGGTAAACGGCCGAAAAGCTGATACTGTCACGCTCATGGGACAACCTACGGTGTGTCACGTGCATGAGACGACTGTTGCTCACATGCGTCACCACCCCGGTGCCAGGGGGGTGTGGTGACCGAACTCGCCACCCGTGCCCAAGCCTTCGGGCTGATCGCCGAGGGGGTCGCCGCAGGGCTCAGCGCCCCGTGGCGTCTCTACCTCGCCCGAGGCTGCCGCTACCTGTCGCTGAGCGTCGGCGACCGCGCCGAGTGGAACGCCTGGCGTACCCATCTCGGTTGCCCGGAGCTCAGCGTCCGGGTGTACGACGCCGGCGGTGAGATCCGCCGGTCCTCGATGGCCGAGATCGTGCTGGACGGCTGCCGGATCAGCGTCGAGCTGGTCGAGGAGGTCAGCACCGACGACCTGGACCGGCTACTGGTCGCCGATCCCACCACGGTCGAGCCGGAGGAGCGATGACCCGTTGTCCGGGGCGGGCGGGAGCCGCCCGATGAGCCCGTTCCTCGCGGTCTTCCTCGTCCTCGTCCTGGGCGCGACCAGCTATGCGGCCGGGCGGCTGCACGGGCAGCTCAGCTACCGCATCGGCTACCGCTTCGGCTACCGGCAGGGCTACTTCGACGGCGATCGGGGTGCCTGGAACCGGCGGCGGCGCGACGCCCAGGCGGCGATCGCCACCGCGCTGTCGGTCTCCCCGGCGAACGCCGTCCGCGCGGCCGGCACGGTCGCCCGCCCCGGCACCACGTACACCGGCTCGTCCTTCGCCGCGCCGGCCGCCCCGATCACCGGGCGGCACCCGACCGGCACGCTCGTTCGACGGACCGGCTGAGGCCGGCCGGCGGGCCGCCCCGTGCGGTCCCGCCGACCGGCACCGCGAGCGCGGTGCGTCGTCCGCGGCGGACACGCACCGTCGGGGCCACGTCAGACCGGTGACGGTGGTCCCACCGGCCGGGATGCGCGCAGGGGGCATGCATCCCGGCCGGGTCCGCCGCGCCTCGGTCGTCGTACGCCCCGCCGCCGCCGGCCGGCGTGGGTGACGTCGTGTTCACACGGCCGACTCCGGAGATCCACGATCGCCCTCTAGCCGGGACGGTCCGCCGCCGCTAGCGTCTAGGCATGGCACGGGGTTCTCCCGAGCCAACCGGCCCGCCCGGACCTGCGACCTCGCGCACGGGGCCCGCATCCGACCCCGTGTCTCCGGGCACCGGACGAGGCGGAACACGGGTGGCCGGGTGCCCATCCGTCGGAGCAGGCCTGTGACGACTCGCCGTACCACCGCCGGTGCCGACCAGACCCCGGCCGCGACTGCCACGACCCGCCGCGCCACCCGGAGCCGCCGTTCGGCGGCTGCCGAGCCGGCCGACGGCAAGGAGCCCCGACCAGCCGGCCAGGCCTTCGTCCTGGACACCTCAGTGCTGCTCTCCGATCCGGCGGCATTCCACCGGTTCGCCGAGCACGAGGTGGTGCTGCCGCTGGTGGTGATCACCGAGCTGGAGGGCAAGCGGCACCATCCGGAGCTGGGCTGGTTCGCCCGGCAGTCGCTCCGCATGCTCGACGAGCTGCGGATCCGTCATGGCCGGCTGGACCGGCCGGTGCCCGCGAACGACGCCGGCGGCACGCTGCGGGTGGAGCTCAACCACACCGACGACGGGGTGCTGCCGCCCGGGTTCCGCACCGAGAGCAATGACGCCCGGATCCTCTCCGTGGCGCTCAACCTCGCCGGCGAGGGCCGGGACGTCACCCTGGTCAGCAAGGACATGCCGCTGCGGGTCAAGGCCGCCTCGGTGGGCCTGCGGGCCGACGAGTACCGGCACGGCCAGGCCAGCGACCCGACCTGGACCGGCATGTCCGAGCTGGAGTTGGGTGAGGAGCAGATCGGCCGGTTGTACGCGGGCGAGACGCTCGACGTCGACGAGGCGGCCGGCCTGCCCTGCCACACCGGCCTGGTGCTGCACTCGGCGCGCGGTTCCGCGCTCGGCCGGGTGCTGCCGGACAAGTCGGTCCGGTTGGTCCGTGGTGATCGGGAGGCGTTCGGGCTGCACGGTCGTTCGGCCGAGCAGCGGGTCGCCCTCGATCTGCTGCTCGACGAGTCGATTGGGATCGTCTCGTTGGGTGGCCGGGCCGGCACCGGCAAGTCGGCGTTGGCGCTCTGCGCCGGGCTGGAGGCGGTGATGGAGCGCCGCCGGCACAAGAAGGTGATCGTGTTCCGCCCGCTGTACGCCGTCGGCGGCCAGGAGCTCGGCTACCTGCCCGGGTCGGAGTCCGAGAAGATGTCGCCGTGGGCCCAGGCGGTCTTCGACACGCTCGGCGCGGTGGTGCACGAGAACGTGCTGGAGGAGGTGACGTCGCGGGGCATCCTCGAGGTGTTGCCGCTGACCCACATCCGCGGGCGCAGCCTGCACGACGCCTTCGTGATCGTGGACGAGGCCCAGTCGCTGGAGCGCGGGGTGCTGCTGACCGTGCTGTCCCGGATCGGGCAGGGCTCGCGGGTGGTGCTCACCCATGACGTGGCCCAGCGGGACAATCTGCGGGTCGGCCGGCACGACGGTGTGACCGCGGTGATCGAGGCGCTCAAGGGCCATCCCCTCTTCGCCCACGTCACGCTCAGCCGTTCGGAGCGGTCTCCGATCGCGGCGATGGTGACTGATCTTCTGGAGGACATACCGATCTGATGGTGCTTATGTAGGATTTTGTCCACATTCTCTTTGTGGCGCAGGTCACAAAGAGGGCGGTTGGTTTCCCATCAGCCTCACTGTGCGCGATGGTGTCCAACGAGCGCCCACGCACCGTAGGAATCGTCGGTGATCGTTCGTCCCGAGATGGATGACATCGGCGAAGGTCGGTGCGTCGGCGCGACCGGCATCGGTCGGGGCGCTCACGGCACAGCAGACGACCCTCCTGTGGTCCGATGCCGCGCCGTGACCCTGCCCCCGACGAAGGGACCACTTCGTGAGTCGGCTGTGGAGCCGGTTGGGTGCCCGTACGGCCGCCGTGGCGCTGCTCTCCGTGGGCGTTGCCGGCGGCTATTACCTGGGCGAAGACCGGGAAACCCAGCAACAGGGCCTGACCGCGCAGGTCGGCCTCGAGGTCGACCGAGCCGATCTCGCGTACCAGCGCGAGCGGCAGGCCGCCCATCAGGTGGCGTTCGCCAAGCAGCGGGCCGCCGAATACCAGGCCAAGCTGCGTGCGGCGCAGGCCGCCAAGGAAGCCGCCGAGCGGGCCCGCAAGGCCGAGGCCGCCGCAGCGTCCCGTAAGCGCGAGCGGGATGCCGCGAAGGTCGTCAAGCCGTACGACGGGCCGATCCCGGCGTCCTGCGAGGAATACAGCGGCAACCGCAAGATCGGGTGCGCCCTGATGCTCGAGGCGGGCTTCGGCATCGCCGAGTTCCCCTGCCTGGAGAAGCTCTGGACCAAGGAGAGCGGCTGGAACCACAAGGCCCGCAACTCCGGTTCCGGTGCCTACGGCATCCCGCAGGCCTACCCGGGCAGCAAGATGGGCAAGATCGCGTCCGACTGGGAGAACAACCCGGCCACCCAGATCAAGTGGGGGCTGGGCTACATCAAGGGCAAGTACAAGACGCCCTGCGGCGCCTGGTCGCACTTCCAGAGCGCGGGCTCTTACTGACGATATCGACGGCGGGGTGGGTGGGTGACCACCTGCCCCGCCGTTCGGCGTACCCGGGGCCTCTTGCTCGGGATGCGAGTGGCGGCCGGCTCGGTTTGCTGATAGCAGTTGGGGGGTGACCCTGCACCCCGGAAGCGGCGACCCCTACCAGTTCGGCACCGAGGCGTTCTACGCCGCGCTCGGCCGGGCCTTCGTCGCGATGTGCGCGGTGGTCCCGTTCCTGTTCCTCATCGAGGCCGTCGACCAGGGGCTGGCGTTCGGCCTGGACGCCACGGCCGGCATCATTCCGCACCGCATCGACGGGCTGGACGGCGTCTTCTTCTCCCCGTTCCTGCACCACGGCTTCGACCACCTCTACAGCAACAGCATCCCGCTGATCCTGCTGGGCACCTTCGTGCTGGCCGCCGGTGCCCGCCGGTTCCTCTGGTCGACGTTGATCATCATCCTGGTGAGCGGGCTCGGCGTCTGGTTCACCGGCTCGCCCAACTCGGTGGTGGTCGGCGCCAGCGGGGTGATCTTCGGTTACCTGGGCATCCTGCTCACCCGGGGCATCGTCGAGCGCAGTTGGTGGAACTTCGCGGTCTTCCTGCTGGTCGGCCTGCTCTACGGCTGGCAACTGGTCGGCATCCTCCCCACCGACGAGCGGATCTCCTGGCAGGGGCACCTGTTCGGGCTGCTCGGTGGGGTGGTGGCGGCCATTCTGTTCCGTCGTCGCCGGCCGGTCGTCGGTGGGTCGGACTATTCCGGGTCCACCCTCACCCTGCCCTGAACTGCCCGGCGGCGCGGTCTGGGACATGCTTGCCCGGTCGCCGCCACCCGCCTACCGTCGTGATCAGCACGCGTTGATCTGTGTGCGGAAAGTGACGGTACGTCATGCGCGAGGTCGATGTCGCCGTGATCGGGGCCGGTCCCGCCGGTCTCTTCGCCGCGTACTACGCCGGGTTCCGAGGGCTGTCGGTCGCGGTGATCGACGCGCTGCCGGAGCCGGGCGGTCAGGTCACCGCCATGTACCCGGAGAAGCTGATCCTGGACGTGGCCGGCTTCCCCGCCGTCAAGGGCCGGGATCTGGTCGCCAACCTGGTCGCCCAGGCCGCCCCGTTCAGCCCGCACTACCTGCTCGGCGTCCGGGCCGAGAAGCTCTCGTACGCCGACGGCCGGCCGGTGCTCGGCCTGGCCGGTGGTGAACAGCTCGCCTGCGGCGCGGTCGTGGTCACCGGCGGGCTGGGCAGCTTCACGCCGCGACCGCTGCCCTGCGCCGACGGCGCACCCGGTACCGGGATCGTCTACTTCGTGCCGGAGCCGGCCGAGCTGACCGGCCGGGACGTGTTGATCGTCGGTGGTGGCGACTCCGCCTTCGACTGGGCGTTGACGTTGCAACCGCTGGCCCGCTCGGTGACCCTCGTACACCGGCGCGAGAAGTTCCGGGCGCACGCCTCGACGGTCGCCCGGGTGCTGTCGCTGCCGGTGCGGGTGGTGGTCAACGCCGAGGTCACCCGGCTGATCGGCGACGGCACGGTGACCGGCGCCGAGGTGACCGCACGCGGTGGTGCGACCGAGACGCTCCCGGTGGACTCCGTGGTGGCCGCCCTCGGGTTCACCGCCGACCTGGGCCCGCTCGCCGAGTGGGGCCTGCGGCTGGACCGCCGGCACATCCTGGTGGACAGCGCGATGGCGACGAACCTGCCCCGGGTCTTCGCGGCCGGCGACATCACCGAATACCCGGGCAAGGTCCGGCTGATCGCGACCGGCTTCGGCGAGGCCGCGACGGCGGTCAACAACGCTGCGGTGGCCATCGACCCGAGCGCCCACCTCTTCCCCGGGCACTCGTCCGACGCCGGCTGATTGTCGATATCGGACACTGACCGGCCCGTGTCCGATCCGAGACGAGCCGGCCGGACCCTGAGGGGATGACGGGGCCCGAGACACCACGCGACGGCGCGCCCACGACGCTGGCGTGGCTCTGCCATCCGGTGTCTCTGCTGGCTCTGGCCCTGCTGTTGGTCAACGACCACGTGCTGAAGTCGGCTTTCCCCGGCGTGGTGACCGGCAAGTTGAGCGATGTCGCGGGTCTGGTGCTCGCGCCGCCGTTGGTCGCGGTGCTGTTGACCCTGCTGGTGCCGCGGTTGCCGGCCCGGGCCGCCGCGCCGGCCGGGCTGGTCGCGGTGGGTGCCGGGTTCGCGCTCGTCAAATCCAGCGGGTACGCGGCCGAGCTGGCCTCCTCGGCCTGGACCGAGCTGGCGGGGCCGTCGTTGGTCCGGGCGGACCGGACCGATCTGCTCACCCTGCCGGCGCTCGGCCTGGCCTGGTGGAGCTGGACCCGGGCCCGGGAGCGGCCGGTGCGTTATCGGAGGGCTCGGCTGGTCCGGCTGTTGGTGGTCCTGCCGCCGGCGGTGTTGGCGGTCGCCGCCACCAGCGCGGTCCACTACCCGTACGCCCTGGGCACCACGGTGCTCGACGGTCACCCGGCGATCTCGGTCGGCTCCGGCACCGTCGTATCTCCCTGGCCGGAGAACGCCAGCGAAGGCCGGTGGTCGGTCAGCGACGATGGCGGGACCACCTGGCATCCCGCCACCGTCGAGGAGCAACGGCGACTGTCCGATCAGCATTCCGCGCAGCAGCAGGCGTGCGTCCCGGACGAGCCCCGGCGCTGCTACCGGGTGGTCGCCGGGCACCTGCGGGTGGAGCAGAGCGACGACGCTGGGGCGACCTGGCAGGTGTCCTGGGAGGTGTCGGACGGGAAGCGGGAGGCGTTGGCCCGCCGGTCCCCGAACCCGGGCGACATCCGCCAGCACTTCGCGTCCCGGGAGTTGATCGTCTATCCGCACGCGAACGGTGGGTACGAGGTGCTGGTCGCCAACGGTCGGGACGGCTTTGTGCGCCGCCTGACGGACGGCGGATGGCGGCGCGAGGGCTTCCTGGGTGGTGCCCGGCACCTCGGTCCGACGGACGAGCCCCCCGCACTGGATGACGGCGGGCCGGTGCAACGCGAGACGGACCTGCTGCTCGCTATCGCGCTCGCGTTGACCCTCGGCTTCCTGGTCGCCGCGGTCGCCGGTCACCTGGCGATCCGCCGTGCCGGCGGTCGGCGCTGGTGGGGGATCGCCGGCAGCCTGGCAATGTTGCTCGCCGGGGACCTGCTGGTGGCCGTTTGGTCCCGCGAGGACGACGTCGACACCGTGCTGGCGGTGCTGTTCTTCGTCCTGCCGTTGGGCGCCCTGACGGCGCTGGTCCTGCTCATCGTCGCCACGAAGCAAGGCGCGTCGAGCCGTTGGGCCGGGTGGGCCGTGGGTGACCTCCTGCTCACCGCGTTCCTGGCCGGGGTGCCGCTGGTCGGCTGGCTGAACGGCACTCCGTCGCAGACCCGGGTCGCGGTGGCGCTGGCCCTGCTGGCCACCGTGCCGGGACTACTGCTGGCCGTCCGGCTCGCCAGGCTGGTCGATCCACCCCCGGCCCTGCACCACCGGGTCGAGCCGCCCTACCCGGCGTACCTACCCTTCCGCAATGACCAGCCGTCCCGCTGACCGCGCTGTCTGGACGGGTCAGCGGCGCGCGGGCGGTGCCAGCGCGGCGATCAGCACGGCCACCATGGTCAGCGCGGCCCCGAGCAGGGTGGCCGGGCTGGGGTGTGAGGCCGTGGTCGGCAGCACCAGGTCCAGCACCACCGCCCCGACGATCTGACCCGCGATGGTGGCCAGGCCGAGCAGCAGCACACCGGTGAAGCGCACGATCGCCGCGGCGATCGCGATGAACACGATTCCGATCGGACCACCCAGGTAGAGCCACGGCTCGGTGGGCAGGTGGCCGGTCGGGAATCCGCGTACCGCGATGTCGATCGCGAACGCGACGAGCAGCGCGACCGTACCCACGGTGAAGTTGACCAGGGTGGCGGTCAGCGCGCTGTCGGCGGCTGCCCGTACCCGCCCGTTGACCGCCTGCTGCCAGGCGATGCCGATCCCGGCCAGCAGCGGCAGCAGGGCCAGCGCCAGCGCGCCCGGGTCGCCGAGCCGGTCGGAGACGGACAGGCCCACCGCGAGCACGGTGAGCATCGCGCCGGCCAGCCGCTGCATCGTGACCGGCTGCCGCCCGGTCGGCCCGATGCCGGCCCGATCCACCGCCAGACTGCTGCCGGACTGGCCGGCGACCACCGCCACGGTGAACACCGCCACGCCCAACGAGCCGATGGTGAGCCCCTGGGTGGCCACCAGGAACGCACCGCACACCCCGCCGAGGCACTGCCACGGGCGCAGCGCGCCGGCCGCGAGGGCACGCCGGAACGCCACGATGCCGCGCCGTCCGCCGGGGGTGGCGGGCACCAGCACCAGCAGCACCACCAGCCCCAGACCGAACGAGACCACCGCGGCGGCGAACCCGTCGGCCAGGCGTACGCCCAACTCGCCGTTGATCCGGGACTGCAACGCCACCGCGACTCCGGAGACCGACGCCAGTGCGACGCCAGCGATCCGGCGCGCGGCGGACAGGGTCTGCGGCGTCGCCGTCCCGGTGTTGCTCACTCCTGTTCGGCCAGCGGCCGGCCGTCGAAGTCGACCGCCGAGTAGAGCGCCAGCTTCTCCAGCCGGTGGTACGAGTCGATCACCCGGATGGTGCCGCTCTTCGAGCGCATCACGATCGACTGGGTGTACGCGCCGCCGGCCCGGTAACGCACCCCGCGCAGCAGGTCGCCGGAGGTGACTCCGGTCGCCACGAAGAAGCAGTTGTCCCCGGTCACCAGGTCGTCGGTGCTCAGCACCCGATCCAGGTCGTGCCCGGCGGCGAGGGCCTTCTCCCGCTCCTCGGCGTCGCGCGGCCAGAGCTTGGCCTGCATCGCCCCGCCCATGCACTTCAGCGCGCACGCGGAGATGATGCCCTCGGGGGTGCCGCCGATGCCCATCAGCACGTCGACGTCGGACTCTCCCCGGGCCGCCGCGATGGAGCCGGCGATGTCCCCGTCGGAGATGAACCGGATGCCCGCACCGGTCCGGCGGATCTGCGCGACCAGATCGTCGTGTCGACCGCGGTCGAGTACGCAGACGGTCACCTCGGAGACGTCGGTGCCCTTGACCTTGGCGATACGACGCAGGTTGTCCGCCACCCCGGCGTTGATGTCCACCACATCGGCGTACGCCGGCCCGACGGCGAGCTTCTCCATGTAGAAGACCGCGCTCGGGTCGAACATCGCACCCCGCTCGGAGACGGCGAGCACCGCCAGCGCGTTCGGCATGCCCTTGCTCATCAGCGTCGTACCGTCGACCGGGTCGACGGCGACGTCCACCTCCGGTCCGGTGCCGTCGCCGACGTGTTCGCCGTTGAAGAGCATCGGGGCGTTGTCCTTCTCGCCCTCGCCGATCACCACGATGCCGCGCATCTGGATCGAGTTGATCAGCTTGCGCATGGCGTCGACGGCGGCTCCGTCGCCGCCCTCCTTGTCGCCTCGACCGACCCAGCGACCAGCGGCCATCGCTGCGGCCTCGGTGACCCGGACCAGGTCGAGGGCAAGGTTACGGTCGAGATCCTGTGGGATCCTCGTCCTGCTGGTCGTCATGAAGGCTCCTCCTCGCGACGGTGCGGGGTGGACCGGCGGCGGGGTGCCCCCCGCTGCCGGCTTTGTCGCTGATCCTCACACGATGGCGCACCCGGTGTCGGGTCGGGGCGGCGATGGCCCGGATACCGCCGGTCGTGCGGCTGCGAAGATGGCAGGGTGGAACCCGCACAGCCAGCCGACCGCGTACCCGCCGACCGCACGCCGCCCGACGGCCAGCCGCCGGCCGACCTTCCCGCCGGTCCGGCCGTGACCGGCCCGACGCCGCCGGCCGGCGAACCCGCCCCGGCCGGGCCGTCCCCGGCCGGTGTCAGCGCCGGGCCGTCCCCGGCCGTCTCTGGCGGCGAGCCCTCTCCGGCCGTCGCCGGCGGCGAGCCGGCCCTGGTCGCGTTGGGTCCGGCCGCCGCGTCGCCGCCGGACGAGCCGTCCCCGGCCGAGCCCGCCCCCACGATCGACGGCGCCACCGAGGCCGGTGAGCGGCCCGCGCCACCTCCTCGGATGGAGTCGGCCAAGGCCGAGCGGTCGCCGAAGGACATGGCGATCTCGCTGCTCGTGCTGCTGGTGCCGATCGCACTGCTGCTGGCGTTCTACCGAGGGTTCCTCGGCGGCGACCAGGCCAGCACCGTGGATCCGTCGCCCGCGATCGAACAGGCCCGGTCGGCGAACGTCTTCCCGGTGAGCCAGCCGCAGGGGCTCGGCTCCGGCTGGCGTACGGTCAGCGCCCGCTACCAGACCGTCGAGGGCGGTGCGAACCTGCGGATCGGCTACCTCACGCCGGAGGGGCGGGGCGTCCAACTGCTGCAGAGCAGCGTGCCGGCGGAACGGCTGCTCCCGGCCGAGCTGACCGACCAGGGTCAACCGCAGGGGCCGACGGAGCTGGCCGGGCGCAGTTGGCAGCGCTACACGGCCCGGGGCAACCAGCAGGCGCTGGTTCTGCTGGAGCCGACCCGCACGGTGCTCATCGTCGGCGACGCCCGGGACAACGAGCTGCGTGAACTGGCCGGCGCGCTGCGCTGAGCGGAGGCCACTGACCCAGCGTTCGCCCGGTAACCGGACAGACGGGTGATTGTGCGGCGCCCCGACAGGGAACAAGGAGGGAGCGACCCGGGCGCACGTTCGGCCCGGATCGCGCGGCGCAGCCGACGGTGCTGCTGCGTCGCCCGGTTTCCGGCGCCGTCCAGGCCGTCGGGCGACCCCCTTGGAGACAGGTCATGACCGTACGACGACTCAGCGCCGGCCTGGTAGCCGCAGCGCTGTTCACGCCAACCCTCGCAGCCTGCAACGCCAGCGGGCCGGGTACCGCCGGAGGGACCCCGTCCCCGACGACGACCGTTTCCCCGTCGGCGAGTGCGTCCGGTGGCGCGCCGGTGGCGGGAGACGCCAAGCAGGCTCTGCTCGACTCCACCAAGGAGATCAGCAACGGCAACTTCCGGTTCTCCCTCGTCGGAGCCGGGTCGACGGCGGAGGGGCAGGTGCACCAGCCGAGCCAGAGCGCCACGATGAAGGTCAGCCTCGGCGGCCCGTCATCCGATCTGGCGATGAAGCTCGACGTCATCCACGCCAAGCCGGACAGCTGGGCGAAGCTGGAGCTGACCGGCCCCACCGCCGACAGCCTGCCCGCTCTCAAGCAGCTCAACCTCGGCAAGTACCAGCATCTCGACCAGAGCCGGATCAAGGGCAACCGGAGTCTCGGCTTCGACTTCGAGAAGTTCGACCCGGCCGGCAGCGCGGTGCTGACCCAGGGCATCACCGAGGTCCGCAGCACCGGCACCGGCGCGTACGCCGGCACCATCGACATCACCAAGGCGGCCGAGGCCGGTTCGCTGAACGCCGCCACGATCGCCGCGCTGGGCACCCAGGCCAAGACGGTCCCGTTCACCGCGAAGGTGGACCCGCAGGGCCGGCTCAGTGAGCTTGTGCTGCAGATCCCGGCCGCCGGGCAGACCACCGCCCAGGAGATCAAGATGACGTACTCCGACTATGGTGCCGCCACCGCCGCGCAGAAGCCGCCGGCGGACCAGGTCGTCGAGGCGCCGAGCGAGCTGTACGGCCTGTTCGGCTGACGGTCGTACGCGGGTGGGGCGGCTCCGGCCGCCCCACCGGCGCTCAGGAGGCGGGTTCCTGGCGTGCGGCGTCGATCCGGGCCCGCGCACCGTCCAGCCAACGCTGGCAGATCACCGCCAACGCCTCGCCGCGTTCCCAGAGCGCCAACGACTCCTCCAGGGACGTGCCGCCGGCCTCCAGCCGTTCGACCACCGAGGCCAGCTCGGCCCGGGCCTGCTCGTAGCTGGGCCGCTCGTCCGGCCCGGCCTTCGTGTCGTCAGTCATCGCGTCCATCTCAGCACATCGCTCCCCGGGTCACCGCGCCGCGCCGCTCAGCCGTCCACCGTGGCGGCCAGCTCACCGTCGGCCAGCCGGACCCGCAGCGGGTCGCCCTTGCCGACCTCGGCCGCCGCGCGCACCACGTGGCCGTCGGCGCGCTGCACGATCGCGTACCCCCGGTCGAGGGTCGCGGCGGGGGAGAGCGCGCGCAGCCGGGCCAGGGTGTGCCGCAACTCGTTGTCGGCGGCGGCGAGCCGGTGGTCCAGGCAGCGCCCGGCCCGCTGGCGCAGGGCGGTCAGCTCGGTGGCCCGCTGCTCCACCATCACCTGGGGCCGGGCCAGCACCGGCCGGGACCGCAGCCCGTCGAGTCGGTGCGACTCCCGGTCGACCAGGTTGCGTACCGCCCGTTCGAGGCGGTGCCGGGCCTGGCCGATGAGGCGTACCTCCTCGGTGAGGTCGGGTACCACCCGCTTGGCCGCGTCGGTCGGGGTGGAGGCGCGGACGTCGGCGACGTAGTCGATCAGCGGCGCGTCCGTCTCGTGGCCGATCGCGCTCACCACCGGGGTACGACAGCCGAACACCGCGCGGCAGAGTGCCTCGTCGGAGAAGGGCAGCAGGTCCTCGATACCGCCACCACCTCGCGCGATGATGATCACCTCGATGCTCGGATCGGCGTCCAGCACCTTGAGCGCGTCGATGATCTGCGGCACCGCGGAGGGGCCCTGCACCGCGACGTTGACCGTGCGGAACTCCACCGCGGGCCAGCGCCGCCGGGCATTGGTGAGTACGTCCCGCTCGGCCGCCGAGGCGCGGCCGGTGATCAGCCCGATCCGACCGGGCAGGAACGGCAGCCGGCGCTTGCGGGCCCGGTCGAACAGGCCCTCGGCGGCGAGCAGCTTCTTGAGCTTCTCCAGCCGGGCCAGCAGCTCACCGAGCCCCACCTGGCGGATCTCGTCGGCCCGCAGGCTCAGTGTGCCCCGCGCGGCATAGAACTCCGGCTTGGCGTGCAGGACCACCCGGGCACCCTCGCGCAGCTCCGGAGCGCCCGCGTCCAGCACGTCCCGGTTGGTGGTGACGGTCAGGCTCAGGTCGGCCGACGGGTCACGCAGGGTGAGGAAGACGGTGCTGGCCCCGGGCCGGCGGCTGATTTGTGCCACCTGCCCGTCCACCCACACCCAGCCGAGCTTGGCGATCCACGCCCCGACCTTCTGGCTGACCACCCGGACCGGCCACGGCTCCTCCGCGCTGCTGCGCGCCCCGTCACTCACCCGCCCACCCTACGGACCCCTCGCGGTGATCAAGAAGTTTGCGTCGGCGCCGGCGCGTTTTCTGACGCGAACCTCTTGATCAACTCGGTTGGACCGGAAGGGCGGAGGGGGTTGTGGGCGGTGGTGGCGGGGAATCGGGCACGTACGATGGGCGGGTGACCGAGGCTCAGGCGACCCCCCAGACCGGCAAGCGCGTGCTCCTGGCCAAGCCCCGCGGCTACTGTGCGGGCGTCGACCGTGCGGTGCAGACCGTCGAGGAAGCGCTGAAGCTCTACGGCGCCCCGATCTACGTCCGCAAGCAGATCGTGCACAACAAGCACGTCGTGCAGACCCTGGAGTCCCAGGGCGCGATCTTCGTGGAGGAGAACGAGGAGGTGCCGGAGGGCGCCACCGTCATCTTCTCGGCGCACGGGGTGGCCCCCGAGGTCTACGAGCAGGCGAAGCAGCGGTCGCTGAAGGCGATCGACGCGACCTGCCCGCTGGTCACCAAGGTGCACCAGGAGGCGAAGCGGTTCGCCGCCGAGGACTACGACATCCTGCTGATCGGCCACGAGGGGCACGAGGAGGTCATCGGCACCGCCGGTGAGGCCCCCGCGCACATCCAACTCGTGGACGGCCCGGACGGCGCTGACAAGATCACCGTCCGTGACCCGGAGAAGGTGGTCTGGCTCTCCCAGACCACGCTGTCGGTGGACGAGACGCTGGAGACCGTGGCCCGGCTCAAGCAGCGGCTGCCGCTGCTCCAGTCCCCGCCCAGCGACGACATCTGCTACGCCACCTCCAACCGGCAGCACGTGGTCAAGGAGATCGCCCCGGAGTGCGACGTGGTGATCGTCGTCGGCTCGACCAACTCGTCCAACTCGGTCCGGCTGGTCGAGGTCGCCCTGGACGCCGGCGCCCGCGCCGGTCACCTGATCGACTTCGCTCACGAGATCGACGACGCCTGGCTGGCCGACGCCCGCACCGTCGGCGTCACGTCCGGCGCGAGCGTCCCGGAGGACCTGGTCGCGGACGTGCTGACGTACCTGGCCACGCGCGGTTTCGGCGACGTCGAGGAGATCACCACCGCCAACGAGCGGCTCACCTTCTCGCTGCCGCAGGAGCTCAAGCGGGACATGAAGGCCGCAGCGGCCCGGCGCTGAGCGACGTCGGCCCGGTCCGGACGGGAACGCTCCGCCGACCCGGCGCGTCGAACCCGGCATGAGGACCTTTCGGCTCGTCGTTCCCGCCCTGCTGGCCTGCGTGGCGCTGAGCGCCTGCGCTGAAACGGACGGACCCGCGACCCCCACCCCGAGCGGTTCGTCAGCGGTGACCGGGCAACCCACCCCGTCCGCGCCCGTCCCCACGACCCCCGCGACCCCCGACCCGGGTACGACTCCTCGTTCGCCGACGCTCAAGCCGCCGGGTGGGCCCTCCATCCCGCCGCAGGTCGGCGCCACCGAACTGACCGGCACCATCACCGGCGGTGTGGAGCCGAACTGCGTGCTGCTCGACGGCTACCTGCTGATCGGCGGCCCCCGGGACGTGCTGGCGGTCGGTGCCCGCGTGGTCGTCACCGGCCGGGTGGAGCCGGGCATGATGACCACCTGCCAGCAGGGCACGCCGTTCGTGGTGGAGGGCGCCCACCGCAGCTGATCCTCCCGCTGGCCGCCGACCCGCCGGCCAGCGGTCAACGGTCGCGGTCGGCGGGTACGACGTCGTCCAGCAGCTCCGGTGCCTGGGGCTGGCGGGGAGTCAACTCGACCTGGGCCGGGCTGGTCAGCTCCTCGTCCGAGACACCCAGCTCGGCGAGCTTGCGGGCGCTGACCAGCACCCGGGCCTCCAGCGAGCCGACCGCCCGGTTGTACGCGGTCACCGCGCCGGCCAGCGACGACCCGAGCTTGCCCACGTGGTCACCGAGGGTGGAGAGCCGGCCGTACAGCTCCCGGGCCAGGGTGTGCACCGCCAGCGCGTTGCGGGCCAGCGCCTCCTGTCGCCAGGAGTAGGCCACCGTTCGCAGCAGGGCGACCAGGGTGGCCGGTGTGGCCAGCACCACGTTGCGGGTGAAGGCGTGCTCCAGCAGCGTCGGGTCGCGCTGGAGCGCCACGTCGAGGAACGGGTCGGCGGGGACGAACAGCACCACGAACTCCGGTGAGCTGTCGAACGCGGACCAGTAGGACTTGGCGGCCAGGGCGTCGACGTGCCCCCGCAGGTGCCGGGCGTGCGCGTCGAGGTGGGTGTCCCGACCACGCTCGTCGCGGGCCTCCATCGCGGTGAGGTACGCGTCGAACGGCGCCTTGGCGTCCACCACCACCGACCGGCCACCGTGCAGTCGGACCACCAGATCCGGGCGGACCACCTGCTCGTCGGTGGCGGCGGTGACCTGCTCGGAGAAGTCGCAGTGCTCCAGCATGCCGGCCGCCTCGACGATCCGGCGCAGTTGGTGCTCGCCCCAGCGGCCCCGCACCTGCGGCGCGCGCAGCGCGGCCACCAGTTGCTTGGTCTCGGTGCGTAGCTCGCCGGAGACCGCGTTCATCGAGCGGACCTGCTCACGCAGCTCGGCGTACGCGTCCACCCGGTCGTGCTCCAGCTCGGCCACCCGCAGCTCGTAGCGGCGCAGGGTGTCGTGCAGCGGCGCCACCGCGCGCGCCACCGCCTCCTGCGACTGGGCGGTGGCCTCGTAGCTGAGCGCCCGCATCGACTGCTCCAGCCGCCCCTCGCCCTCCCGCGTGGCGGTCAGGGTGGCGTCCAGGCGAGCGATGTCGGCCGCCGACCGGGACCGGGCCGCGAGCCAGCCCACCGCCCCGCCGGCACCGAGGCACACGATCACCAGGAGCAGCGTGGAGACGTCCATCACCGGAGCTTGCCAGACGGATGCGACGAGACAGCCGGGAGTACGTTCGTAGACATGGAACTTGTGCTGTGCCTCGCCATCGTGGTGGTCGGCGCGCTGGTTGCCGCGGCGATCGCCCGCGCCCAGGGCAGCGCCCGCCGGGGCAACGAACTGGCCGACGCCCGCGCCGAGGCGCAGCGTTGGTACGAGCGTCTGGGCGGGCAACTGCTGAACCTGCAGGGCGACCAGCCTGCGGTCCGCCAGGCGCTGTCCGACGCCGGTGAGCGGTACAACGCGGCGGGCTCGCAACTTGAGCAGGCACGGACGCCGCACCAGTTCGGGCTGGCCCGGGAGACCGCGCTGGAGGGGCTGGCGTACATCCGGGCGGCGCGGAACGCGCTGGGCATCGATCCCGGCCCCGAGCTGCCGCAGCTGGCCGCGGCGCGTGGTGTGGGGCAGCTGACCAAGGAACGCCAGGTCGACGTGCAGGGGCAGACGTTCCGAGCCGGCCCGCAGCCCGGCCGGGACACGCCCTACTACTACCCCGGTGGTCGGTACGAGGGCCGGGCGGTTCCGGCCGGCTGGTACTCGACGCCGTGGTGGAAGACGGCGCTGGGCGCCGGCGCCGGTGTGATCGGCGGCATGTTGATCGCCGACGCGTTGTTCTCGCCCGCCTTCGCCGACCCGGGGTACGGCTATGACGCCGGCTACCAGGAGGGCTTCGGCGACGGCGCCGACCAGGCCGGCGACGCTGGCGACCAGGGCGGCGACCAGGACTTCGGCGGCGCGGACCAGGGCGGAGACGTCGGCGGCGGCGACTACGCGGGCGGCGACTTCGGTGGCGGCGACTTCGGTGGTGGGGACTTCGGTGGCGGCGACTTCGGCGGCGGCGACTGGTGACCGACAGCTGAATACGGACAGGCCCCGGTCGAGCTGACCGGGGCCTGTCCGTCTGTCCGTTGTTCAGCCGGTGTTGCGCATTCCGGCGGCGATGCCGTTCACCGTGGTGAGCAGCGCCCGCTCCAGGGCCGTACCGTCGCTCGGGGCACGTCGGCCGCCCGGCGCGGTGGCCACCGCCCGTCCGGCGGCACCGGACTCCCGGTACTGCCGCAGCAACGCCACCTGAAGGTGGTGCAGCGGCTCCAGGTAGGTGTCCCGTACCGCCAGGGTGCGCTGGAGTACGGGTGAGTTCTCCAGCAGGGCGGGCGAGGCGGTCACCGCCAGCACCTCCCGCTTGGTCAGCTCGTACTCCTGCTCGATCTGCTCGAAGATCGGGTGCAGCTTCTTCGGCACCAGCGTCTCGACGTACCGGCGGGCGATGCTCAGGTCGGTCTTGGTCAGCATCATCTCCACGTTCGAGAGGAACGTGCGGAAGAAGTGCCAGTTGCGGTGCATCTCGGCCAGCACGTCCGCCAGCCCGGCCTCGCGGGCGGCGGCGAGCCCGGAGCCGACGCCGAACCAGCCCGGCACGATCTGCCGGGTCTGCGTCCAGCCGAACACCCACGGGATGGCCCGCAGCCCGGAGAGCCCCGCGCCGGTGTTCGGGCGCTTCGCCGGCCGGGAGCCGATGTTCAGAGCGCCGAGCAGCTCGGTGGGGGTGGAGGCCCAGAAGTACGCGGGCAGGTCCGGGTCCTCGACCAGCGACCGGTACGACCGGAACGCCGACTCAGAGACCACGTCCATCGTGGCGTCCCAGCGCTCCAGCATCTCGGCCGGTTGACGGGGCGCGGTGTGCAGCAGCGTCGCCTGGAGCACCGCGGCGAGGGTCAGCTCCAGGTTCTCCCGGGCCAGCGAGGGCAGGGTGTACTTGTCGGAGATCACCTCGCCCTGCTCGGTCACCTTGATCGCGCCGTCCATGGTGCCGTACGGCTGGGCCAGGATCGCCTCGTGCGTCGGGCCGCCGCCACGTCCCACCGTGCCGCCTCGGCCGTGGAACAGCCGCAGGTGCACCCCGTGCCGGGCGGCCACGTCACGCAACGCGCGCTGCGCCCGGTGGATCGACCACTGGCTGGTGGTGATCCCGGCCTCCTTGTTGGAGTCGGAGTAGCCGAGCATGACCTCCTGCACGTCGCCCCGGGCGGACACCAGCGCGCGGTACGCGGGCAGCGACAGCAGCTCGTCGAGGAGTTCACCGCCGGCGTTCAGCTCGGCGGGGGTCTCCAGCAGCGGCACGAACCCGACCCGGGCCCGCCCGCTGTGCACGTCCACCAGCCCGGCCTCGCGGGCCAGCACCACCGCGGCCAGCACGTCGTCGACGCCCAGGGTCATCGAGATGATGTACGACTCGATCACCTCGGTGCCGAACCGGTCCTGTGCCTCGCGGATGGTTCCGAAGACGTCGAACGTCTTGCGGGCCTGCTCGGACAGCGGCGTGTCCAGGGTGGACAGCGGCCGGCGGCCGGTCAGCTCGTCGGCGAGCAGCTTGGTGCGTTCCAGCCGGGACAGCGCCGGGTAGTCGGAGACCTCACCGACGGCCCCGTACAGCTGGGCGAGCACGGCGTGGTGCGCCTCGGCGTGCTCCCGGACGTCCATGGTCGCCAGGTGCAGGCCGAACGCGGAGACCGTCCGGATGGTGGAGGCCAGCCGGCCGACGGCGGTGAGCTGCCCGGAGTTGCGGGCCAGCGAGGCGCGCAGCAGATCCAGGTCGGCGATCAACTCGGCCGAGCCCCGGTAGTCCCGGCCCGGGACGTGCGCGGTGCCCTGCCGCAACCGCTGCCGGGTGTTGGCCAGCTTGGCCTTCACACAGCGCGCCTTGAGCCGGTACGGCTCCTCGGCGTTGACCCGACGGAACCGGGGCGCCACCTCGGGCAGCGCGTCCAGGTCGGCGGCCAGGCTGGCGGAGAGATCCAGGGACACCCCGCGCAGCCGGCGGGAGACCGAGATCTCGTTGATCAGGTGATCCATCGCCTTCTCGGTGGCCGCGATGCCGTGCTCGTGCTGGATGGCCAACACGTCGCGGGTGACCGCCGGGGTGACGAACGGGTTGCCGTCCCGGTCGCCACCGATCCAGGTGCCGAAGCTCAGCGGACGGGCCGTCGGCGAGGTCTCCACGCCGAGCGTGCGCAGCGTGTCGGCCAGGTCGTCGAGTACCTGGGGGGCGGCCTCGGCGTACAGGTCACGCAGGTAGTAGATGGCGTTACGGGCCTCGTCGGTCGGGTCCGGCCGGTCCAGCCGCAGCTCGTCCGTCTGCCACATCAGGTCGAGCAGCTCGGCCAGCCGGCGGTTCGCCGGGCCCTCGTCGCTGGCGCCGTAGAGGATCGCGTTGGCGGTCTCGGTGTCCAGCTCGTCGGCGATGGCCCGCAGCTTGGACAGGATCGAGCGGCGGGCCGCCTCGGTCGGGTGGGCGGTGAACACCGGCCGGACCGCCAGCCGGCGGGCGGCGTTGGCGATCTCCTCGGCCGGCACCCCGCGCTCGGCGATCATCTTGGCGGCCTGGTCCAGCCAGCCGCCCTGCACGGCGCGGCGGCGGCGCAGGTCGCGGGCGCGGTGCACCTGCTCGGTGATGTTGGCCAGGTGGAAGTAGGTGGAGAAGGCGCGGGCCAGCTTGGTGCCGGTGGTCACGTCGAGCCCACCGAGCCGTTGGGCGGCTGCCGGGACGTCGGTGCGGACCTGGGCGCGGATCTCCTCGACCAGGTCGAGCAGCGGGCGGCCCTCCTGGCGGGCCAGGGTCTGGCCGAGCAGGGTGCCGAGCCTGCGGATGTCAGCGCGCAGCGCGGCATCTGGGCCGTCGTGGTCGTGCTGGTCGGTCACGATGCGCTCCTTACGTGAGTACGAAGGACAGCGCTGTCCGACTCCCTGGATGGTATCCGCGCCGGGCGGGATGTAAGGAAGGGCCCCTTGTTATCGCCTGGTGTATAGGAGGGGACCCTTGCAATCACTTTGCGGCGCGGACGGCCGCCCGGCGACCTCGTACCAGGGTCGCGGCGATCAGCGCGGCCAGCCCGAGCACCGCCCAGAGCGCCAGCCCGGCGACCGGCCAGCCGACCGAACGCCGGTCGAAGTACACCGCTGACTTGATCAGGTCGGTGGACAGCCCGGGCACGTTCCAGCGGTGCATCCCGCGTAACCAGGTGGGGAGGAACTCGGGGGCGTAGATGCCGCCGGAGCCGGGGTTGCCGAGCACCACCAGCAGCAGGATGACCAGCCCGGTACCGAGCACGCCCAGCCAGCCCTGGATCGCGGCGGCGACCATCGCGGCGGCGAAGGCGGCCAGCATGCCGGTGGCGGCGAGGGCCGGCAGGTCGTGGTGCCAGACGTCCAGCACCGGGCCGACGATCACCGCGCCGATGATGCCGAGCGCCACGCTGTGCGCCGCCAGCGCGCCGATGCGCAGGCCGGCACGGCGCAGGCTACGCGGGGTGGTGCCGAGGGCGAGGCCGAGCGCGGTCGAGGCCAGGTAGCCGCCGAGAACGAACCCGATGGCCAGGTAGAAGGGCACCAGGCCGCGCGGGTCGGCGTCGGCCACCGGCACCTGGTCGGTCACCCGCAGCGGCACCTGGGCCTGCTGGGCTGCCGGAGTGAGCACCTGCACGATCAACTCACTGGCGGCCGGGGCGCTGGCGGTGGCGGTGGTCAGGACGAGACCACCATCGGGTGCGGAGCCGAGCACCGCGTACACCTCGCGGCTGGTCAGGCCGTCGTCGGCGGCGCCCGGGTCGTCGTACTCGATGGCTTTGATCTTGTTGGTCCGGTCCCGGACGGCGGCCAGGACGGCCTGGGCGCGTTGGTCGCCCGCTGCGACCCCGACGGGCACGTCCCTGGGTGTGGGCTGGTGCAGCGCGCCGACGTAGGCGGCGATGAAGGCGGTGGCCAGCACCAGCGTGCCGAGCAACAGGCCGGCGGCACGGGGGAGCCAGTCCCGCACCCGGATCTCCGGCTCCTCGTCCACCAGGTCAGCCTAGGGTGGTATTTGCCCTGGTTAAGGCGTTTAGCCGGGCGGAAATTCGCTGGCCGGGGTCACTACCGTTTGATCATGGCGTCTCCGAATTACCCCGCGAAGCCAAA
Organism: Micromonospora vulcania; assembly: GCF_042658605.1. Taxonomy (NCBI): domain Bacteria; kingdom Bacillati; phylum Actinomycetota; class Actinomycetes; order Micromonosporales; family Micromonosporaceae; genus Micromonospora; species Micromonospora vulcania. The sequence continues at coordinate 69,826 of NZ_JBHSQS010000005.1, read as the reverse complement.
ACCGGGAGACCGCGTCGCGGTCGTGTCACCGTCCGCCGGCCTGCCGGCTCTCTTTCCTGAGGTGTACGAGCTGGGGCTGCGCCGGCTGCGCGAGGAGCTGGGCCTGGAACCGGTGGAGTATCCGACCACCCGGGTGCTGGGAGCCGACCCGCGCGACCGGGCCCGCGACCTGACCGCGGCCTTCGCCGACCCGACGATCACCGCGGTGCTCGCCACCGTCGGCGGGGACGACCTGATCACGGTCACCCCGCACCTCGACGACGCGGTACTGCGCGCCAACCCCAAGCCCTACTTCGGGTACTCGGACAACACCAACGTGCTCAACCACCTCTACCGGCTGGGGATCGTGGCGTACCACGGTGGCTCGGTCCTGGTGCACCTCGGCCGGCCCGGCCGGCCGCACCCGCTGACCTTCGACTCGCTGCGGGCCGCCCTCTTCACCTCCGGTTGGTACGACCTTGCCCCGGCGGCAGAGTGGGGTGACCGGCCGAACCCGTGGTCTGAGCCGGAGACGCTGGCGTACGAGCCGGAGATGCTGCCGGGTGAGGGCTGGCGCTGGCAGGGGCCGGCGCGGGTGGTGCAGGGGCGTACCTGGGGTGGCTGCCTGGAGATCGTGCACTGGCTGCTGGCCACCGGCCGGGTGCCGTCGGCCGAGGAGTTGGCCGGGTCGATTCTGGTCTTCGAGACCTCCAACGAGCTGCCCACCGCGCAGGAGGTGTTCCGGATCGTGCGGAACCTGGGCGAGCGGGGGCTGCTCGCCGGCTTCCCGGCGATCGTCGTCGGCCGGCCCAAGGCATGGGACTTCGGCAAGCCGCTGTCGGTGCCGGAGCGGCTGGCGTGGGGCGCGGCGCAGCGGGACGCGATCACCCGAGCGCTCGACACGTACGCCCCGGACGCGGTGGTGGTCTTCGACGTCGACCTCGGCCACACCGACCCACAACTGATCATCCCGTACGGCGGGGAGATCCGGGTCGACGCCGTACAGCGCCGAATCGCGGTGCGCTACTGACCTGCTGCGTCACTGATCTGCTGCGTCACTGGCCTGGTGTGTTACCGACCTGCGTCGACGACGGCGAAGGCGCGGACCGGGAAGGTGCCCATGCCGGCCACCAGCGGCGGTGCGGCGGTGAACCGGAAGCCGCTCGGCGGCAGCGCGTCCAGGCCGGTCAGGTGCTCCACGATCGGAATGCCGGCGGCGAGCAGCGCGCTGTGCGCGGGGCGGGCACCACCGGCCGCCGGGCTCATGTCGTCGATGTTGATCGAGTCGATGCCGACCAGGGTCGCGCCGGCGTCGACCAGTGCCTGGGCCGCGTCGGCGGTGAGGTGTGGCGCATCCGACCCGCCGTACCGCTCGGTGCCGAAGTGAGCGTCCCAGCCGGTGTGCAGGAGCACGGCACGCCCGGCCACCTCGTACGGGGCCAGCAGCAGGCGGTCCACGGCCCGGGTGCCGGCCGGCACCCGGACCAACACGCCGGGCAGGTCGGCGAGTCGGTCCAACGGCACTCCGGTCAGGTCGTCGCCGTCGGCCCAGCGATGGGCGGGGGTGTCCAGGTACGTGCCGGTATTGGCGATCATGTCGATCCGGGCCACCCGGAACTCGGTGCCCGGCGCATAGTTCGCCCGGGACGCCGCGAAGGTCAGCCAGTCGCCGATCTGCGGCGCAGACCAGCCGGGCAGCGTGGTCATCCCGTCCCGGATCACGTGGCTCAACTCGACCAGTCGTCGACCGGCGCCGGACGAACCGACGGCGACGCCCCGGCCGCCCTTGTGCGCCTCTTCGATGATCGTCTTCGCGCTGATCCGGACCTCGGCGACCATCAACAGCCCGAGGTGCCGGACGAACAACGCCGCCAGATCCCCGTCGGTGATCTCCCGATCCGGGATGTCCAGCCGGAACCCCTCGGTACGCAGCCCGCCCCCGTTGGCGAAGCTCACCTCCGCGTCGAACTGCGCCCGCCACTGCCCACTCATCGCCAAACCCGATCACGACCAGCCACTCTCGTCAAGATCCACCCCTTGAGGCGGTCGTGCAGTCAGGCGCGCTCGCGCAACATCCAGGTTCTAGTGGTGTTCCAGGGAGTCGGAGGCCACTACAACCAGGATGTTGCGCGGATCTTGAGACCCGGAGGTGCGGATCTTGAGACCCGGAGGCGCGGATGTGGGCCTGGGGGCGGATGTTGGACCCCCGGGGGATGCGGATCGGGGACCAGGGCATCGGTCTTGAATCCGGGGGCGCGGATCTTGGACCTGGCGGGGGTGCGGGGAGCGCGGCGGTGTGGGACCTGGGCGGAAGGGGGTGGGTGTCGGTGCACGGGGATAGGCTGGTAGTCATGCACCCCCCGTCCGGCTGGACGCGGGGCCGCCGTCGTGTGCGTCGACTCCCCTGGAAGTGATCACATGCTCACCGGTCTGTTCTCCGCCGCCCTGGCCGACCCCGGGCTGACCCGGGCGCGTGACCTGGCGCGCTCCGGTGCCGCGCAGGTCGACGGTCTGGACATCACCGCCCCGCCCGCGCTGCGCCCGTTCGCCGTGGCGGCGGTCGCCGCGGATCCAGACAACGGCGCCAACAGCACCAACAGCACCAACGGCGCCAACAGCACCAACGGCACCAACAGCACCAACGGCGCCAACAGCACCAACGGCGGCAACAGCACCGGTGGGGGCGCCGGGCGGCCGGTGCTGGCGGTGACCGCCACCAGCCGGGAGGCCGACGATCTGGCCGCCGCGCTGGGTGGGCTGCTGCCGGCGGAGCAGGTGGCGGTCTTCCCGTCTTGGGAGACCCTGCCGCACGAGCGGCTCTCCCCGCGTTCGGACACGGTCGGCCGACGGCTGGCCGTGCTGCGCCGGCTGGCACATCCCGAGTCGGCCGACGCGTACGGCCGTACCGGGCCGTTGCGGGTGGTCGTGGCCCCGATCCGTTCGCTGCTCCAACCGCAGCTCAAGGGGCTCGGCGATCTGGATCCGGTGCAGCTCGCGGCGGGCGACGAGGCGGATCTGGAGGAGGTCGCCCGTCGGCTGATCGACATGGCGTACGCCCGGGTCGACCTGGTTACCAAGCGCGGCGAGTTCGCGGTGCGCGGCGGCATCCTGGACGTCTTCCCGCCGACCGACGAGCACCCGTCCCGGGTCGAGTTCTGGGGCGACGAGGTGGAGGAGATCCGCACCTTCGCCGTCGCCGACCAGCGGACCATCGACCAGGTGCCGCTGTTGTGGGCGCCGCCCTGCCGAGAGCTGCTGCTCACCCCGCCGGTCCGGGACCGGGCCGCGGCGCTGGCCGAGCAGCACCCCGAGCTGGCCGAGATCCTCGACAAGCTGGCCGAGGGCATTCCGGTGGAGGGGATGGAGTCGCTGGCGCCGGTGCTGGTCGGCCCCGACTCGCTGGAGTTGCTGCTGGACGCCATGCCGGCCGGCACCCACGTGCTGCTCTGCGACCCGGAGCGGATCCGCACCCGGGCGCACGATCTGGTGCGTACCTCTGAAGAGTTTCTCCAGGCCAGTTGGGCCGCCGCCGCGGTCGGCGGCCAGGCGCCGGTGGACGTCGGCGCCGCCGCGTTCCGCACGCTGGGCGAGGTCCGCGCCGCCGCCGGCAAGCTCGGCCAGCCGTGGTGGACGCTGTCCCCGTTCGGCCTGGTCGAGGGGGAGACCGCCGAGACGCGGCAGCCCTGGGAGGACGCGCCGGAGCAGGCCGCCGTCCGACCGGACGACGCCATCGCGGTGACCCTGGCTGCCCAGCCGGCCCCGCTCTACCACGGCGAGACGGCACGGGTGGTCGACGACCTCAAGCGCTGGGCCGGTGAGGGCTGGTCGATCGCGCTGGTCTTCGAGGGGCACGGGCCCGCCCAGCGGGCGGTGGAGGTGCTGCGGGACGCCGGGTTGGGTGCTCGGCTCGTCGAGGAGGTGCCGACCGCGCCCGTCCCGGGTGAGCTGGTGGTCACCTGTGGCGCGTTGAGCAGCGGGTTCGTCGACGAGGCGTCCCGCTTCGTGCTGCTCACCGGCAACGACGTGACCGGCGGCCGGGGCACCTCGACGCGGGACATGCGCAAGATGCCGAGCCGGCGGCGCAACACCATCGACCCGCTGGAGCTCAAGGCCGGCGACCACGTGGTGCACGAGCAGCACGGCATCGGCCGGTACGTCGAGCTGGTGCAGCGCACCGTCAACGGCGCAAGCCGGGAATACCTGGTCATCGAGTACGCGGCGAGCAAGCGGGGCCAGCCCGGTGACCGGCTCTTCGTTCCGACCGACCAGCTCGACCAGCTCTCCCGCTACGTGGGCGGCGAGCAGCCGACGCTGCACAAGATGGGCGGCTCGGACTGGCAGAAGTCCAAGGCCCGTGCCCGCAAGGCGGTCCGGGAGATCGCCGCGCAGCTGATCCAGCTCTACGCGGCTCGCAAGGCGTCCAAGGGTCACTCGTTCGGCCCGGACACCCCCTGGCAGCGGGAGTTGGAGGATGCCTTCCCCTGGCAGGAGACGCCGGACCAGCTCGCCGCGATCGACGAGGTCAAGCGGGACATGGAGCAGACCGTCCCGATGGACCGCCTGATCTGTGGCGACGTCGGCTACGGCAAGACCGAGATCGCGGTCCGGGCGGCGTTCAAGGCGGTACAGGATGGCAAGCAGGTGGCGGTTCTGGTGCCGACCACACTGCTGGTGCAGCAGCACTACAACACCTTCGCCGAGCGGATGAGCCAGTTCCCGGTGGAGATCCGACAGCTCTCCCGGTTCCAGACTCCGAAGGAGACCGAGCGGACGTTGGAGATGGTCGCCGACGGCACCGTCGACATCGTCATCGGTACCCACCGACTGCTGCAGACCGCCACCCGGTTCAAGCAGCTGGGTCTGGTGATCGTCGATGAGGAGCAGCGCTTCGGCGTCGAGCACAAGGAGCACCTGAAGACGCTGCGCGCCTCGGTCGACGTGCTGAGCATGTCGGCGACCCCGATCCCGCGCACCCTGGAGATGGCGATCACCGGCATCCGGGAGATGTCCACCATCGCCACCCCGCCGGAGGAGCGGCATCCGGTGCTCACCTTCGTCGGCGCGCACGACGACCGGCAGGTCGCCGCGTCCATCCACCGCGAGTTGCTGCGCGACGGGCAGGTCTTCTACCTGCACAACCGGGTCGAGTCGATCGACCGGGCGGCGCGGCGGCTGCGGGAGCTGGTGCCCGAGGCGCGGGTCGCGGTGGCGCACGGCCAGATGGGCGAGGAGGCCCTCGAAAAGGTGATGGTCGGCTTCTGGGAGAAGGAGTTCGACGTCCTGGTCTGCACCACCATCGTGGAATCCGGAATCGACATCCCGAATGCCAACACCCTGATCGTGGAGCGGGCGGACCTGCTCGGCCTGGCTCAGTTGCACCAGATCCGTGGCCGGGTCGGTCGGGGTCGGGAGCGGGCGTACGCCTACTTCCTCTACCCGCCGGAGAAGCCGCTGACCGAGCACGCCCACGAGCGGCTGGCCACCATCGCCCAGCACACCGAGCTGGGTGCCGGCATGTACGTCGCCATGAAGGACCTGGAGATCCGGGGCGCCGGCAACCTGCTCGGCGGCGAACAGTCCGGGCACATCGAGGGCGTCGGCTTCGACCTGTACGTGCGGATGGTCGGCGAGGCGGTCTCCGCGTTCAAGGGTGAGCGGCCGGAGGAGGAGGCCGATGTCAAGATCGACCTGCCGATCGACGCGCACCTGCCGCACGACTACGTCAGTGTGGAGCGGCTGCGCCTGGAGATGTACCGCAAGCTCGCCGAGGCACGCGACGAGGACCGGCTGCGCGAGGTAATCGCCGAGATGACCGACCGGTACGGCGAACCGCCCGCCCCGGTGCAGAACCTGGTCGAGGTGGCCCGGTTCCGCCTGCTGGCCCGCCGCTACGGCCTGTCCGACGTGTCGATGCAGGGCAAGCACGTCCGCTTCGGGCCGCTGCCACTGCCCGACTCGAAGCAGTTGCGGCTCAAGCGCTACCACCCGGACTCGGTCTACAAGCAGGCCACCGACCAGGTCAGCGTGCCCCGACCGAGCACCCGTCGGATCGGTGGCGAGCCGCTTCGCGACCAGGCGTTGCTCCAGTGGTGCGCCCAGTTGCTCTCCGACGTGTTGGGCGCCCCCGCCCCACTGGCCACCGCGGCCGGGTGAGGTGGGGGCCGTCACAACGCGGATCAGCCCATGAGAGAGTGACGGGCATGCGTGCTCGCCGTCTGATCGCCGCCGCCAGCGTCGCGGCCCTGGGTGTCCTCTCCCTCGCCGCCTGCGAAACTCCCGCAGGGGACGTCGCCGCGTACGTCGGTGACACCTCCTACTCGCTGGATCGGGTGAAGACGATCCACGACGAGGCGCAGACCAAGTACGCCGACCAGGTCCGCGCGGCGTTCCAGCAGCAGAACGGTCCGTCCGCGTCTCCCGCACCCGAGCAGCTGAAGCTGGACCTGAGCAAGCAGGACGTGCTCAACCTGCTCGTCGGTCTCGAACTGGCCAAGCGGGTCGTCGCCGAGAAGAAGATCCAGGTGCAGGACCAGATCACCGAGGGTCAGTTGGGTGAGGGCTTCGGTGTTCCCGGCACGGAATACCGGAAGCTCGCGGCCGACTGGTACGACCTGTTCATCGCGCTCCAGACGGCCCTGCCGGCGGCGGAGCTGACCGACGAGGCGCGCACCGAGGTCTACGACGGTCTGGTGAAGAGTGGGGTGGCCCCCGCCGGCTGGACCGTCGAGCAGCAGCGCGAACGGTTCGCCGACCCGGCCGTCGCCCGGCAGGTGGCCGCGGTGGTGGCACTCAGCGCGGCGTTCCGGGACGAGGTGAAGCGGCAGGACGTCGAGATCAACCCGCGGTATTCCACGCTGGAGATTCCGGCGTTGTTCGAGGTGCCGGGGAACAGCGGCGACATCCGCCGGTACGACCTGCCCTACCTCGAACTGGAGCCGTCGGTCACCGACCTGCCCAGCCAGGAGCCGCAACCTTCCACGTCGAGCGTGGACCCGGCGGCCGAGGGTACGGCCAGCTGAGCATGACGGCACGGATCGTCCTCCTGGTCACCTCGCCCCGGCTGCCGGCCGGCCTGCTGACCGCAGCCGCCTGGGATGTCGTACGCCAGCACCCGGTGTTGACCGGCGCGGAGAGCGAGCAGGTCACGGCGCTGCGCACGGCGGGGGCCGAGGTCAGCGTGGTGGATGGCCCGGCGACGCAGCCGCTGCTGGACGCGGTCGCGGCGCACGGCGTGGTGGTCTGGCTGGCCGGTCCGACCGGCGACGAGTCGCTGGCCCGGCAGTTGGGTCTGCGGCTGGCTCGGGAGCCGGGGTTGGCCGAGTTGGAGCTGATGTACGGCTCGTGGGATCCGCCGGGCGCCCGTCTGCTGGACGCGGTGGCCGTGCTGGACCGGTTGGCCTCGCCCGGCGGCGACCCGTGGAAGCGGGCGCAGACGCATCGGAGTCTCGCCGGTTATCTGCTGGAGGAGAGCTACGAGGCGTACGACGCGATTAGCGCCGGCGACACGGATGCGCTGCGCGAGGAGTTGGGCGACGTGCTGCTCCAGGTGGTGCTGCACGCCCGGCTCGCCGAGGAGTTGCCCGAGGATGAGCGGTGGAACGTCGACGATGTGGCCGGTGGCCTGGTCGACAAGATGATCCGGCGCAATCCGCACGTGTTCGCCGGTGCGGAGGCGGGCACGCTGGAGGAGATCACCGCCAACTGGGAGCGGATCAAGCAGACCGAGAAGGCGCGTGACTCGGTGCTGGACGGCGTGGCGATGAGCCAGCCCGCCCTCGCCCTGGCCGCACAGATCCTCGATCGCGCCGCCCGCAGAGGGGTGGCGGTTCCGCCCCCACCGCCGCACGAAGACTCAGACGCCGAAGCGGCCCTGGGCGCCGCCCTCCTGGCAACGGTGGCGGAGGCCCGCACAGCAAACCTGGACCCGGAGGCGGCCCTCCGCCGCGCCACCCTGGCCCACGCCCAAACCATCCGCGCAGCCGAGCCCGCACCCACCCCGGCCGAGCCACGTTGATCAAGAGGTTTGCGTCGAAACACAGCCCGAACCTGACGCAAACCTCTTGATTACCACTGCCGGCGGCGCTGGCGGCGCGCCGGCGGCACCGGCGGCACCGGCGGCACCGGCGGCACCGGCGGCACCGGCACCGGCGGCGCCGGGCGGTCGGTAGGGTCGGGGGGGTGGAAGCGTTTGGGGTGCTTGCCGAGCGGGTTGTCGAGGCTTTGCTGGAGAGTCGGCCGGGGGTTGCGACCGCGGCCGGGGATCACCGGTTTGACGACCGGTTGCCCGATCTGTCCTCCGACGGGTTGGCCGTTGATCGGGCGATGCTCTCCGACGCGGCGAACGCACTGTCCGAATTGGACCCCGACTCGCTGGACGTCGACGAGCAGGTGGACCACGCGCTGCTCACCTCGTACGTGGACCGGGAACTGTTCGAGCTGACCGAGATCAAGGCACACGAGTGGGACCCGCTGCACCACAACCCCGGCCCGCTGCTGCACGCACTGCTGGCCCGCCCGTACGCCCCGGCCGAGGTGCGGCTCACCCAGCTCGCCGGCCGGCTCGCCGCCGTACCGGATGCGCTGTCGACCGCCCGCGCGACGCTCCGGGACATGCCGCGGATCCACGCCGAGACGGCGGTCGGGCAGTTCACCGGCACGGCCGCGTTGATCCGTGACGAGCTGCCGGCGCTGATCGCCCAGGCCCCGAGCAGCCTTGACCGGGTGGAGCCGGCGGCCACGGCGGCCATCGCCGCGCTGGAGGAGTTCGTCGCGTGGCTGCGTACCGGTCTGGCCGCCGATGCCGGCCCGGGCCGCGATCCCCGGCTGGGTCGGCGCCGCTGGGAGGCTCGGCTCTGGCACACCCTGGACACCGAGCTGGGCGCCGCCGAGATCCAACGCCGCGCCTGGGCCAACCTGGACCGGGTCACCACGGAGATCCGCGAGGCGGCTGTCGAGCTGGTCGGCGGCCGAGCCGACGACGAGGCGGTACGCCGGGCGCTGGACGTGCTCGCCGCCGAGCACCCGGACAATCGGACCATCGTCGAGCTGGCCGGGGTGACCCTGGACGAGGCGACGGACTTCGTCCGCGCACACGACCTGGTCAGCCTGGTCGACGACCGGTGCGTGATCCAGGAGATGCCGGAGTTCGCCCGGGGCGTCGCGGTGGCGTACTGCGACTCGCCCGGCCCGTTGGAGACGGCGACGGTGCCGACGTTCTACTGCATCGCACCCACTCCGGCGGACTGGCCGGCGCATCGCGTGGAGTCGTTCTATCGCGAGTACAACGACCACATGGTGCGCAACCTGACCGTGCACGAGGCGATGCCCGGGCACTTCCTCCAGCTCGCCCACGCGCGCCGCTACGTCGGCGGCACCCGGGTCCGGGCGCTGGCCGAGTCCGGTCCCTTCATCGAGGGCTGGGCGGTGTACGCCGAGGAACTGATGGCCGGGCGTGGCTTCGGCGGTCTGCCGGTGCGGTTGCAGCAGCTCAAGATGCAGCTACGGATGACCATCAACGCGCTGCTCGACCAGTTGGTGCACGCCGAGGATCTGCCCGAGGCCGAGGCGATGGCGCTGATGACCGAGCGCGGGTTCCAGGAGGTGGGCGAGGCGGCCGGCAAATGGCGTCGGGCGCTGCTCACCTCCACCCAGCTCTCCACCTACTTCGTCGGCTACAGCGAGGTGGCCGAGATCGCCGCCGCTCGTCCGGCCGAGATGTCGGTGCGTGACTGGCACGACGCGATGCTCGCCCACGACTGCCCGCCCCCACGCCACCTGCGTACCCTGCTCGGCGTCTGAGCCCGCCGCGCCCGCGTCAAGATCTGCGCAACTCTTCCCCCGAACTTGCGCAGATCATGGAAAACCCCGGCCCGCGCCGGGGTCACGGCCGCGCGGCGGTCGCCGTCGCGTCGATCAGCCAGCGCGAGATGGAGTACGCGGGCGGCAGTTCCGCCGGCAGCGCATCCAGGCCGAACCAGCGGGCCTGGGTCAGCTCCCGGCCGTCGACCACCGGCTCGGCGTGCGGGTCGGCGGCACGGGCGGTGAAGCCGGCGAGCAGCACTCCGGGGCCGGAGATCGCCCACGGCTGACTGCCGAAGTAGGTCAGCCGGTCGACGGCCAGTCCGACCTCCTCGCCAACCTCCCGGTGCACCGCCGCCTCCAGCGTCTCACCGGCCTCGACGAAACCGGCGACCAGCGCCCACAGCCCGGTCGGGCCGGTGGCGTGCCGCACCAGCAGCAGCTCGTCAGGGCTGCCGGCCGCCCCGGGTCGGGTGATCGCCACCAACACGGCGGCGGAGAGCTGCATCGGCACGTACAGGCGGCATTCGGGGCAGCGCCGGGCGGTCTCGCCAGGCTGGTCGGTCAGCTCGGCCCGGCATGCGCCACACCACCGGTGGGTACGCCGCCAGGTGACGACGGCCAATGCCCGGCCGGCCAGCGTGGCGAGTGGCTCCGGCACCTCGGCGGCCAGCGCCGCCCAGCCTCGGGTCAGGCCGGGCAACTCGTCGGCGGTGGCCAGTTCGGTGGCCCAGGCCGGCACCCCGTCGAGGGTGCCCAGCGGCACCCAGTCGGTGTCGGCGGGCAGGTCGGCGACGCGCAGCGGGCGGCCGTCGGCGGTGGTCAGCAGCTTCGCGCCGATCACCGGCAGAGCCAGGTCACCGGCGGCGGGGGGCTGGCTCCGGTCGGACCCGGGCAGGAACCCGGCGGGCAGCATTCCGGGGCCGGCGGCCGTGTCGGTCACTGTCCGCCCGGGCGGCGGTCCACCACGCTGGCTCCCGCCGGCACGTCGAACGCGCTGCTCGCCACCGAATCCGAGTAGCGGCTGAGCGCCACCTCCATCGGTTTGCCGTCGACCGGGCCGGTGAAGCTGCCCAGCACACCCTCGGTGGTCACACAGGCGGTGAAGTCGCCGCCGGAGCTCTGCACCTCGACGCAGGTGGCGTGGTGCCCGGCGACGGTCGTGTCGCTCTGCTTGATCACCGCCGCCGGGTCGAGGGCGGCAGCGGTCAGCATCCCGACCACGACCGGCGGCGTGACCAGGCCCTGCTCGTTGGCCTCGCTGAAGAGCGCCACGGTGGGCTTGCTGCCCGGGGTGGGTGGTGCGACCAGGGTGCACACCGTGCGGCCGTTGGTCGCCGCGCATCGGGTGGTCGCGTCCGGGGTGACGGTCAGCCGCCCACCCGGGTACGTGTACGCGGAACGGGCCGGATCCTGCGCCTGCACGATCGCGGCGCTCTGCCCGCCGGGGAGCTGGTAGTCGGCCGAGTAGGTGAGTTCCAGTGCCCGGTCGAGCCGGGCGGCGAGGTCGTTGACCAGATCGGCCCGGCCCATGGCCCGGCCGGCGTCCTCGAATGTTTGACAGCCGGTGACGGTGAGCGACGCGATGACCGACACGGCGAGCATGCGGAGGGTGGTCGAGGCGGCGGGCATGGCGACCAGCCTGGTGGATCGGGTTGGCGCAGCGCAAACCCGTTGCCGGTTGACGCCCGGAAATCCGGGAATGTCCGTCACCGCGGGGCGACTCGGGTGCGCAGGCGACGCCGTGTCCGTTCCTGCGGCCCGATACGCTGCGTTCAACACCAGCCTCAGCCGCACCGTCGCGGCCCACAGATGGACCGGATCACAACAACGAGGAGCGACTCAGTGGCAACCATCGAGGGAATCGTCGCCCGGGAGATTCTCGACTCGCGGGGCAACCCGACGGTCGAGGTCGAGGTCGGCCTGGACGACGGCACGGTGGCCCGCGCCGCAGTGCCCTCCGGCGCCTCCACCGGTGCCTTCGAAGCGATCGAGCTGCGCGACGGTGACGCCGACCGCTACCAGGGCAAGGGCGTGGAGAAGGCGGTCTCCAACGTCGAGGACAAGATCGTCCACGAGATCATCGGGTACGAGGCCAGCGAGCAGCGGCTGATCGACCAGAAGATGCTCGACATCGACGGCACCGACAGCAAGTCGGAGCTGGGCGCGAACGCGATCCTCGGCGTCTCCCTGGCGGTGGCCAAGGCCGCCGCCGGCAGCGCCGAGCTGAGCCTCTTCCGCTACCTGGGCGGCCCGAACGCGCACCTGCTCCCGGTGCCGATGATGAACATCCTCAACGGTGGCGCGCACGCCGACTCGAACGTCGACATCCAGGAGTTCATGGTCGCGCCGATCGGCGCCCCCAGTTTCCGTGAGGCACTGCGCTCCGGCGCGGAGGTCTACCACGCGCTCAAGTCGGTGCTGAAGAAGAAGGGCCTGTCGACGGGGCTCGGCGACGAGGGCGGCTTCGCGCCGAACCTGCCGACCAACGCGGCGGCGCTGGACCTGATCGCCGAGGCGGTCGAGAAGGCCGGTTACCGGCTCGGCACCGACATCGTGTTCGCGCTCGACGTGGCGGCCACGGAGTTCTTCGACAACGGCACCTACACCTTCGAGGGCGCCGCGAAGTCCGCCGAGGAGATGAGCAACTACTACACCAAGCTGGCCGGCGACTACCCGATCGTCTCGATCGAGGACCCGCTGGCGGAGGACGACTGGACCGGCTGGCAGACGCTGACCGCGTCGATCGGTGACCGGGTCCAGATCGTCGGTGACGACCTGTTCGTCACCAACCCGCAGCGCATCGCCCGCGGTATCGCGGAGAAGTCGGCCAACGCGGTGCTCGTCAAGGTCAACCAGATCGGTTCGCTGACCGAGACCCTCGACGCGGTGGACCTGGCTCACCGGGCCGGCTTCAAGTGCATGATGAGCCACCGCTCCGGCGAGACCGAGGACACCACCATCGCCGACCTCGCGGTGGCCACCGGCTGCGGCCAGATCAAGACCGGCGCGCCGGCCCGCTCGGACCGGGTTGCCAAGTACAACCAGCTGCTCCGGATCGAGGAGGAGCTGGCCGACGCGGCGCGCTACGCCGGCGCCGGCGCGTTCCCGCGCTACCGTTCGGCCTGAGACGCGCGAAGCCTCGGGGGAGGGGTGTGACGATGCAGCAGCGCCGCACACCGGGTGGTCAGCGTCCCGCCCGCCGGCCCGGTCTGTCCGGCCGGCCGGGCGGCGGCCGGGCCACCCGGGGATCGGTCCGGGACGCCGGCGTACGCGCCGAGCCTCGGGGCGCCGCCGGTCGGGCCCCGGGCGCGGCCCGGGGCGCCGAGGGCGTGCGCTCCGCGAACCGTCCGGCCGCCGCTCGGCGTACCGCCGCCGGTGGTGCCGTCAAGCGGCTCGTCGCACCCCACCCCCGACGCTTCACCGGTCGAGCCACCGTGCTGTTCGCGGTGCTGATCGCGCTCGCCCTGGCCTACACCTACCCGGTCCGGGTCTACCTCGACCAGCAGACCGACATCGAGCGGATGGAAACGGCCCAGGCGGCGCAGGAGAAAGAGATCGCCGAGCTTGCCGCCGAGGCGGCCAAGTGGGAGGACAAGGCGTTCATCGAGACCAAGGCCCGGGAACGGTTCTTCATGGGCCGCCCCGGCGAGAAGTTGATGGTCGTGATGCACGACCCGGCGGGCGCCGCCCGGGACGCCGGAAAGCCGGCCGGGCCGGGCACTCCGGCTGGGCCGGTGACCTGGTACGACACCCTCTGGTCGAGCGTCCAGGCGGCGGACAGCCAGCGGCCGGGCAAGTGAACCACCGACCAGCGCACCAGGAGTGATGGGCACCGTGACTGTCGTACCCCCGCCGGAGTCGGCGGCGGATTCCGTACCCCTGCCGCAGCGGGAACCGGCCACCGAGGCCGACCTGGCCGCGGTGGCCGCGCAGCTCGGCCGCCCGCCCCGGGGCACCCAGGCGGTGGCCCATCGTTGTCCGTGCGGCCTGCCGGACGCGGTGGAGACGACCCCCCGGCTGGCCGACGGCACGCCGTTCCCGACGCTCTACTACCTGACCTGCCCCCGGGCCACAGCGGCGTGCAGCCGGCTGGAGTCGGCCGGGCTGATGAAGGAGATGGCCGAGCGGCTGGCGACGGATCCCGAGCTGGCCGCCCACTACCGGGCGGCGCACGAGGACTACCTCGCCCGTCGGGAGGCCATCGGCGACGTGCCGGAAATTGCCGGCATCTCGGCCGGCGGCATGCCGGGCCGGGTGAAGTGCCTGCACGTGCACCTGGGCCACGCGCTGGGTGCCGGGCCGGGCGTGAACCCGTTCGGCGACGAGACGCTGGCGCTGGTCGAGCCGTGGTGGACGGCCGGTCCGTGCGTGGACGTGCCGGCGACCGAATGAGCGCGGATGCCGGTTCCTCGGCGCCGAGCGCCGAGAACAAGATCCTGGTGCGGCGGGCCCGTACCGGGGATGTGCGGGGCATCCGGCGGTTGGTGGACACCTACACCGGCGACCGGCGGCTGCTGAGCAAGGCCACCGTCACCCTGTACGAGCAGGTGCAGGGGTTCCGGGTCGCGGTCCGGGCCGAGGACGACGTCGTGCTGGGCTGTGGCGCGCTGCACGTCATGTGGGAGGACCTGGCCGAGATCCGTACGGTCGCGGTGGATCCGTCCTGCCGGGGGCAGCGGATCGGTCACCGGCTGGTCGGCGAGCTGATCGACGCGGCCCGGGAGCTGGGCGTGGAGCGGATCTTCGTGCTCACCTTCGAGACCCGGTTCTTCGCCTCCTTCGGGTTCCGGGCGATCGACGGCGCCCCGGTGCCCCAACCGGTCTACGAGCAGCTGCTGCGCTCGTACGACGAGGGTGTCGCGGAGTTCCTCGACCTGGAGCGGGTCAAGCCGAACACGCTGGGCAACACCCGGATGCTGCTGCGCCTCTAGTCAGGGCCGACGGCACCCTGGCCTGCCGTAGGGTTGCTGCCGTGACGACGCGTGTGGCGGCCATCGACTGCGGAACCAACTCGATCCGACTGCTGGTCGCCGACCTGCCCGACCCGTCGGTCGGGCCGGAGGCGCCGCTGACCGACCTGAGCCGGCGGATGGAGATCGTCCGCCTCGGCCAGGGCGTGGACCGGACCGGCCGGCTGGCGCCGGAGGCGATCGAGCGCACCCGGGTCGCGCTGGCGTCGTACGCCACGGAGATCGACAAGCTGGGTGCCGAGCGGGTACGGATGTGCGCCACCTCGGCCACCCGGGACGCCGCCAACGCCGCCGACTTCACCGAGATGGTGCAGCGCACCCTCGGGGTCGCGCCGGAGGTCGTCAGCGGCGACGAGGAGGCACGTCTCTCGTTCACCGGTGCGGTACGCGGGCTGCCCACCGACGCGAAGGAACCCTTCCTGGTCGTCGACATCGGCGGCGGCTCCACCGAGTTCGTGGTGGGCGACCGGGCCGAGGGGGTGCGGTCGGCGATCTCGATGGACATCGGCTGCGTCCGGATGACCGAACGGCACCTGCACGGTGACCCACCCACCTTGGCCGAGATCGACGCCGCGCAGGCCGACATCGCCGCGGCGGTGGACCGGGCGCTCGCCGCGGTGCCCGGCCGGGAGGCGGCCACGCTGGTCGGTCTCGCCGGGTCCGTCACCACCGTGGTCGCCATCGCCCAGGGCCTGCGGGAGTACGACCCGGAGCGCATCCACCACGCCCGGGTGTCCTACGAGGCGGTGGCGGGGGTGACCGCCGATCTGCTCGGCAAGACCAGCGAGCAGCGGTTGGCGAACCCCGTGATGCACCCGGGGCGGGCCGACGTGATCGGTGCCGGCGCGCTGGTGCTCCGCGTGATCATGGAGCGGGCCGGCATGCCGTCGGTGGTCGCCTCCGAACACGACATTCTCGACGGCATCGCCTGGAGCCTCCAGTAACGTCCGATCGTGTCGACCTGGTCCCTGACCCTCTTGATCAGTATGTCCTGAGTAGTTGTCGAGACCTCCTTCCAACTGCTCAGCACAAAGTGATCACTCTGGAGCCGGTACGGCGATTTCGTTGACGGTATTTCGCACTGCACACTAGTGTGCAGTGCGTGGACACCACACAGTTGCTGAAGGGCGTGCTCGATCTGGCCGTCCTCGCCGTGCTCCGGGAGGAGGACGGCTACGGCTACGACATCCTGCGTCGGCTCCGCGAGGCCGGGCTGGAGGAGGTCGGCGACGCCTCGGTCTACGGCACGCTGCGGCGCCTCTTCGCCGCCGGCCTGCTCACCACCTACGTCGTGCCGAGCGAGTCCGGCCCGCACCGCAAGTACTACGCGCTCAACGCCGCCGGTCGTGACCAGTTGACCCGCTCCGGCAAGCTCTGGCGATCGTTCGCCACCACCATGGACAGTCTGCTCGACGATCGGGGGCTGGCGGCATGACCGTCACGGAGCAGGAAATCACCGACTACGTGGCGCGGGTCCGGGCCGCGCTCGCCGACCTGGCGCCCGCCCAGCGCGACGAGTTGACCGAGGACCTGGCCGACCACCTCGCCGAGTTTGCCGCCGAGACCGGCGGCACCCTCGTCGAGCGGCTGGGTGAGCCCGAGACGTACGCCGCCGAGCTGCGCGCCGCGGCCGGTGCCCCCGGCAGCGGGCGCAACCTCGACCAGCGGGTCGCCAGCGCGGTGGTCCGCGTCCGCCGCCGGCTGCGCGCGATCGACACGCGACTCGGCCCACCCCTGGGGTACGAGACGGCCAGCGACTTCCTCCGGTTGCTGCGCCCCGGCTGGTGGGTGCTGCGCGGCTACCTGGCGGCGATGCTGGTCACCGTGTTCAGCACGGGCGGCAGCTTCGGCCTGCTGCCCCGGTTCGGTGGAGAGTTGCTCGCCGGTCAGGTCATGCTGGTCGGTTTCGTGCTGGCCTCGATCTGGCTCGGTCGCCGCTCCGGGCGGTTGACCCGGTGGCCGCGTTGGGCACTGCACGCCGGCAGTCTGGTGTTGGTGATCTTCGCGCTCTCCGCGCTGGTCCAGGCGGAGGACCGGATGCGCTACGGCGACTACTACTACGACCCGACTTCGGTCGAGGACCCGTACGACCGGGTCCGGGACGTCTTCGTCTACGACAGTGAGGGTCGGCTGGTGGAGAACGCCCGGCTCTTCGACCAGAACGGTGATCCGATCCGGCTCGGCTACCCGGACTGCAGGGACCCTGCCGAGGCGTACAACAAGTCGGTTCTGCCGCCGTACCCGTACTGTCCGGAGCAGGCGCCCTTCGGGCCACGCGGCCCAGGCGCACCCGTCCCGCCGCAGGAGTCGACCGCGACGCCGACGCCGACCGCGACGCCAACGCCAACGCCAACCGTGACGCCGACGCCGACCGCGACGCCGACGCCGACCGTCACGGGTTGAACGGCCGTGTGAATTGGATCATGCATACGAAGCTGGGAAATAGCTGAACGGACGAGGCGAGCGGGACGACGCCGGAAATCAATGATCGTTACGGTGTCGTCTGCTCATCAACCCCTCGGAAGGACCCCCCGTGTCAGAGCAGGTCGCACCGCCCCCCGCGTCCGACGCCGTGCCGCCCCAGCCGGCCGGCGAGACGCCGTCGCCGATCGAGCCGGTGCCGCCGGCGCCGGTCGAGTCGGAGACGAAGAAGTCCGGTGCAAGCAAGGTGCTCAAGGTCGTTGGCGCGATCGTCGTCATCGTCGTCATCGCGGGCCTGAAGTTCGGCCTGGCCTCGGCGATCGGCAACTTCCTGAACAAGGACGAGACCGCTGACGCCAAGGTCGGCGACTGCATCGCCGAGCTGCCCGAGGTCAGCGGCACCAAGGAGGAGGAGGCCAACGACGCCAAGGTCGTCGAGTGCACCTCCACCGACGCGGCGTACAACGTGGTGGGTCGCGTGGACGGGCAGACCGAGGCCCAGGCCAAGGCCGGCACCGCCTGTGACCAGTACCTCAAGGAAGGCGAGGAGGGCTACCTCTTCTACAGCATCGAGCCGGGTAAGACGGGCTACCTGCTCTGCCTGACCAAGAAGGCCTGACCAAGAAGGCCTAACCGGCAGACTGGCACCAGCGCCGACGGCGGCGGGGGAAACTGTCCCCGCCGCCGTCGGCGTACCGGGAGTCACCGCCGAGCGAACGGGAGGTGAATGCCACTGTTCCGGCGTCTTCCCGGCGACGGCGCGGCATGGCAGGCTACCGGCACGTAGGACCACTGGGCGACCAGCCAACGATGACTGACCGCTAGGAGGACGGCCGATGGGCGAAATGGTTAGCTACCGCAGCAACGGGGGCACGAGCGAGGGGTATCTCGCGATACCCGCCAGCGGCACGGCCAGCCCTGCGGTCATCGTCATCCAGGAGTGGTGGGGCCTGGTACCCCACATCCGGTCGGTGGCCGACCGGTTCGCCGAGGCCGGCTTCGTCGCCCTCGCCCCGGATTTCTACCACGGTGCGACCACCAGCGAGCCGGACGAGGCGCAGCGGCTGCAGATGGCCATGCGGATGGACGAGGCCGCGAAGGACATCGCCGGTGCTGCCGACTATCTCGCCGCGCGGCCGGAGGTCACCGGTAAGGTCGGTGCCGTGGGCTTCTGCGCCGGTGGCAGCCTGGCCCTCTGGTCGGCCACCATCTCCGAGCGGATCGTCGCCTCGGTGGGCTTCTATCCCGTCCTGCCCTGGGAGGCGATGCGTCCCGAGTGGGCCGACTACGCCGGTAAGTCCGCCGTCATTCACTGCTCCGAAGAGGACGGCACCTCTGCCGGTGAGGGCGTTCAGACCGCCCGTCGGGCCATCGAGGAGGCGGGCGGCACCTGCCACCTCTACGACTACCCGGGCACCTCGCACGCCTTCTTCAACGACGACCGGCCGGAGGCGTTCGACCAGCGGGCGGCCGCCAGCGCCTGGGCCCGAACCCTGGAACTCTTCCGGGCCAAGCTTGGCTGAGCCGCGTACCCCCGAACAGGTGGTCGCCCGCGCCGCGCGGGCGACCGACCTGGCCGGCCTGGACGCCGCCGTCAGTGGCTGTTTCGCCTGCCCCCGGCTGGTGCAATGGCGCGAGGAGGTGGCTCGCACCCGGCGGGCAGCCTTCCGCGACCAGGAGTACTGGGGCCGGCCGGTGCCCGGCTTCGGCGCCGCCGACGCGCGGATCGCCATCCTCGGCCTGGCACCCGCCGCCCACGGCGGCAACCGCACCGGCCGGATCTTCACCGGTGACCGCTCCGGCGACGTGCTCTTCGCCGCGCTGCACCGGGCCGGGTTGGCCAACCAGCCGACCAGCGTCGCCGCCGACGACGGGCTGACGCTGCGGGACCTGCGGATCTTCGCGGCGGTCCGGTGCGCACCACCGGACAACAAGCCGACCCCGGTCGAACGGGACACCTGCGCGCCCTGGGTGCACCGCGAGGTCACGCTGATCCGGCCCACCCTGCGCGTCGTGGTCGCGCTGGGTGCGTTCGCCTGGGCCGCGTGGTGGCCGGTGCTGCGTCAGGTGTACGGGCAGCGCCCGCCCAGCCCGCGACCGGCGTTCGGCCATGGGGCACACTGGTCCGGCACGGCCGCACCGGAGTTGCTCGGCTGCTACCACGTCAGCCAGCAGAACACCTTTACCGGGCGGCTGACACCAGAGATGCTGGATGACGTCTTCGGCCGAGCCAAGCAGCTGGCCGGAGTGGACTGAGACTGCGTGGGGTGGTGGCGATGACGAACGGAACGCGCCCACCCACGCCGTACCCGGCCGCCGAGCAGGGCGTGCTGCGTCCGGCGCTCAGCCTGCTCCGTCGTTGGTGGCCGGTGGGTGCGGTCGCCGTCCTGCTGGCCGGGGCCGCGCTGGCCGCCACGAACTCGTCGATCGGGTCCAGTCGCATTCCGCCGGCCGCGGACAACGTCCCCTGGGTGCCCGAGTACCCGACGGCGGAGCCGTCGCCGTCGATTCCGATCGAGCCGCGGCAGGCCGGCGAGGCGACCCAGGCGCACATCCCGCAGTGGGTCGCGACGGTGGCGATGTGGCTGCTCGGGTTGGCCATCCTCGCCGCGTTCGGCTACCTCATCTGGATCCTGATCCGGGGGGTGGTGCGCCGTACCACCCGGGCGCTGCCCAAGCAGCGGGCCCGGGGCACGGCCGAGGGCACCGCCCGTGAGGTGGTCGCCGCCCTCGACGCCGGCCTGCTAGAGCTGGACGACCGGGACACCGACCCGCGCGTCGCGGTGATCGCCTGCTGGGTGCGTCTGGAGGAGGCCGCCGCTACGGCCGGTGTTCCCAGACGGCCCGGCGACACCCCCACCGACCTGGTCACCCGCCTGCTGCGCGGTGACCCGGAGGCCGGTGTGCCGGCCATCGTGAGTGCCGACGTGCTGGCCGAGTTCGCACACGTCTACCGCGAGGCCCGGTACGCCACCCACCCGGTCGACGAGCGCACCCGCGACCAGGCCCGCGCCGCGCTGCGCCGGCTGCGCGGCGAACTGGCCGCCGTGACGCAGAGTGCCACCGAGGTGCCGGCATGAGCGGCAGCGCCAGCATCGACGACCTGCTCACCTTCGAGGAGGATCGGGCCAGGCACGACGAGCCGGAGCGGGGCGGCAGGTTCGGGCGGATCATGCGCGCCCTGGCCGGCATCGCGGCGGTGGTCGCGGTGCTGGTCGTCGGCCTGCGAGCGGTCGGCCTGCAGGTCTCGCTGCTGATCCTGATCGCCGGGGTGTTCGCCGTGTTCGTGGTACGCCGGGTCGTCGCCGCCCTCGCGCCGCCGCCGATCTCGACCGGGTCGCGGGCCCCGGCCACCCACGACGACGACGCCACCTGGAACTGGGGTGCCCGGGACGCGCTGCGTAC
Source organism: Micromonospora vulcania (assembly GCF_042658605.1). Lineage (NCBI taxonomy): Bacteria > Bacillati > Actinomycetota > Actinomycetes > Micromonosporales > Micromonosporaceae > Micromonospora > Micromonospora vulcania. The sequence goes on along the minus strand of NZ_JBHSQS010000005.1, from coordinate 49,250 downwards.
CGCGATCAACGGGTGGGAGTGGCCGTTGGACTGGTCCAACACCCGGCCCGAGCGCTTCACCAGCGTCGTCCTGCCCCGCCTCGCGGAACTGGCCGACGAGCGGCTGCGCCTGACGCACGCCGTGACCCGTGAGTCTGATCCGGCTCGCGCCCGTGTCCTGCTGGGCGACCGGCTGTGGACCTTCCTGGAGAGCCCGCCCCGCCGCCCTCCGTCGCCGCGCGACCTCGCGGTGATCGTCGCCGAACTGGAGAAAATCTGATGAACGACGTGGACCGGAGCATGCCCGCCGCCGAGGTCGGCCAGTTGGCCCGGGCGGTCCTGGACGCGGTCGGCTCGGTCATGGTCGGCAAGCGGGACGCCCTGGAGTTGGTCCTCGCCGGGATCCTGGCCGGCGGCCACGTGCTCCTGGAAGACCTGCCCGGGCTGGGCAAGACGCTCACCGCACGCTCCTTCGCCCAGGCGCTGGGGCTGGACTTCCGTCGCCTCCAGTTCACTCCCGACCTGCTGCCGGCGGACGTCACCGGCTCGTTCCTCTACGACCAGCGCAGCGGCGACTTCGCCTTCCGCGCCGGTCCGGTCTTCACCAACCTGCTCCTCGCCGACGAGATCAACCGGACGCCACCGAAGACGCAGTCCGCGCTGCTGGAGGCCATGCAGGAGAAGCAGGTCTCGGTGGAGGGTGTGACCTACAAGCTGGACGAGCCGTTCCACGTGCTGGCGACCGCCAACCCGATCGAGTACGAGGGCACCTACCCGCTGCCCGAGGCGCAGCTCGACCGGTTCCTGCTCCGGGTCTCCTTCGGCTACCCCGAGCGGGAGGAGGAGTGGGAGGTGCTGCGCCGCCGGATGAGTCGCCGCCGCGAGGAGGCCGAGATCAAGCCGGTGGTCGACGCGGCAACCCTGCGGGCGATGCAGGCCGCCCTGGAGGACGTCGAGGTGGAGGATTCGATCGGCCGGTACATCGTGGACCTGACCGCCGCCACCCGGGAGCACCCGTCGGTGCTGGTCGGCGCCTCGCCACGCGGCTCGCTCGCGCTGCTGCTGCTGGCCCGGGTCCGGGCGGTGTTCGGCGGTCGGGACTACGTGGTGCCGGAGGACGTCAAGGAGGTCGCGGCGCCCGCGCTCGCGCACCGGATCACCCTGCGCCCGGAGATGTGGCTGCGCCGGGTCGACCCGGCGTTCGTGGTCGGCGAGGTGCTGGCCGGCACCCCCGTTCCGGCCAGCGGTGCGCTGCCCAGCTACGCCGCCGGCGGGCACCGGCACTGATGACCGGACCGACCGTGCCCGCACCGCGAGCCGCCGAGCCGGAGCCGGCCGCCGGCTGGGCACCCACCCGGGCCCTCGGCCGGGCGGTGCTGATCGCCGGGCTGCTGCTGGTGGCGGCGGTGCTGCTGGGGCGGGTCGACCTGATCGTGCTGGCGACGCCGTTCGCGCTCGGCACCGCGTACGCCTTGCGCCGCCGACCCACCGCGTTGCCGCAGGTCTGGATCAGCCCCGGCGACGACGGGCCGCTGGTCGAGGGCGGCGAGGTGACGGCGGTGGTGAGCGTCGGCAACCCGGACACGGTCGACTACGACCTGGTGGTGCTGCGGACCCGGGTCTCGCCGTGGCTGCGGATCGAGCGGGCCGGCTTCGCCGTCGCCGGTCCGGACGACGAGGCGACGTCCGCCCCTGAGGCGAAGCCGTTCGGGGTCGTGTCGCCGCCGGGCGGCAGCCGTCGGCCCGTCGTCGACCGGCCGTTCGTGACCTCGGTTCCCACCGCCTCGGCGGTGGACCTGGAGTTGGCCGGGAAGGCCCGGCGCTGGGGTCGGCACCCGGTCGGCCCGGCCGGTGCCCGGGTCGCCACGGCGGCTGGCCTGCTGATCTCCCGGGCCGTGCTCACCGAGCCGGTCCGGGTGCGGGTCTACCCGCGTACCGAGCCGTTCGAGGCGGTGGAGGCGATGCCGCGGGCTGCGGGCCTGGTCGGGGCACACCACTCCCGTCGGCCGGGCGAGGGCGGCGAGCTGGCCGGCGTCCGGATCTTCGCCCCCGGTGACCGGCTGCGCCGGATCGACTGGCGGGTCTCACTGCGCGCCCGGCAACTGCACGTGGCGGCCACCCTCTCGGACCGGGACGCCGAGGTGGTGGTGCTGCTCGACGTGCTCGCCGAGGCGGGCCGCTCCGGCGGGGTGGGCGGTGCCGCCTCGGTACTGGACACCACCGTGCGGGCCGCCGCCGCGATCGCCGAGCACTACCTACATCGAGGTGACCGGGTCTCGATGCTGGAGTACGGGCCGGGAGCCCGCCGGCTGCGTCCGGCCGCCGGCCGCCGGCAGTACCTGACCGTGCTGGAGTGGCTGCTCGACGTACGCGCCGAACACTCCCCGCACGAGCCGTACGACCAGGTGTTCGGTCCGCAGGTGCTGTCCTCGGACGCGCTGGTGGTGGTGCTCACCCCGCTGCTGGACGAGCGCTCGGCGCAGATGCTGGCTCGGCTGGCCCGCTCCGGCCGGTTCGTGGTGGCTGTCGACACCCTGCCGACCGACCTGACGCCTCCGAAGGACCGGGGCTGGGCCGAGGTGGCGTACCGGCTGTGGCGGCTGGACCGGGAGACCATGATCGGCCAGCTCCGGGAGCACGGCGTGCCGGTGGTGCGCTGGGCCGGTGCCGGCAGCCTGGACGAGGTGCTGCGCGATGTCGCCCGAATGGCCACCGCCCCACGGGTCGGTGGCCGGTGAGCGCGCGGAGTGCGGTCGCGAGCCCCGCGGTCGCGAACCCGAAGGCGGGCGCGGTGAACGTGAACAGGAGCGGGCGCAGATGATCGACGCCGTCAGCGGGCGGGTCCGGGCTGCGCAGAACGCGGTCGCCCGGCTCACCCTCACCCCGCTGCTGGTCCGGGGCGGGATCTTCGTCACCGTGCTGGCGGGGTTCGTGCTGGCGTTCCCCGCCGAGGTGCTGATCGGCCGGCCGATCCTCTTCCTGTCGGTGGCCGCGCTGCTGCCGGCGATAGGTCCGCGCCGGATCTGGTCGACCTTTGCGGCGTTGGTCACGGTCGGCGGCTGGCTGCTGGCCACCGACGGGTACGGCCGGCCGGTGGCGCTCTGGCGGCTACTCGCCCTCGCCGCGCTGCTCTATCTGGGGCACACGCTGTGCGCGTTGGCCGCGCTGCTGCCCTACGACGCGGTGGTCGACCCAGAGTTGATCAGCCGGTGGCTGGTGCGGGCAGCCGCGGTGCTGTTGGGTTCGGCGGTGCTCGGGGTGCTGTTGTTGCAGGTGGCGGGCTTGGGCGGGGATACCGGCCACCAGTGGGCCACCGTGCTCGGGCTACTCGTGGCGATGGGCACGGCAGCGTTGCTGGGTTGGCTGTTGCGCCGTAGGTGATCCGGTGTGAAACAACGTTATGCAGGTCACAGGGGTTGTGCTCCGTCACAGATGGGGGGCGCGAGCGGGATTACCTGAGCAGGCCGGGGAAAGATAGATAACGTGAATCCGAAGCGGATCCTTGTGGTGGGTGCTGGGCATGTCGGTCTCTACGCTGCCCTGCGTCTGTCGAAGAAGCTCAGCTCCCGTGAGGCTGAGGTCATCGTGGTTGACCCCCAGCCGCACATGACCTATCAGCCGTTCCTGCCCGAGGCTGCGGCGGGCAACATCTCCCCGCGGCACTCCGTGGTGCCCCTGCGGCGAGAGTTGCGCCGGTGCAAGATGGTCGCGGGCACCGTCACGCGGATCGAGCACGACCGCAAGGTGGCCACCGTGCAGCCGATCAGCGGCCCGGCCCGCGAGATCGCGTACGACCACGTGGTCGTGGCCCCGGGTTCGGTGTCCCGCACGCTGCCGATTCCCGGCCTGCACGAGCAGGGCATCGGGTTCAAGACCATCGGCGAGGCGATCTACCTCCGCAACCACGTGCTGGACCGGCTCGACGTGGCCGCGGCCACCCCGGACCAGGACGTCCGCCGTTCGGCGCTGACCTTCACCTTCGTCGGTGGTGGTTACGCCGGCATCGAGGCGCTCGCCGAGATGGAGGACATGGCCCGCGACGCCCTGCGCTACTACCCGGAGCTGGAGCCGGAGGACATGCGCTGGGTGCTGGTCGAGGCCACCCAGCGGGTGCTGCCCGAGGTGGACCGGGACATGGGCGCCTATACCGTCCAGCAGCTGGTCAAGCGGAACATGGACATCCGACTGGACACTCGGCTGGAGTCCTGCGTCGACGGGGTGGTCAAGCTCTCCGACGGCGATTCCTTCCGGTCCGACACGATCGTCTGGACGGCCGGGGTGAAGCCCTCGCCGATGCTGGACGCGACCGACTTCCCGCGCGACGACCGGCGGCGGGTCACCTGCCTGCCCACCCTCCAGGTGGTCGACGGTGACCAGGTGGTCGAGGGCGCGTGGAGCGCCGGTGACTGTGCGGCCGTGCCGGACCTGACCAAGGAGCCGGGCAACTTCTGCTCGCCGAGCGCCCAGCACGCGGTACGCCAGGCCGCCCGGATGGCCGACAACATCGCCCTGGTGATCCGGGGTCGTGAGCCGGTCAACTACAAGCACAAGCACGTCGGCAGCGTGGCCAGCCTCGGCCTGCACAAGGGTGTCGCCCAGGTGTACGGCATCAAGATGACCGGCTGGCCGGCCTGGGTCATGCACCGGACGTACCACATGAGCCGGATCCCGTCGTTCAACCGCAAGGTCCGCGTGGTGGTCGACTGGACGCTGGCGTTCTTCCTCAAGCGTGAGGTGGTCGCCCTGGGCCAGCTGCACGACCCGCGCGAGGAGTTCGTCGAGGCGTCGCAGCCGGTCGCGCCCCGCGTCTGAACTTGTTGAAAGGAAGGGCCCCTTCTTACCGCCAGGCGGTAAGAAGGGGCCCTTCCTTTCAACAGAACGGGCGTCAGACCCGCCAGATCCAGACGTCGGCAATCCGGGTGGCCGGGCCGTAGAGCTGCTCCAGGGTGGCGCGCAGGCTCTCCACGTGTGGAGCGTCGTCGGCCAGTGCCACGCAGGAGGCACCCCAGAAGTCCGCGTCCCGGGCGGCCTGCCGACGTTGCTCGTCGCCGATGGCCGGCTGGTCGCCGCGTTTTGCGACATCCGCCAGCAGGGCGGAGGTGGGCTGCTGGAAGGTGCCCATCGCCGCGGTGCCGCCCCGCCCGTACGGGCCGATGAAGAAGCCCTCCGGCATGCCGAACCCGGCGTCGGCGGCGGCTGCCCAGCGCATCGGCCAGGGCTCCTTGGGCGTGGGCAGCGGCACCGGGACCAGCACCCCGCCGGGACGGACGCACTGCCGCCAGTGCCCGCCGGTGACGAACTCCGGCACGGCGGGCCGATCGGCGGTCGGCAGCGGGGTCGGGAAGAGCGGCAGCAGCGCCGCGACGACGGCCAGCGGCACCAGCCGTCGAGCCCGACCGGTGCCGCGCAGAGCCCGGTCGACCGCCAGCACCAGCAGCGTCGCCACGAGCGGTAGCAGTGCCAGGCCGAACCGCATCGGCAGCGCGCCGTCCACCACCGGCAACCCGGCCAGCAGGGCGTACGGCCCGGGCAGCGCGGTCCGGGTGCCGCCGAGCACCACCTCGGGGCCGAGCGAGAGCGCACCCATCACCAGTGCCGCCACCACGCACGCGAGCACCAGCCGGCGCCGCCCGGCCCAGATCGCCGAGGCCGCCGCGACCAGCAGCAGTGGCCAGCCGAGGAAGGTGTTGTATTCGGCCGGGCCGGTGGTCAGTCGGGCCGACTCGGCGCTGCCGGCGACCGAGAGCGGGGAGAGCGTCCACCAACTGCTCAGGTCGGCCGAGAAGTACCGCGGGCTGAACATCCCGTCGGAGACGCCCTGGGGGCCGGCGAACTGGAACCACAGCGGATAGCCGAGCACCAGCAGGGCCAGCCCGGCGGCGATCGCCAGCCCGGCGGCGAAGCCGGGCAGCGCCCGCCGTGCCAGATCCCGGTCCGCGAAGGCGTAGCTGACGGCCATCACCAGCAGCGTGCCGGCGGCGAGGAACAGCACCTCCTCGCCGATGAAGACCTGGGCGGTGACCGCTGCGGCCAGCCCGGCGGCGGAGCTGAACATCCGCCGCCGGTTCGGCCCGGTGGGCGGGGCCTCCTCGGGCGCGGTCCCGGCCGGCGGCGTGGGCCCCGGGTCGGCCGCCCGCAGCAGCCGGACCACCAGCCAGACGATCACCGGCACCAGCCACTGGGCGGTCATGTGCAGGTGGCTGTTGGTCTGGGAGATCATGCCCGGGCCGAATCCGCAGAGCGCCCCGCCCAGCGCGGCGGCGAGCCGCCGGGTGCGCAGCGTCCGGTGGAACAGCAGGTACCAGGCGAGGGCGGTGCCGGCGAGGTTGGCGGCGGCCAGCAGCGCGAAGGTGACCGGCGCGCCGAGCAGCAGGGTGATCGGCGCGCAGGCGATGCCGAGGGCGATGACCGTGGTGTTGGCCATCAGGTTTACCCCGTCCGGGGCGTTGAGCCGATCGGTGAGCAGACTGAAGTCGCCGAGCAGGGCCCGCGCGTCGACGGCCAGGAACCACTCGTAGAGCGCCTGGTCCTCGGGGTTGAGCGCCAGCGTCCGGCCGGACGGGTCGGGCCAGAGCCCGTGGGTCAGCCAGCCGGCGAGCACCGTGAAGACGAGCGCGGCCAGCAGGTCCGCGCGGTGCCGGCGGACGGCGGCCAGCAGGCGGACGCCCCAAGCTCGGCGGATGACCTGATCGGCGAGGCGAAGTGCCTGGCCAGGGGCGGCGTCGGGGGCCGTGGGGGCTGCGCTGCTCACGGCATCGACCCTAGTGTGGCGCGACCAGCGGGGTACGCCGGGTCGCCGCCGACCGGCTACCGTGACATTGCACCGCGCGTGTCGGCACGCCGGTGCCACCCGCCCGGGTGGTGGAACGGCAGACACGGCCGCCTTAAAAGCGGCTGCCGCAAGGCGTGCGGGTTCGACCCCCGCCCCGGGCACCAGCGCGCCACGGGCCGCATTGTCCATTCGTGATCACCAGGAGTGGGCCGGGCAGTTTACTCTTGGAGGGCACGTTCTCGTGCAAACGACCCCCTGAGGGAGGCCAGACAGTGAAGACCTCGAACCCGGTGCTCGCCCGGCTCGGCCAGGCGGCTGAGCGGGAGCGCTCCGCCGGGTACGCACCGACCGGGCCGTACGGTCAGCCCGGCATTCCCCAGCAGTACCCGTCCCAGGCCGGTTACCCGGCCGCGCCGCCGTCCGTGGCGCCCATGACCGTCGACGACGTGGTGGTCAAGTCCGTCGCGCTGCTCGGCATCCTCGGCGTCACCGCCGCGGCCGCCTGGGTGCTCGTGCCCGATGCGCTGGTCGGTCTCGCCTGGGGCGGCGCGGCGGTGGTCGGCCTGGTGCTCGGCCTGGTCATCTCGTTCTCGCGGATGGCCAACCCGGCGCTCGTCATCGCGTACGCGGTCGTCGAGGGCGTCTTCGTCGGCATGGTCAGCAAGGCGTTCGAGACCGCCTACGACGGCATCGTGCTGCAGGCCGCCGCGGCTAGCTTCGGCATCTTCTTCCTGATGGCGATGCTCTACCGGGCGAAGGTCATCCGGGCCACCCCGGTCTTCGTCAAGGGCATGATCGCGGTGATGACCGGCCTCTTCGCCGTCATGCTGATCAACCTGGTGCTGGCGCTGTTCGGCGTCAACACCGGTCTGCGTGACGGCAGCCCGCTGGCCATCGGCTTCAGCCTGGTCTGCATCGTGGTCGCCTCGCTGAGCTTCGTGCTCAGCTTCAAGGAGATCGAGGACGGCGTCCGGATGGGCCTGCCCCAGCGCTACTCCTGGGTGGCCGCCTTCGGCATCCTGGTCAGCCTGGTCTGGCTCTACATCGAGATCCTGCGCCTGCTGAGCTACTTCCAGGGCGACGACTGATCTCGTCCGCGCTGCCGACCGGCGCCCGCTCCCGCACCGGGGGCGGGCGCCGTCGTCCGTACCGGGCGCGCTGTTTGCCCGTCGCCGCCGCGCCGTCCGGGGCAGAGTGACTGCCAGGGGTACGCGGGCGAAGGAGGCGGCGGTGCGCAGCAACAACCCGGTGCTCAACCGGCTGGACGAGACCGGCCGGGTGCAGGCCCGGGTGCTCGGCGTGGGTGGCGTCGAGACGATGACCGTCGACGACGTGGTGGTGCGTACCGTCGGATTGCTGCTGGTCACCGGCGCGGCGGCGGCCGTGTCCTGGGCGGTGGTGCCGCAGGCGGCCTGGCTCTCCGCCGCGCTGGCCGGTAGCGCGCTCGCCTCGATCGCGCTGGTCCTGGTGATCTCGCTGCGCGGGATCACCAACCCGGTGCCGATCGTCGGCTACGCGGTACTCCAGGGCCTGCTGTTGGGGGTGGCCAGCCGCGCCTTCGAGCAGGTCTATCCGGGCATCGTGGTGCAGGCGGTGGCCGGCACCTTCGGTGTCTTCCTCGGCATGGCGGCCCTGTACCGGGCCCGGGTCGTCCGGGCCACGCCCCGACTGGCCCGCCTGGTGATCGGCACGCTGCTCGGCATCGCCGTGCTGAGCGTGGTCAACCTGGTGTCGTACCTGGTCACCGGGCGGTCCGGGTTGGCGGTCTACAGCGTCAGCGGGCAGGTCGGCTGGCTGCCGTACGCCTTCTCGGTGGTCGCCATCATCGCCGGTGCGTTCAGCTTCATCCTCGACTTCGACCTCGTCGAGCGCTCGGTGCGCGACGGCCGACCCCGCCGGTACGCGTGGCTCAGCGCATTCGGCCTGCTCACCGGGCTGGTCTTCCTCTACTGGCAGTTGTTGCGACTGCTCAGCTACCTGCGTCGCTGACCGGTCGGCGTGGCGCGCACGGTGTCGGCCGTAGACTCGGCGGCGATGAGCGCAGCGGAGTTGGACCAGGCGGTGGAGTTGTTGGTCCGTCAGGTCAGGCACTGGGAGCAGCCCCGCTGGGCGGCCGCCGCGACCACCGGCAACGTGCCCCGCGCCGACCTGGTGCACCGGCTGGTGCAGGAGATCGCCAATCTGGCCGCCGATGCCGAGGGCGAACCTCGCCGGACGGTACCCCGGTTGGACAACGACCTGGCCCTGCCCGACCAGGTGCGGGTCGTGGCGGCGGACCTGGTGGCCGCCGCACCGGATGCCAAGGCGCTGGCCCGGGCCGCCGCCGAGGTGACGGCGACCCGCAGCGCGCTCTAGCGCCGGCGTCGGCTCAGCTCAGCCGTTCCAGCACCATGGCCATGCCCTGGCCACCGCCGACACACATGGTCTCCAGACCGATGGTCTTGTCGTGCCACTCCAACGCGTTGAGCAGGGTGCCGGTGATCCGGGCGCCGGTCATGCCGAACGGGTGGCCGACCGCGATCGCGCCGCCCATCACGTTCAGCTTCTCCTCCGGGATGCCGAGCTGCCGGTACGAGGGGATCACCTGCGCGGCGAACGCCTCGTTGATCTCAACGAGGTCGACGTCGTCGATGGTCATGCCGGCCCGCCGCAGCGCCTGTCGGGACGCCTCGACCGGGCCGAGACCCATGATCTCCGGCGACAGCGCGGTCACACCGGTGGAGACGATCCGGGCCAGTGGGGTCAGCCCCAGTTCCTCGGCCCGCTGGGCACTCATCACCACGACGGCGGCCGCGCCGTCGTTGAGCGGGCAGCAGTTGCCCGCGGTGATCCGGCCGTCCGGGCGGAACACCGGCTTCAGACCGGCAACAGCTTCCAGGGTGACGCCGGCACGTGGGCCGTCGTCGGTGCTCACCACGGTGCCGTCCGGCGTGGTCACCGGGGTGATCTCCCGGGCCCAGAAGCCGTCGGCGATGGCCTTCTCGGCGAGGTTCTGGCTGCGGACGCCGAACTCGTCCATGTCGGCGCGGGTGACGTCGTACACCTGGGCCAGGTTCTCCGCGGTCTGCCCCATGGTCAGGTAGACGTCGGGCAGTTCGCCGGCCTCGCGCGGGTCGGTCCAGGTCTCGGCGCCGCCCTGAGCGCGGAGCTTCGAGCGCTCGCCGGCCGCCGCGAAGCGCGGATTCTCCCAGCCGCCACCGACCAGCGCCTGAGCCTCGGAGGGCAGCCCGTCCGAGCTGCCCCGGGCGTACCGGGAGACCACCTCGACGCCGGCGGAGATGAACACGTCGCCCTCGCCGGCGCGAATCGCGTGCATGGCCATCCGGGTGGTCTGCAACGAGGAGGCGCAGTAGCGGGTCAGCGTGGCGCCGGGCACCGTGTCCAGACCGAGCAGGGTGGACACCACCCTTGCCATGTTGAAACCCTGCTCACCGCCGGGCAGGCCGCACCCGAGGTAGAGGTCGTCGACCGTGGTCGGGTCGAGCTGGGGAATCTTGTCCAGGGCGGCCTGGACGATGGTCGCGGCGAGGTCGTCGGAGCGGACGCCGCGCAGTGAACCCTTGTGCGCCCGACCGATGGGGGAGCGGGCGGTGGCGACGATGACGGCGTCGCGGGACGACTCAATCGGCATGCATTCACGTTAACCCGCCGGTAACTTGGCGCGGAAGAAGGCGGCCCGGCGGGAAATGTCACCCCGGGGCGTGCCCGGCTAGCGCCGGGAGGTGACCGCCGCCGCGGCGGCCACGGCGGGCAGCAGGGCGTGCGCCCAGACCCGGTAGCCGTCGGCGGAGGGGTGGAAGCCGTCGTGGCAGAGCGTTCCCGCGTCGGCTCGGAACACCGGCCCGGTCTCGGTGGCCAGGTCGACCACCGTGCCGCCGGCGTCCAGCACGGCGGTGGTCTGTGCGCGGGCCATCCGCCGCCCGGCCCAACCAACCACCTGGCGCAGTGGCGGCGCGATGGCCCGCACGGCACCGAGATCGGGGCAGGTGCCCACCACCACCTCGACCCGCGCCTCACGCAGCCGGTGCACGGACGAACCCAGGTAGGCAGCGGCGTCGGTGGGTCGACGCAGCCCGGTGGCGTCGTTCGCCCCGATCAGGATCAGCGCCACGTCGGGCCGTTCGCCGAGCAGGGCACGGGCCACCTGGGTGGCCAGGTCCGTTGAGCGGGACCCGGAGACGCCGACGCTGGACAGGTGCACCAGCCGCCCGCCCGGACCCTCGGCGAGCAGGTTGGCGAGTTGCCCGCCGATGGTGTCTTCGAGTCGGTCGACGCCCACGCCCAACGCCGACGAGTCACCGAGCAGCACCAGCCGCAGCGGCGGGGCGCCTGCCCGACCGATCGTGGCCCGTAGGGCCAGCCCCAGCTCCGGTTGGGCGTAGCGCCGGTGTCGGGCGACGAACGCCTCACTGGCCAGGACGGCGGCGCCGCCCACAGTGCCGGCGAGCAGCGAGAGCGCCGCCGCCCGACCCAGTCGGCCCGGAAGGCCGGCGGTCACGCCCCGCTCGCTGCGCTCGTTCATGCCAGTCCCTCCACTGTCGAGGTGTCCGGGGCGGGCCCAGGCTGGGGCACCGTGCCGACACCGAAGAACGCCCGGCGACGCAGCTGCGCCCACCGGCCGGCCGGCCCTCGGTCGCGGCCCCGGACCTGGGTGCCGCTGACCTCCGTGCCAGCGTGCCGGGCCGCCTCCTGCGCGGCCTCCGGCAGCGACCGTACGCCCTCGCCCCGCACCGGCGTGGCCCGTCTTTCCTGCCCGACGCCGAGTGCGGAGAGCATCGTCGGCAGCAACGCGGCGGCGGCCATCGCATAGCCCTCGGCGGAGGGGTGGAAGCGGTCCCAGGCGAACATTCGGGCCGGTTCGGCGGCGAACCGAGGGCCGAGCAGGTCACCGAGGGAGACCGTCCAGCCGCCCGCCTCGACCACGGCCACCGTCTGAGCAGCGGCGAGCTGCCGGCTCCACCGGTGCGCCAACCAGCGCAGCGGTGGCTGGATCGGACGGATCGCGCCCAGGTCGGGGCAGGTGCCGACGACGACCTCGCAGCCGGCGTCACGCAGCCGGCGGACCGCCTCGACGAGGTAGCGCACGGCAAGCCCGTGCGGGGTGCGGTTGGTGATGTCGTTGCCGCCGATGAGGATCACCGCGATGTCGGGCTGGCGCTCCAGCGCCGCCTCCACCTGGTGCCGTAGGACCGCCGAGATGGCACCGACGACCGCGAACCGGTGCACCTGCACCGGGCGGTGCAGCCGACGGGACAACCCGGTGGCGAGCAGCGCGCCGGGCGTCTCGCGGCGGCGGTGCACCCCGTAGCCGGCCGCCGACGAGTCGCCGAGCACGACCATGGTGAGCGCGGGACCGGGGAACTTGGCGCCATAGATCCCGTCGCAGCGCGGCGGCGGCGCCTCGGCCATCGGAATCGTGCGCCGGGCCTGCCTGGCCTGGCCGAGCAGCACCCCGCCGGTCGCCATCGCGGCCGCAGCGGTGGCGCCCGTCCCGATGACCGCCAGGCGGGCGACCCGCCGGGCACGTTGCCAGCGCGGACCAACAGGTACGACGGAACCAGCCACCCCCATACCGCGACATTATCGCGCCGGCCCGACACGCCGCTGTCGTCGTGACGGCTCGCCGGTGCCTGGAAACCGACGCGACGGGGTACCTGTCCGGTGGAGGCCGGCCGGCTTGCGCCGGCCCGTCACGCTGATCCGGCGGAGAGGAGCATGACGATGGGGAAGACACTGAAGCGCGGCGCGGCGTTCGCGGCCCTGGCCCGGGCGTTGGCCGCCGGGTCGCGCGGCGGGCCGTCACTGGGTACGCGGTTGGCGGCGCTGCCTCGGATGATCATGGCGACGGTCCGGAGGGAGTACGACGGCGGCCTTCGGCTGGTCCTGATGACGGCGGCGACGGCGTACATCGTTTCGCCGATCGACCTGCTCCCGGAGCTCCCGCTGGGAATCTTCGGCCTGGCCGACGACGCCGTCATGGTCACCTGGCTGGCCGGCAGCGTGCTCGCCGAGACCGATCGCTTCCTGGAGTGGGAGGCCCGCCGCAGCTCGGTCATCCCCGGCAATCTGGTGCCCTGATGACACGTACGCTGGGCGGCGAGTAAACGTCTGCCCGGCCGCCGTCGCCGGCGCCGCAACGAAGGGCACACCGTGCAGTACTACGACAACGTCGTCGACATGATCGGCAACACCCCGCTGGTCCGCCTGCGTAACGTCACCGAAGGCATCCAGGCCACCGTGCTCGCCAAGGTCGAATACCTCAACCCGGGCGGCTCGGTGAAGGACCGGATCGCGCTGCGGATGGTGGAGGACGCCGAGGCGGCCGGCCTGCTGCGACCGGGCGGCACCATCGTCGAGCCGACCAGCGGCAACACCGGTGTCGGGCTGGCCCTGGTGGCCCAGCTCAAAGGCTACCGCTGTGTCTTCGTCTGCCCCGACAAGGTCAGCCAGGACAAGCAGGACGTGCTCCGGGCGTACGGGGCCGAGGTGGTGGTCTGCCCGACCGCGGTCGCCCCGGAGGACCCGCGCTCGTACTACAACGTCTCCGATCGGCTGACCCGGGAGATCCCCGGCGCGTGGAAGCCCGACCAGTACAGCAACCCGGCGAACCCGCGCTCGCACTACGAGACCACCGGCCCGGAGCTGTGGAAGCAGGCGGGCGACGGGCTCACCCACTTCGTGGCGGGTGTCGGCACCGGCGGCACCATCTCCGGCATCGGCCGCTACCTGAAGGAGGCGTCCGAGGGCAAGGTGCGGGTCATCGGGGCCGACCCGGAGGGCTCGGTCTACTCCGGTGGCACCGGCCGGCCATACCTCGTGGAGGGCGTTGGCGAGGACTTCTGGCCGGAGACGTACGACCGGGGCATCGCCGACGAGATCGTCGAGGTCTCCGACAAGGCGTCCTTCGAGATGACCCGGCGCCTCGCCCGCGAGGAGGGGCTGCTGGTCGGCGGCTCCTGCGGGATGGCCGTGGTCGCCGCGCTCGAGGTGGCCCGCAAGGCCGGCCCGGACGACGTGGTGGTGGTGCTGCTGCCGGACAGCGGCCGCGGCTACCTCTCCAAGATCTTCAACGACACGTGGATGGCCCGCTACGGCTTCCTCGACAACTCCGGCACCGAGCCGACCGTCGCCGACGCGCTGGCCAACAAGCCCGGCGGGCTGCCCGAGCTGGTGCACGTGCACCCGACCGAGACGGTCCGCGACGCGATCGACTACATGCGCGAGTACGGCGTCTCGCAACTGCCGGTGCTCAAGGCCGAGCCGCCGGTGGTGACCGGTGAGGTGGCCGGCTCCATCGCCGAGCGGGACCTGCTCGACGCGCTGTTCACCGGTCAGGCCCACCTGCACGACACCATCGAGCGGCACATGGGCGACCCGCTGCCGATGATCGGTGGAGGTCAGCCGGTGAGCGAGGCCGTCGGGTTGTTGGAGAAGTCCGACGCCGCGCTGGTCCTGGTGGACGGCAAGCCCAAGGGCGTCCTGACCCGCCAGGACCTCCTGGCCCACCTGGGCGCCCACTAGTCCTCAGTCAGGCCACCCCCCACCCCCGCGCCCGCGCGCCCCCCGCCCCGCCCCGGGGCTCGCCTTCTCCGCGTCGATTCCCGCGTCGATCTAGGGAAGAATGTGGTCAGATGATCTCCGATCACGACGATTCTCCCTAGATCGGCGCGGGCGGCGCGGGCGGCGCGGGCGGCGCGGGCGGCGCGGGCGGCGCGGGCGGCGCGGGCGGTCCTTGTCGCTTTGGTATGCGAAGCGGCCTTGATCGGGAGGGAGTAGGTCTGGTTCCGAGTTAGAGGGGGCGGGTGTAGCGGAGTTGGCGGGTCGGCGCGGCGCCGATCGCTTCGTCCCGTTCGTCGCCGGTGGGCGTCCAGCCGCCTCGGCGGTAGAACTTGAGGGCGTGGGCGTTGTCGCGCAGCACCCACAGCACGGCCCGCTGCCAGCCCCGGGCCCGCATCGCGTCCAGCGCATCCAGCATCAGCATCCGGCCGATGCCCCGGCCCTGCTCGGCCGGGTCCAGGTGGATCGCGTTGAGCAGCCCGGTGTCCGGGTCGTCCTCGTCGTCCGGCCCCAGGTGGCTGAACCCGACCAGCGTCCCGTCGCGCTCCACCACGGTCAGTCGGTGCGTGTCCCGCTCCCAACGCCACCGCTCGGTCCAGTACCGTCCCATCGCCTCCGGCGTCGGATCGGCCAGCGCCTCGGTCGGCAGGAACGAGGAGTACGCGGCGACGCGGGACTCTTGGTGCAGGGCACCCACCCCCATCAGGTCGTCAGCGGTGGCGGGACGGAGTGTGACGGTCATCCGGCCGAGGCTACCCGGCGTGGCGGGACCTGCACGGTGGTCAGGTCCTCCGCGATGATCAGCTCGCCGTCGAAGTGTGCGCGCGCCTCGTCGTGAAATCGGCGCGGGTCGGCGTACCGCTGGGAGAAGTGGGTGAGCACCAGCCGGCGTACCCCGGACTCGGTCGCCACCCGGGCGGCCTGCGCCGCGGTCAGGTGGCCGACCTCGGCGGCGAGCGCGGCCTCCGACTCCAGGAACGTCGACTCGATGACCAGCAGGTCGGCGTGTTCGGCGAGGGCGTACACGCCGTCGCAGAGGCCGGTGTCCATCACGAAGGCGAACCGCTGCCCCGGTCGGGGCACGCTCACCTCGGCCCGGGTGACGCGACGCCCGTCGAGGTCCAGGTGCCCGGCCCGGATCAGCTCGCCGACGGCGGGCCCGGCGATGCCGTACGCGGCCAGCTTCTCCGGCAGCATCCGGTGGCCGTCCGGCTCGACCAGTCGATAGCCGTACGTCTCGATCGGGTGCCGCAGTCGGCGTGCCTCCAGCGTGCCGCAGCGCAGAGCGATCCGCTGGCCGTCGGCCTCGATCGGGGTGACCCGCAGTTCGGCGGTCTCGTAGAAGGAGGTGGCGTGCCGCAGCCGGGCGAAGTATTCGGCGCCGCCGGCCGGGAAGTGCACGGCGACCGGGTGGGCCACCCGGTCCAGGGAGAGCCGCTGGATCGTGCCGGGAAGGCCGAGGCAGTGGTCGCCGTGGAAGTGGGTCACGCAGATCCGGGTCAGGTCGGTCGCGGTGACCGTGGTGTGCAGGAGTTGACGCTGACTGCCCTCGCCCGGGTCGAACAGGATCACCTCGTCGTCCCAGCGCAGCACGTACCCGTTGTGGTTGCGCTGCCGGGTCGGAGCCTGACTGGCCGTCCCCAGCACCACCAGCTCGCGCATGGACATCCCGGTCCCCCAGACATGGAGCGACCCCCGGGGTTTTCCACGCTTTCGCGCGGGCCGGCTGGACTGAGGCCGGCGCCCCGGGGGTCGGGTGGCTGTCGTGGATTCGCCGCACCGCTGCCACACGGTCTCGACGATGGTGCTGGTGCCCGCCTTGCGGCGGACCGATCACTGTCGAGGACAGCGGCTAGCTGACAGCCACCTCACGAGTCCGATTGCTATACAAGTCTGGACCACCTCCTTTCACGTGTACGGCCACGTTATCGAGTCTCCGGCGGGCTCGGCAACGGATTTCGATCACAGGGGCAAACGGGAATGCCCGGCCGCCTGTTCGGCGGCCGGGCAGCGAGGTTGTCCAGGTGGGCGGTGGTCAGCCGGCGGTACGGGCCACGCCGACCGGGCAGCTCAGCCCGTTCGGGCCGTGGTTGCAGTACCCGTTCGGGTTCTTCGTGGGTGCCAGGTACTGCTGGTGGTAGTCCTCGGCGAAGTAGTAGCTGCCGAGCGGGGCGATCTCCGTGGTGATCTCACCCTTGCCGGCCCGCGTCACGATCGGCTGGAACGCGTCCCGGGACGACTCCGCGATGGCCCGCTGCTCGTCGGTGGTCGTGTAGATCGCCGACCGGTACTGGGTGCCCACGTCGTTGCCCTGGCGCATGCCCTGCGTCGGGTCGTGGTTCTCCCAGAACACCTTCAGCAGGTCCTCGTACGTGATCTTGCTGGGGTCGTAGACCACCTGGACGACCTCGGCGTGCCCGGTCCGGCCGGAGCACGTCTCCTCGTACGTCGGGTTCTTGGTGATGCCACCCGCGTAGCCGGCGGAGGTGGTGAACACCCCGGGGAGGGTCCAGAACAGCCGCTCGGCGCCCCAGAAGCAGCCCATGCCGAAGACGGCGACCTGGGTGCCCTCCGGGAACGGGCCCTTCAGCGGGGTGCCCAGCACCTCGTGCCGGTCGGCGACCGGCATGGCGATCGGGCGGCCCGGCAGGGCCTGGTCGGGGGTGGGCAGCTCAGCCTTGGACTGGCGAAGGAACACGGTGGAACTCCTCTCAGTACCTCTGCCGCTGTGCAACGCCGGCGGGCTCTGGTTCCTTACCCGCGCCACAGTGACTCAGGCCCCAACCCGGCCCCGAACGGCCGGTCAGAGGGCTGCGGCAATCCGGGCCGCGACGTCCCGGGCGTCCTCGTCGCTCGGATACCGGGTGCGTGGCCAGAAGAACCCGCGCAGTCCGTCGCCCTTTGTCCGGGGTACGACGTGGGTGTGCAGGTGTGGCACCGACTGGGAGACTTTGTTGTTCATCGCCACGAACGTCCCACCGGCCCCCAGGCCGGCCTCCACCGCCACCGCCAGCCGTTGGACCAGCGCGAAGTAGCCGGGCAACAGGTCGTCCGGCAACTCGGCCAGCGTCACCAGGTGGACGCGGGGCACCACCAGCACGTGTCCCGCGAAGACCGGGCGGGTGTCCAGGAAAGCCACCCCGTCCGGCTCGTCGGCCACCCGGAACGCCGGCACCTCGCCGGCCACGATCCCGCAGAACACGCACCCGCTCATCGGTCCAGGCTATGCCGCCACCCCGGCGTTTCCGCCGCCCCCCACGTACGCATCGACTGTGATAGCAATTCACCCGTCTGAAATCGACCTGGGCCGCCAGCCGGCCTGGCTGAGCACCGGCGTGGCCGAACAGGACTTCTACAACGCTCCGCTGCTCTCCGCGGCCGGGCAGAACCGGTCGGTGCTGTTGGCCGGGCAACCGTCGGTGCCTGGCAGGTTCCCGTTCCAACCTGCGGGACGGGGCACTAGCCTCACCAGCATGAACCACGGCTTCGAGACGCTCGCCATCCACGCCGGTCAGGACCCAGAGGCCCGCACCGGCGCGGTGATCCCACCGATCTACCAGACCAGCACGTACGCCCAGGACGCGGTCGGCGCGCCCCGGCTCGGCTACGAGTACAGCCGCTCCGGCAACCCGACCCGCGACGCGCTCCAGGAGTGCCTGGCCGCGCTGGAGGGCGGGCCGGTGGGGCTGGCGTTCGCCAGCGGTCTGGCGGCCGAGGACGCCCTGCTGCGGGCCGTGTGCCAGCCGGGCGACCACGTGGTGATCCCGGACGACGCGTACGGCGGCACGTACCGGCTCTTCGCCCGGGTCGCCCAGCGCTGGGGTCTGGAGTTCACCCCGGCCAAGGTCTCCGACCCGGCCGCGATCCGCGCCGCCGTGCAGCCCGGCCGGACGAAGATCGTCTGGGTGGAGACGCCGACCAACCCGCTGCTCGGCATCGCCGACATCGCCGCCCTGGCCGGCGTGGCGCACGACGCGGGCGCGCTGCTGGTCGTCGACAACACCTTCGCCTCGCCGTACCTCCAGCAGCCGATCGCGTACGGCGCGGACGTGGTGGTGCACTCCACCACCAAGTACATCGGTGGGCACTCCGACGTGGTCGGTGGCGCGCTCGTCGTCGCCGACGCCGCGCTCGGCGAGGAACTGCGCTACCACCAGAACGCGATGGGCGCGATCAACGGCCCGTTCGACGCCTGGCTCACCCTGCGCGGCATCAAGACCCTCGGGGTACGGATGGACCGGCACTGCGACAACGCCGAGCGGCTGGCCGCGTACCTCGACGGGCACGCCAAGGTGGCCCAGGTGATCTACCCGGGGCTGCCCTCGCACCCGGGTCACGAGGTGGCCGCCAAGCAGATGCGGCGGTTCGGCGGCATGATCTCGTTCCGGGCCTCCGGGGGCGAGGAGCACGCCGTGGAGATCTGCAACCGGGCCAAGCTCTTCGTGCTCGCCGAGTCGCTCGGCGGGGTGGAATCCCTGATCGAGCACCCGGGCCGCATGACACACGCAAGTGCTGCCGGCTCGCCGCTTGAAGTTCCCGGCGATCTCGTGCGACTGTCTGTCGGCATCGAGACGGTCGACGACCTGCTCGCCGATCTGGAGCAGGCACTGGGCTGACCGCTGGGGAGGGTGGCCGTGCAGGACATCATGCCGACGTGGGTCGGGGCGACCGCCAAACAGATCGCCCGAGGCGTACGCCGGGGCGACGTCTCGGCCACCCAGGTCGTCGCCGACCACCTCGAATACATCTCCCGGGCCGACGGTGAACTGGCCGCGTTCCGCGCCGTACGCGGCGGCGAGGCGATCACCGAGGCGGAGAAGGTCGACGAGCAGGAGGACCTGGCCAACCTGCCGCTGGCCGGAGTGCCGGTGGCGGTCAAGGAGAACACCCCGGTCGCCGGTCTGCCCACCTGGAACGGGTCGGCCGCGGTGCGTACCGAGGTCGCGGAGGCCGATCACGAGGTGGTCCGCCGGCTCCGCGGCGCCGGGGCGGTGATCCTCGGCGTGACCCGGATGCCCGAGCTGGGGCTGTGGGCGTTGACCGACGACGACAGCGCGGTGACCCGCAATCCGTGGGACAGCGCGCGTACCCCCGGCGGCTCCTCCGGCGGCGCGGCCGCCGCGGTGGCCGCCGGTCTGGTGCCGATCGCGCACGGCAACGACGGCCTCGGCTCGATCCGGATCCCGGCGGCCTGCTGCGGCCTGGTCGGCCTCAAGCCCGGCCGGGGGGTCGTCCCCTGCCAGCTCGGCGCGGACGACTGGTTCGGCCTCACCGAGCACGGCATGTTGACCAGCACGGTCGCCGACGCGGCGGTCGGCTTCTCGGTGCTCGCCGGTCGCCGTCCGGACAAGTTGGTCCCGCCGCAACGGCTGCGAGTGGGTGTCTCGCTGCGCTCCCCGGTGCGTGGTGTCTCGCCGGACGCCCCCAACCGGGACGCGGTCGCCGCCGCCGGTCGCCTGCTGGCCGCCGCCGGGCACGACACCGTGCCGGCGGACCCGGTCTACCCCACCGCGCTCGGCCTGCAGGGCATCGCCACCTGGTTCGCCGCCGCCGCCACCGACGTCCGGGCCGCCGGGCTGGACCGACGCGGCCTGCAACGACGTACCCGGCGGCACGTCGCGCTGGGGGAGTGGGCGCAGCGTCGCGGCTACGTCCGGGAGGCAGCCCGCGCGGCCTGGCGAGAGCGGTCGGTCGGCTTCTTCACCGACCACTCGGTGGACCTGCTGCTCACGCCGGCGCTGGCCACCGCCCCGCCGGAGGCGGCCCGGTGGTCCGACCGGTCCTGGCGGGCGAACATGACGGCCAACATCCGGTACGCCCCGTACGCCGCGCCGTGGAACATCGCCGGCCTGCCGGCGATCGTCGTACCGGTGGGTCGCCGCCCGGATGGCCTGCCGGTCGCCGTGCAACTCGTCGGTCCGCCCGGCTCGGAGCTGCTGCTGCTCGGTGTGGCCGGCCAGTTCGAGATGGCCGCTCCGTGGTCCCGGCACGCCCCCGGCTATCCCCGGGTCGGAACGGGGTCGCCGGCCACCGCATGATCGTCTACGGTGTGCGCATCGTCGCGCTGACCGGGGGACGTCAATGTTCTGCCAGACCTGCGGGGACGCCACGTCTCCCGAGTACGACGAATGCCAGCGCTGCTACACACCGCTCGGCCAGCCCGCCGTCACGCCGGGGCTGCCGACCTACTCCGTACGCGGCATCGGTCTGGCCGCCAGCATCGCGGTCGGCGCGACCGCCGTGCTCTACCTGGTGGCGGCACTCGCCCCACTGCTGGGGTTGGCGATGGCGCGGCAGGCTCGGGCCGACGGCGACCGGGATCTGCTGGACGCTGCGCTGATCGTCGAGGGGTTGTTGGCGCTGCCCATGGTGGCCGGCTACCTCACCGCCGCCGTGCTGGTGATCATCTGGACGTGGCGCGCGCGCAAGAACATCGAGGCGTTCCCGGGTGCGCTGCCGTCGCTCGGTGCCGGTTGGGCGATCGCCGGCTGGCTGGTGCCGTTCGCGAACTTCGTGGTGCCGGCCCGGGTGATGGCCAACGTGGCGCGGGACAGCCTCTGGCAACGGTTCACCCCGGATCTGGTGTACGTCTGGTGGACCGCATGGCTGGTGTTCAGCGTCGGCGAGCGGCTGGTCAGTCGCCTCGACAGCCGGGCGTACGACAAGCTCCCGGAGCTTCCCTCCACCGACGCCGGCTACCAGACGTACGTCGACTACTACCGGGACTCCCTGCTGCGCAACGCCGTGCCCGCGGTGGCCTGTGTGATCGCCGCGGTGACGCTGATCGTGCTGGTCCGGCGGATCTCCACCATGCAGGCGGCGCGCATCGCCCGCGCGGCGCCGGTCTGGCCGACCGCCCCGGGTTGGCCGGCGGTCGCGGTGCCGGCCGGGCCGGCGTCGATCCCGCCGAACCCGTCGGCCGGGCCGGCGTCGATCCCGCAGACCCCGGCGACTCCGCCGGCCCCGGAAACCCCGGTAGCGCCGGAGGGGGCGCCGGGGGCGAGTGGCACGATCGGGGCATGACGGAACTGGTCGGTCTCGACGACGTGCGGGCTGCGCGTGAACTGCTCGCCGGCGTCATCCGGACCACCCCGCTGGAGCCCTTCCGGCCACTGACCGCGGCGTTGGGCGGGCCGGCCTGGCTCAAGTGCGAGAACGTGCAGCGGGCCGGCTCGTACAAGGTGCGCGGCGCGTACGTGCGGATCTCCCGGCTGTCGGCCGCGGAGCGCGAGCGCGGTGTGGTCGCGGCGAGCGCCGGCAACCACGCGCAGGGGGTGGCGCTGGCCGCCGGCCTGGTCGGCACGCACGCCACGGTCTTCATGCCGGTCAACGCGCCACTGCCGAAGGTGGCCGCCACCAAGGGGTACGGCGCTCAGGTCGAGTTGGCCGGCAACACCGTAGACGAGTCGCTGGTCGCCGCGCAGACGTACGCCGAGCGCACCGGCGCGGTGTTCATCCACCCGTTCGACCACGCGGACGTGATCGCCGGTCAGGGCACCGTGGCGCTGGAGATCCTGGAGCAGTGCCCGGAGGTCCGGACCATCATCACCGGGGTGGGCGGCGGCGGTCTGATCTCCGGCATGGCGGTGGCGGCCAAGGCCCTGCGGCCGGACGTCCGGATCATCGGTGTGCAGGCGGCGGGCGCGGCGGCCTTCCCACCCTCACTGGTCGCCGGGGAGCCGGTCCGGCTGCCCGCCTTCTCCACCATCGCGGACGGCATCGCGGTCGGCCGGCCGGGGGAGATCACCTTCAACCACGTCCGCAAGCTGGTGGACGAGATCGTGACGGTCTCCGAGGAGGACATCTCGCGCGCCCTGCTGATGCTGCTGGAGCGGGGCAAGCAGGTGGTGGAGCCGGCCGGCTCGGTGGGGGTGGCCGCCCTGCTGGCCGGTGCGGTGGAGGTGGAGACGCCGGTGGTCGCGGTGCTCTCCGGTGGCAACATCGACCCACTGCTCATGATGCGGGTGATCGAGCATGGTCTGGCCGCCGCCGGGCGCTACCTGCGGGTGACGGTGCGCTGTTCGGATCGGCCCGGTCAGCTCGCCTCACTGCTCACTCAGATCGCCGAGCACCGGGCCAACGTGGTGGACGTGGAGCACCAGCGGGCCAACCCGCATCTGAGCCTCGGCGAGGTGGAGGTGGCGCTCTCGGTGGAGACCCGAGGGGTGGAGCACTCGGACACGTTGATCAGCGCGCTGCGGGCCAGTGGCTATCAGGTGGTCTTCGCCGCCGAGGCGTGACACCTCGGGTGACACGCCTCGGCGGTGCCCCGCCCGGCTGGGCGGGGCCTGCCACGTCAGCCGGAGAACGGCTCGAAGTTGACCACGGTCACCTTGATGTCGGCGCCGCTGGGCGCCGTGTAGGTGCAGGTCTGCCCGGGCCGGCCGCCCAGGATCGCCTTGCCGAGCGCCGACTCGGGGCTGTAGACCGTCAGGTCGGTGGTGGACGCGATCTCGCGAGAGCCGAGAAGGAAGGTCTCGGTGTCGGCGGTGTCGTCGTCGAAGTAGATCGTCACGACCATGCCGGGCGACACGGCGTCCGCCGTCGGCGCCTCGCCGACCTTGGCGGTGCGCAGCAGCTCCTGCAGGTAGCGGATGCGGCCCTCGGCCTTGCCCTGCTCCTCGCGGGCGGCGTGGTAGCCGCCGTTCTCCTTCAGGTCGCCCTCTTCGCGCCGGGCGTTGATCTCCGCGGCGATCGCCGGGCGGTTGGCGATGTGCTCGTCGAGCTCGGCCTGGAGGCGGTCGTACGCGTCCTGGGACAGCCAGGTGGCGGGCGCCTTGTTGCCAGTGGACACAGGCGTTCTCCTCGGTTGTGCGTGGCTGGCTGACAGGTGAACTACCAAGTTACCAGTGCGGTACGACACAGCGTGTCGTCGATTACCGCTGGTGTCCGGTTACCGGCACCAGCGCAAACTGGTCGGGCGGGAGCCCGCCGGTGGCCTCCCGCGATGCTGTCCTGGCTGATCAGGCGGGAGGCCCGCAGCGCAGCACCTCACCGATGAACGGCCGCGCGGTGGTGGCCAGTCGGTGCCGGGTGGTGACGTGCCGTTCGCCCGCGTCGGCGGTCACTGTGACCTGCTCGCGGGCAACCTCGGTGCCGGCACGGTCCCGGGCACGCAGGACGCAGACCGCCGATCCGCCCTTCGGCACGGTCACCCGGAAGTCGACCACCACCTGCTTGTCCGTGATGTCGGTATAGGTGATCACCTGGGCGTCGTACACCGGATCGCCGTACTGCCGGTAGAGCCGGACCGAGATCAGGGTGAGCGCCGCGACCAGCAGCACCAGCGCGAGCGCCGCCAGCAGCGTCCGACGGGTCCGCCCGCCGGGTGCCCGACGGCGGCCGTAGCGCCCGGCTGGGAAAATCGGAGCGCCCGACGAAATTGTGGCGTGCGTCTCGGTCACCGGCGGGTATCTCCTGGCGTTGTTGTCGGCGGCATCGGCAAGAATGACAGGGTCCATCCTCCCAGCCCGGCCTTACGGCGGTAATGGCAGGTCGGGCCCCCGGCGGTGCCGACCGGCTACGGGGTGAGGGGATCCCGGCAGGTCAGCCGGTCGAGCCCGGTCGGGTCCACCGGCCGGCACAGACGAGGAGCGCCGACGTTGGCAGAGCAACTGCGTCTCATGGCCGTGCACGCGCACCCGGACGACGAGTCGAGCAAGGGCGCGGCGACCATGGCGAAATACGTCGCCCAGGGGGTCGACGTGCTGGTGGTGACGTGCACCGGCGGGGAGCGCGGCAGCGTGCTCAACCCCAAACTCGACCGCCCAGACGTGTGGGCCAACATCGCCGACATCCGGCGTGCCGAGATGGACGCCGCGCGGGCGATCCTCGGCATCGAGCAGGCCTGGCTCGGCTTCGTCGACTCCGGGCTGCCCGAGGGTGACCCGCTGCCGCCGCTGCCCGAGGGCTGCTTCGCCCTCCAGGACGTCGAGGTGGCCGC
Organism: Micromonospora vulcania; assembly: GCF_042658605.1. NCBI lineage: Bacteria > Bacillati > Actinomycetota > Actinomycetes > Micromonosporales > Micromonosporaceae > Micromonospora > Micromonospora vulcania. The sequence goes on along the minus strand of NZ_JBHSQS010000005.1, from coordinate 24,999 downwards.
CGGCCCTCTGGTCCGCCTGATGCGCGAGTTCCGTCCGCACGTCGTGACGACGTACGACGAGGAGGGTGGCTACCCGCACCCCGACCACATCATGTGCCACAAGGTGAGCATGGCCGCCTTCGAAGCCGCCGGTGACCCCGAGCGCTACCCGGAGCTGGGCACCCCGTGGCAGCCGCTCAAGCTCTACTACGACATCGGCTTCTCCAAGGGCAAGATCATGGCCCTGCACGAGGGCATGCTGGCCGCCGGTAAGGAGTCGCCCTATGAGGAGTGGCTGCAGCGCTGGGAGGACCGTCCCGACAAGGGCCCCCGTATCACCACCAGGGTGAACTGCGCCGAATACTTCCCGGTCCGTGACGACGCGCTGCGCGCCCACGCCACCCAGGTCGACCCGGACGGCTTCTGGTTCCAGGTGCCGATGGAGCTTCAGCAGCGCGCCTGGCCGACCGAGGACTTCCAGCTGGCCCGTTCGGTGGTGGACAGCCCGCTGCCCGAGTCCGATCTCTTCGCGGGCGTGCGGGAGACGGCGCACGCGCGCTGATTCCGTACGGCGCTACGCTGGTCACCAACCGCACATCGGAGGAACGCCATGTTGACCGCTGCCCAGGTGCTCGCGGAGAACAACTTCGGGGACACCCGCACGGGTGGCCTGGCCGGGCCGATGGGCCTCTTCCTCATCCTGCTGCTGGCCACCGCCACCGTCCTGCTGATCCGCAACATGAACTCGCGGCTGCGCCGGCTGCCCGACCAGTTTCCGCAGCAGCCCCGGCCGACCGACCCCACCAGGGCCGACTCCGCAGTCGTCGATCCGACAGACGAGACCGGAGCGCGGGATTCATCCACGCCCGCTCCCAATGGGCACCAGCAGCACCGGAACGGGTAGTCCACGCATGATTCACGTCGAACCGGGTGGTCGCCCCCTGTTGCGGCCACCCGGTTTGGCTTAGCCTTCCGCCGGGGGGACCAAAAGTCCCCGAGCCGTGCGCGCGGAAGGGGCCGCCGATGACCGTCACAGCACCGGCCACCCGCCGTAGCGTCGGTCGGCCGGCTGACGGGCGAGGTCGATGACCTCCGGCCCGGTCGGCGACCCGTTCGACCGGCTCGGGGTGCGCGGCACGCCGGCCCGGGTGCTCGTGCTCACCGCCGCCGTGACGCTCACCGCCCTGGCCGCCGCCGCGGTCGGGTTGACCCTCCCGGCCAAGCTTCCTCCCGACGACCCGCTCGGCGGCCCCGCCCGTTTCGGCATCGCCGTCGCCGTCCTCGCCGTCGCCCAGCTCGCACGGCTGCGGTTCCGTTCCGCCGCCGGCATGGTCAGCATCACCTGGGGCGAGGCGGCACTGATCGTCTGCCTCTACCTGGCGCCCGCCGGCTGGCTGCCCTCGGCCACCCTGCTCGGCGCCGGGCTGGCCTGGACGGTGCTGTCGCTGCACACCGACCGCCGTCCGTTGCTGGAGATCGTCCGGATCGCCGCCTCGCTGGCCGCCGCGTCGGCACTGGCCGTGTCCGTGACCACCGCGCTCGGGCACCCGCTGCTCTCCCCGCCGACCCCGATGCTGGCGCTGGCCGTGATCGCCGGCTCGGTGACCTATCTGCTCGTGACCGCCTGGCTGGGCGGGGTGACGCTGGGCCTGCGGCACGGGGTGCCGATCGCGCCGCCGCTGCTCGCCGCGCTGCGCGGCAAGCTGCTGATGTTCGTGGGTAACGTGGCCGTGGGGCTGGTGGTGGTCGCGCTGCTGGAACTCGATCCGCGCTGGCTGCTGCTGCTTCCGCCGCTGCTCTGGCTGCTCCAGCAGACCTACCGCTACCGGCTACGTGCCGACCAGGAGCGGCGTACGTGGCGGGCCTTCGCCGAGGCCACTGCGGCTCTCAACCAGCTCGACGAGCGAGGCGTGGCGAGCGCGGCGGTGACCGGCGCGTTGGCGCTGTTCAACGCCGAGTTGGTCGACGTGGACGTGGCCCGCGCCGACGGCCGGTGGCACCGCTACCGGGGCGACGCCGGCGGCCAGCTCGTCGACCGGGAGCTGGGGCCGCCGGACCGGTCCGAGCCCGACGAGCACGAGCTGATCCGTCCGCTGTCGGTGGGTGCCGCGCCGGTCGGGCGCCTGCGCGTCCGGTTCCCCCGATCCGCACTGCCGGCCACCCGCGACCGCGACGCGGTGGCCGCGTTCGGCGACGCGCTCGCCGCCGCGCTGCACGACGCCGCGACCCATCGTGAGCTGCGGCTGGTCACCGCCCGGTCGTCGTACGAGGCGGTGCACGACCCACTCACCGGATTGGCCAACCGGGCGGCCATGCTCGGCAAGGGCGATCAGTCGCTGCGGCAGCTCGCCCACGACCACCCGGTGGCGCTGCTGCTGCTGGACATCAACCAGTTCAAGGAAGTCAACGACACCCTCGGGCACGCCGCCGGCGACCAGCTGCTGCGGCTGACCGCGAACCGGCTCAGCGCGCTGGCCCGCCCTGGCGACCTGCTCGGTCGACTCGGTGGCGACGAGTTCGCGCTGCTGCTCACCTCGGTGCCGGTGCGCGGCGACCGGGCCGCCCCGATGGCGCACGCGCTGCGCCAGGCCCGCGAGATCGCCGAACGACTGGCCGCGCCGACCGAGGTGGCCGGGGTGCGGATGTCCATCGAGGTCTCCGTCGGGGTGGTGGTGGCCGACGCCGGCACCGCCGACCTGACCGAACTGCTGCGCCGTGCCGACATCGCCATGTACCAGGCGAAGGAGGGCGGCGGCAGCGTCGCCGCGTACGACGGCACCCGGGACGCGGCCAGCACCGACCAGCTCGCCCTGCTGGCCGAGCTGCGCGAGGCGCTACAGGTCGACGACCAGCTGGTGCTGGCGTTGCAGCCCGCGGTCGACCTGGCCACCGGCGCGCCCACCGGGGTGGAGGCGCTGATCCGGTGGCGGCATCCCCGCCGCGGCTGGCTCGGCCCGGCGGACTTCATCCGCCCGGTGGAGAACAGCGAGCAGCTCGGCACCTTCACCCGGTACGTGCTGGACAAGGCGCTCGCCGTGGCTGCCAGCTGGGCTCGGGAGGGGTTGGACGTCCCGATCTCGGTCAACCTGTCGGCGCGCAGCCTGCTCGACCCCCGGCTGCCGGCGGAGATCGCCGACGCGCTGCGTCGGCACCAGGTCCCGCCACACCGCCTGGTTCTGGAGATCACCGAGACGGTGGTGATGAGCGAGCTGGAGGTCATCGACGAGGTGCTGGCCACGCTCCGGTCGATGGGTGTCCAGCTCGCGGTGGACGACTTCGGCACCGGCTTCTCCTCACTGACCTTCCTCACTCGGATCGCGGTGGACGAGCTCAAGGTGGACCGCTCGTTCGTGATCCGGATGGCCGAGTCGCCGGAGGCGGCGGCGATCGTGCGCACCACGGTGGGTCTCGCCCACGAGTTGGGGCTGCGCGTGGTGGCCGAGGGGGTGGAGACCGCCGAGCAGCGGATCGCCCTGGCCGAGCTGGGCTGCACCTCCGCGCAGGGCTACCACTTCTTCAAACCGATGCCGGCAGACAAGATCGGCGCGGTGCTCGGGTCGCTGCGCGACTCGGCGGAGTCGAACGTCTTCCGGCTCCGCGCCGACGGCGCCTCCTGACCGCCGACCGGTCCCGGACGGGGCAGTCAACCGGCCGCCGAGCCTCTACAGTCGATCGAGCTGCGCAGATGCATCGATCTGTGGAGCCGCCATGTCCACCTGCCGAAGGGACAACATGCGACTCTCCGGGAAACGGCCCATCCTCGCGCTGGCACTCGCGCTGGGCGTCGCGGCGTTCGGCGTCCTCGCCGTCGCCGTACCCGCGCAGGCCAAGGCTCCCCAGTCCGGCTCGCTGGCGGTCACCGGTGATCTGGACGACCCGGTCACCGAGGGCGTGAGCAAGTCGTTCACCACGGCGGCCGGGGACGGCTTCGACGTCTGGGGTACGGCCAACCAGCTCAACGTCCAGGTCTTCGACCTGCCCGCCGGCCCCTGGCGGATCACCCTGAGCGCACCGGTGGGCCAACCGCTGGCCGTGGGCACCTACACCGGTGCCACCGGGTACACCTACGAGAGCCCGCTGCCGGGGATCTCCCTCAGCGGCAACGACCGTTACTGCTCGGACGGGCAGACCGGCTCGTTCACCGTCACCGACATCTCCTGGGGCCCGTACGGCTATCTGGAGCGGTTCGACGCCACGTTCGAGCAGCGCTGCAACTACCACACGGGGTCGGCCCGGGGTGAGGTGCACGTCGCCAACCCGCCGGCGCCGCCGGTGCTCGCCGTCGGCGTGCAGGTGGCCAGCTCGGGCACGATCGACACCGGAACCGACGAGGTGACGCTGCACGGCACGGTGACCTGCACCGCACCGGCCACGGTCTACGTGGATGCTTCGATCACCCAGACGTGGCATGGGCAGAGCGCCGAGGGCCTCGTCCGGGCAGAGGTGGCGTGCACTCCGGGTGCGCCCCTCGCGTGGACGTCGAGTTCACCCTCGTTCACGTCCAACCCGTTCCGTCGGGGTGCCGCCCAGGTGTCCGCCACCGCCACCTCCTACGACACGACGTACGACATCTTCGTCGTCGACGACGATGACGCCGTGGTCCGGCTGAAGAAGGGCTGACCGCGAGTCTGGCCCGGGCCCCACGTGGCCCGGGCCGGGCGGCTCGTCCGGGCGGAGCCCGCGCGGCCCGCCTCGGGGCTGGCTATGGTCGTCGGGTGAACCGACTCGCCGATGCCACCAGTCCGTACCTCCTCCAGCACGCCGACAACCCGGTCGACTGGTGGCCCTGGTGCGACGAGGCGTTCGCCGAGGCGAAGCGGCGGGACGTCCCGGTGCTCATCTCGGTCGGCTATGCCGCCTGCCACTGGTGTCACGTGATGGCGCACGAGTCGTTCGAGAACGAGCAGGTCGGCGCACAGCTGAACGCCGACTTCGTGTCGATCAAGGTGGATCGTGAGGAACGCCCGGACGTCGACGCGGTCTACATGACCGCCACCCAGGCGATGACCGGTCAGGGCGGCTGGCCGATGACCGTCTTCGCCACCCCGGACGGCACCCCGTTCTTCTGCGGCACCTACTTCCCGCGCGCCAACTTCGTCCGACTGCTCCAATCGGTGACCAGCGCCTGGCGGGACCAGCGCGAGGAGGTGCTGCGCCAGGGCGCCGCGGTGGTCGATGCGATCGGCGGCGCCCAGGCCGTGGGCGGGCCCACCGCGCCGCTGGACGCCCCGCTGCTCGACGCCGCGGCCGCCAGCCTGGCCAGCGGGTACGACGCGACGAACGGCGGCTTCGGTGGCGCCCCGAAGTTCCCGCCACACATGAACCTGCTCTTCCTGCTGCGCCACCACCAACGCACCGGTGACCCCCGCAGCCTGGAGATCGCCCGGCACACCGCCGAGGCGATGGCCCGCGGCGGCATCTACGACCAACTCGCCGGTGGCTTCGCCCGGTACTCGGTGGACGCGCACTGGACGGTGCCGCACTTCGAGAAGATGCTCTACGACAACGCGCTGCTGCTCCGGGTCTACACGCAGCTCTGGCGGCTGACCGGCGACGCGCTGGCCCGCCGGATCGCCCGGGACACCGCCCGGTTCCTCGCCGACGAGCTGCACCGGCCGGGGGAGGGCTTCGCCTCCGCGCTGGACGCCGACACCGACGGGGTGGAGGGGCTCACCTACGCCTGGACCCCCGCCCAACTGGTCGAGGTGCTGGGCGAGGACGACGGCCGGTTCGCCGCCGACCTGTTCGCCGTGACCGAAGAAGGCAGTTTCGACCACGGCACGAGCGTGCTCCGCCTCGCCCGGGACGTCGACGACGTGGCTCCCGAGGTTCGGGCCCGCTGGCAGCAGGTCGTCGGACGGCTGCTCGCGGCCCGGGACACCCGTCCCCAGCCGGCCCGCGACGACAAGGTGGTGGCGGCCTGGAACGGCCTCGCGATCACCGCCATCGCCGAGTTCCAGCAGGTCGCCGCGCTGTACGCGTCGCCGCAGGACGAGGACGCCAACCTGATGGAGGGCGTCACCATCGTCGCCGACGGCGCGATGCGGGACACCGCCGAGCATCTGGCCACCGTGCACCTGGTGGACGGCCGGTTGCGCCGGGTCTCCCGGGACGGCAAGGTCGGCGAGCCGGCCGGTGTGCTGGAGGACTACGGCTGTGTGGCCGAGGCGTTCTGCGCGCTGCACCAGCTCACCGGCGAGGGCCGCTGGCTCACCCTGGCCGGTGGGCTGCTGGACACCGCGCTGGAGCACTTCGCCGCGCCCGGCGGGGCCTTCTACGACACCGCCGACGACGCGGAGCGGCTGGTCGCCCGGCCGGCCGACCCGACCGACAACGCCACCCCGTCGGGTCGGTCGGCGCTGATCGCCGCGCTGGTGGCGTACACGGCGCTGACCGGGGAGACGCGCTATCGGGAGGTCGCCGAGGTGGCGCTCGGCACGGTCGCGCCGATCGTCGGGCAGCGCGCCCGTTTCGCCGGGTACGCGGCCACGGTCGGCGAGGCGCTGCTCTCCGGCCCGTACGAGATCGCCGTGGTGACCGACGACCCGGTCGGTGACCCGCTGGTGGCGGCGGCCCGCCGGCACGCCCCGCCCGGTGCCGTGGTGGTCGCCGGGCTCCCGGACCAGCCCGGGGTGCCGCTGCTCGCGGACCGGCCGCTGGTCGACGGCGGGTCCGCCGCGTACGTCTGTCAGGGGTTCGTCTGTCAGCGGCCGGTCACCTCGGTCGAGGATCTGGTCGCCCAGCTCGGCTGAGCGTCCACGCCGGGCGGTGGGCCGACGCCGCGAGCGCCGGCCCACCGGCTGGCCGTGCCGATCGCCCGGATAGGCTGGCCAGGCTATGGATTCCCGTACCGGTCTTCCCGTTGTCGGCATGGTGGGCGGCGGCCAGCTGGCCCGGATGACCCACCAGGCCGCGATCGCCCTCGGCCAGTCACTGCACGTGCTCGCGGTCGCCCCGGACGACGGTGCGGCGCTCGTCGCCGCCGACGTCCAGTACGGCGACCACACCGATCTGGCCGCGCTGCGCACCTTCGCCAAGGGCTGCGACGTGGTCACCTTCGACCACGAGCACGTGCCCACCGAGCACATCCGCACGCTGGCGGCGGAAGGGGTGACCCTCTACCCGCCGGCGGACGCGCTGCTGCACGCCCAGGACAAGCAGGTCATGCGGGAACGCCTGGCCGAGCTGGGCGCCCCCAACCCGACGTGGCGGCCGGTCAGCGAGCCGGCCGACCTGGTCGGCTTCGGCGAGCAGGTCGGCTGGCCGGTGGTGCTCAAGGCGGCCCGGGGCGGCTACGACGGCCGGGGAGTCTGGATGGTCGACGACGCCGTCCAGGCGACCGAGTTGGCACGGACGCTGCTCGCCGGTGGCACCCGGCTGATCGTCGAGGAGCGGGTGCCGCTGCGCCGGGAGTTGGCCGTCCAGGTGGCCCGCTCGCCGTTCGGCCAGGTGGCCGCGTACCCGGTGGTCGAGACCGTGCAGCAGGACGGCATCAACGTGGAGGTGCTGGCTCCGGCGCCCGGCCTGGACGAGGAGCTGGCGGTCGCCGCGCAGCAGCTCGCCATCGACCTGGCCACCGCGCTCGGCGTGGTTGGCCTGCTCGCGGTGGAGCTGTTCGAGGTACGCGACAAGGCCGGCCGACCGGCGATCGTCGTCAACGAGCTGGCGATGCGTCCGCACAACTCCGGGCACTGGACCATCGAGGGGGCCCGGACCTCCCAGTTCGAGCAGCACCTGCGGGCGGTGCTGGACTACCCGATGGGCGACACCGGGCTGGCGGCGCCGGTCGTGGTGATGGCGAACGTCCTGGGCGGTGAGCCGGGCGGGATCTCGATCGACGAACGGCTGCACCACCTCTTCGCCGCCGAGCCGGGGGCCAAGGTGCACCTCTACGGCAAGCAGGTGCGACCCGGCCGCAAGATCGGGCACGTCACGGTTCTCGGTGACGACCTGGACGACCTACGGGCGCGGGCCGCGCGGGCCGCGCGTTGGCTGCGAGAGGGGCACGAGTGACCACCGTCGGGCTGATCATGGGCAGCGATTCGGACTGGCCGACGATGCGAGCGGCGGCCGAGGTGCTCGACGAGTTCGACGTGTCGTACGAGGTCCGGGTGATCTCGGCACACCGGACGCCGGTCGCGATGATCGACTACGGTCGGGACGCCGTGGGTCGGGGCCTCAAGGTGATCATCGCTGGTGCCGGTGGGGCTGCCGCGCTGCCGGGCATGGTCGCCTCGGTGACGCCGCTGCCGGTGATCGGCGTGCCGGTGCCGCTGAAGCACCTCGACGGTATGGACTCGCTGCTGTCCATCGTGCAGATGCCCGCCGGGATCCCGGTGGCCACCGTGTCGATCGGCAACGCCCGCAATGCCGGCCTGCTCGCCGTACGGATCCTCGGCGCGTCCGACGAGACCCTGCGTACCCGGATGGCGACCTTCCAGCAGGACCTGGAACAGCTGATCGTCACCAAGGACGCCGCCCTCCAGGCGACCCTCAGCTGACCCTTTCGTTCATCTCATGCCGCGTAGGGCGGTCTGGAGGCGTTCCTGGGCGCGGCGACGGCGTTCGTTGCTGGCGCCGAGCACCAGCAGCAGAATGCCGACCGGGATCAGCGCCAGCCACGGACCGAGGCTGAACAGCGCGTGAATCGCGGCGATCGCGGTCACCGACGCACCGACGATCACCGGTGCCTGCTGCCGGCTCGACGAGCCGAACACCAGCACCGCCACCGCGCCGAGCAGCAGCAGCATCTGCCGCAGGGTGCTGGACTCGGTGGCCAGCACGATCGCCAGAGTGGGCACGAACGCGGCCACCAGCGCCGGCCCGTACGCCACCCAACTGCTCAGGTCCGGTCGGTGCCGCAGCTCCAGCACCCCGACCAGCAGAGCAAGCGCGGCGAACGGCAGCGTGTATGCCTCGGGCAGCGCGACGTCGGCGACCCGCATCAGGATCCACCAGGCGGTGATCTCGCATACCACCACCGACCAGAAGAGGATCCGGCGCTCCACCGGCCGGCGACCGGGTCGGGTGGCCGCCACCCCGAGGACCGCGCCCCAGGCGGCCAACAGGGCGGCGATGTGTCGGGGCGAGTCGAAGGCGAGGGCCAGCGCGATCAGCGCCGCCGCGTACCCGGTCCACTGCACGGTGGCGGCCTCGCGCTGCGCCTCCGGGCGGCGTAGCCGGGGCAGGGTCGCGGCGAACACCTGTAGGGCCGCCCCGACGGCGAGCACCCCGAACGCGGACCAGACCGCGGCCAGCCCGGCGACCAGGCCGGCGGTGAGCACGAAGAGCTGGGCCATCAGCGAGGCGAAGAGCCAGCCGAGGATGCGGGCCCGCTGGGTGGTGCCGAACAGGGCTGCCACCGCGCCCACACCGACCGCGCCGCCGAGGGTGAACAGGGTCAGCTCCCGGGTGGCCAGGCTGCCGGCGAGCCCGGCGCCGCCAGCGGCCAGGCCGATGACGAACACCAGCACCCGGGCCAGCCGCAGCGAACGGGCCGGCTCGGCCAGCGGCGGCGGTGGGGTCAACGCGAGGCCGAGCATCGAGATGGTGAAGACGGAGAGCGCGGCCAGGGCGCTCGCCGGCCAGCCGCTGCCCAGCGCGATGGGCGTGATCAGCAGCGTGACGGCCGCGCCGGGCAGCACCACCGGTACGGCACGGGACCGTCGACCGCCGCTGAACCCGGTCGCCGCCAACGCCGCCGTCGCGGTGAGCAGCAGCGCGGTCAGCACGTGGGTCGGATCGACCACGTCGGGTGGCGGGTTGAGCAGTTCCGGCGGTGGTCCCTGCCAGATGCGGGTCAGCGTGCGGTGTGGGTCGACCAGGGCGGCGAACAGCGTGGGAGCGATCGACACGAGTGCCAGGGCGGTCGGCAGGGCCGCCGCGGCCAGCGCACCGGCGGCCGGGTCGATCCGCCATCGCCGGCGCTCCGGGTCGTCGGGCAACCGTCGCAGGGCGCCGTTGAGCAGTACGGCCCACCGCCGGACCGGTTGAGCCGAGCCGGCCGGTGGCACCGTGGCCGCCCGGATCAACTCGGCCAGTACGCCGAGCAGCCCGGCGGCGGCCGCGTAGACACCGGCGGCGAGGCCGGTGGGGATGGCGGCGAGCGCACTGATGCTGGCCCCGCCGACCACGGCCACGCTGACCCAGGGCAGGTACTGCGGCACCTGCCGACGGACCGCGGCCACCGCCGCGAGGCCGAGACTGGACGCGGCCAGCGCGGCGGTCAGCACCACCTGCGCCGAGTGGCCGAACTCGGCGGCCAACGCCGCCACGGCGCCGGGGAGTGCCAGCAGGGCGGCACCGGCGGCGGCACCACCGATCTGCACCAGGTGCGGTGGCATCCCCTCGGTCTCGATGTCGGTCACCTGTGGACCGGCCAGTACGCGCGCCAGCATGGCCACCACCACGCCGATCAACGCGATGCTGCCCAACGCGAGCGCGGTGGTCCACGGTCGGACCAGCCCGGCACCGGCCGCGTGCAGCGCGACGACCCCGGCCACGGTGGCTCGGGACAGCCCGGCCCGTGCCTCCTCGGTGGCGACGGCGGCCATTCCGAAGACGGTGGCGACCATGCCGCCGACCAGGACCGGCGACCACCAGGGCAGGTCGAACGCCGCCGGCGCGCCGATCGTGGCGAGCACCACCGCCACGCCGGACACGTCCCACCGCCAGGGTGGCGGGAGCAGGATGCCGGCGGCGACCGCCAGCAGCGCCAACGCGACCGGAGCCTGCCAGGTGTCGCCCCCGGTGGGCGCGGCCGGCCAGCCGGACAGGTCGCCGGCCCAGATCGGCCCGGGCGTCGCCAACACGCCGAGCCCGCCGCGCAGCGCCGTCCAGCCGGCGAGTACACCGATCAGCAGGCCGCCGACGGCGATACCGAGGATCGGCCCACGCCGCCACTCCTCGGGCATCGCGCGGGCGCCCACGGCGACCACCAGCACCAAGCCGGCGGCCACCGCCAACTGCCCGCCCGGGGTGAGTACCGCGGCGATCCGGACCAGCGTGGCGATCAGGGCGGTGGTCACCGCGGCGGCGGCGAGGTCCGAGCCGTCCAGGGTGAGATCTGAGCGGCGTCCGGCGTCGATCGACGGTGCCAGGAAGAGCAGCACCGCGGCGACCAGCAACAGCGCGCCCACCCAGGCGTCGGCGACGGTCGCACCGGGCGCGCCGAAGGCGGCGGCGGTGACCACCAGCGCGCCCAGCCCGGTGCCGATCGACAGCGGCGCTGGGATGCGCCGTTGGGAGACCTGCACCACGGCCGCGTAGCCGAGGGTCACGCAGACCGCGAGGAAGCTCGCCGCCAGCACCGGGACGGTCACCTCGCGCAGGCTGGCCGGGGTGGGGGTCGGGTCGGTCGGCGCGGTCGCGGCCACGAACGCGGCCACCGCGCCGGGCAGGGCGAACGCGGCGCCTCCGGCGGCCCAGGCGGTGACGGTGTCGGCGGCGGACGAGGCGATCCGGATCCGGGACGCCAGCGCGACCAGCGTGCCGGCCGCGACGAGGGTGAGCAGGACGGCGGCGGTGAGCGCCGGTCTGGCGAGACTGGCCCCCGCGCCGAAGAGGCCCACCACGGCGGCCCCGACGGCGTGTGCCAGCGCGGCCCGGCTGGTCCGCGCGGAGAGGCCGATCACCCCGATGCCGACGGCGGTGAGCACCATCGGCCAGGGTGCCGTCGCCCAGCCGAGAGCGAACGAGGCCGGTACGGCGAGCGCGGTCAGTGCCGCCCCGGCGACCGCGAACTCCCGGCGGATCTCCGGCGGCAGGGCCAGCATCGCGGCGATGGTGAGCAGGAACGCGGCGGCGGCGAGCTGCCAGGCGGTGGGACCGACGGCGGCGGCCAGTTCGCCCGGGTACCGGTCGAGGTCGGCGGCCCAGGCGGGCAGCGCGGCCCGGACCGGGGCCACGCCGGCGCGCAGCGCGCCCCCGGCGACCACCAGGCCGCTGACGGTGAGCGCGATGGCCGAGGCGATCTGCGGCCCGCGTCGGGCGTTCTCGGGGACCGCGCGGACCGCCAGCCCGGTCACCGTGATGACGGCCGCGATCAGCAGCAACGCGCGGCCGGGAAGGGCCACCGAAGCGATCCGGCCGAGGGCGCCGATCACGGCCAGCGTGAGGATGCCGGCGGCGACGTCGGGCAGCGGCGGGCGGCGCAGGACCAGCGCGCCGGCCAGCCCGACCGCGGCGGCCAGCAGCAGCACCAACCCGGCGCCGGTCGCCACCGGCACGGTCTCGGCCCGGAGCAGGGCGGTGACCGCGTACGCCAGGGCGACGGCGACCGCCATCCCGTGCAGCAGCCAGATCAGCTCCCGCAGCCCGGGCACCGGATGGGTCGGCTGGGTCTCGGTGCCACCCGCGCCGCCGTCGATCAGCTCGGCGGCCTCCTCCGGGTCGGCCTCGGGTCGGCTCTCGGTGCTGCGCTGGCGGGGCGTCGACGGCGTGCCCGGGGCCGGTAGCTCCTGCGGGACGGGCCGCTCCACCGTCACCGGGGAGCGGGCCAACCAGAGGTCGAGGAGGGCGACCAGGGTCAGCACCAGGGCCCAACCGCCCGGCCCGGTGATCCGGTCGTACGCCAACAGGGGCAGCACCGGTTGTGCGGCGAGCACGGTGGCGAACCGGGGTGCGCGAAGGCCCGTCCAACTCGCGTACCCGAAAGCGACGGCGGCGGTGACCGCGAAGATCACCCCGGCGAAGACCGTGCCGGAGGCGCCGCCGCCGAACGGGTCAACCGCCCAGAGGGCGTACCCGGCGAGCGGCACCAGGAGCAGGCCGACCGCGGAGATCGTCTCGGCGGTCGAGGTGAGCCCGCGCCGCACCAGCACCGCCGGGGCGATCAGCATCAGCACGGTGGCGAGGAGCAGGATGCCGAGCCGGGCCAGCGCGTCCATCGAGCTGGTCGCCACCGCGGCGAAGACCACCGCGGCCACCCCGAGCAGCAGCGCGCCCAGCCCGAGCGGGATGTTCTGCACCTCCCGGGAGGACGCCTCCGGCGGGTGTGCCGGGTCGTCCGCGTCCAGCCAGGACGGCGGCGGCGGGTCCTGTGGCGGGGGCGGCGGTGCGCCCTGACGGGGCACCCGGGGCGGCGGGGCACCGGGTGCGGCGGTCGGTGGGCGGCGGCCGGGACGGCGGCGCAGCACCCGACGTGGCCGGGTCGCCTGCTTGAGTCGTTCCTCGCTGGCGTGCGCGAGGATGTCCCGCTGGAACAGCGCGGCCTGCATCTTGGCGGCGATCTGCCGCTGTTCGCTGGCGATGGCGGCGTCGCGCGCCTTCATCTCCGCGATCGAGCGCTCGACCTCGGCCAGGTGTTCGACCCACTGCGGCTGGTCAGCCCCGCAGTGCGGGCAGCGGACGGCCGGCTTGATCTCCCGGCCGCACGAGGAGCATTGAAAGGTCGCCACGACACCCCTCCACCCGCACTGTGGACTCCCACTGTCGCAGCATGCACAAAGCTGGCGCGGATTTCGACTCTTGTCGGCGGGTCCGGGGCAAACAAAGCCACCGGCCGGCCACGGAGGGGTACTCCGCGACCGGCCGGTGGGGTTGGATCCGTCAGGGGCGGCCCATGCCCCGGTACTCCCAGCCGGCCTGGGTCCACAGTGTCGAGTCCAGGCAGTTGCGGCCGTCGACCACCTTGCGACCGGCGACCAGCTCACCCAGGACGACCGGGTCGGCGTTGCGGAAGTCGGCCCACTCGGTGAGGACGCAGACCAGGTCGGCGCCGGTGACCGCCTCGTTGATGCCGGGCTCGTAGGTCAGCTCGGGCACCGCACGGCGGGCGTTCTCGGTGCCCTGCGGGTCGTACACGTGCACGTCGGCGCCGGCCTTCTGCAGCAGCGCGGCGACGGCGAGCGCCGGGGCGTCGCGGACGTCGTCGGTGTTGGGCTTGAAGGTGGCGCCCAGCACGGCGATCCGGGTGCCGGAGAAGTCCGGGCCGGCCGGGCCGGAGCGGCGGCCGAGCAGGTCCGCGGCGAGCTGGAGCACCCGGGTCCGGCGGCGCAGGTTGATCAGGTCGACCTCGTGCAGGAAGCGCAGCGCCTCACCGGCACCCAGTTCCTGGGCCCGGGCCTGGAACGCCCGGATGTCCTTGGGCAGGCAGGCGCCGCCGAAGCCGAGGCCGGCCTGGAGGAACCGGTTGCCGATCCGCGGGTCGTAGCCGATCGCCCGGGCCAGCTGCGTCACGTCGCCGCCGGAGGCCTCGCACACCTCGGCCATCGCGTTGATGAAGGAGATCTTGGTGGCCAGGAAGGCGTTCGCGGCGACCTTGACCAGCTCGGCGGTGGCGAAGTCGGTGACCACCAGGGGCACCTCGCGGTCCTCGGTGGCGGCCAGGTCGAAGACGCCCTTGTGCGCGGCGTAGAGCATGCCGTTGGCCCACTCGCTCTTCACGCCGACCACGATCCGGTTGGGGCGCAGCACGTCGTCGACGGCGAAGCCCTCCTGGAGGAACTCGGGGCTCCACGCCACCTCGACGCCCAGGTCGGTCTGGGTGTGCTTGCCGACGAGCTGCTCCACCCACTCGGCGGTGCCCACCGGCACGGTGGACTTGCCGACGATCAGCGCCTTGCGGGTCAGGTGCTGAGCGAGGCTGGTCACCGACGCCTCGACGTACGACAGGTCGGCGCCCATTCCGCCGGCCCGCTGGGGGGTGCCGACGCAGATGAAGTGCACGTCGCCGAAGTCGGCGGTCTCGGCGATGTCGGTGCTGAACCGCAGCCGGCCGGCGGCCAGGTTGCGCTTGAGCAGCTCGTCCAGGCCGGGCTCGTGGATCGGCACCTCACCGGCGTTGAGCATCGCGATCTTGTCGGCATCGACGTCGAACCCGAGGACGTCGTACCCGAGTTCGGCGTAGCAGATGGCGTACGTCGCGCCGAGGTAGCCGGTCCCCAGGAAGGTCACCCGGGGCCGAGGCGCGCCACTGGGCGGGGTCACCGCGGCGATGGCGGGTGTCGGCTGGATGGTGGGGTAGGGGATCGTCACGCCTGTCTTCTCCGCTCGCACTGGCGGCGCTCCATCGCGTCGCATTTTGCTGCGGCGCCTGGCCGGGCACCGGAGGGGTGGCTCAACTGTCTGTGTTCCATCATCGCCCAGCGTCGTGGGTGCTCCGTCATGCCTGTACCTACGCGCCGGTAACATCACCTGAACTGCAGTCGCTAGTCTTCAGTCTGCGCGGTCGGCGGTCAGGAGACGCCACAGACTGCGCATGATAGCGGTGAAGGGGAGGGGCCGACATGGCCGCAGGCGAGTCGTTCGACGTCTACCGGTTGCCCGAGGAGCACGAGGCGATCCGGGCGGCGGTCCGTGAGGTCTGCGCGGCGAAGGTGGCCCCGCACGCCGCCGAGGCCGACGAGACCGGGGAGTTCCCAAAGGCGTCCTACGACGCACTGCGGGCGGCCGACTTCCACGCACCGCACATCCCCGAGGAGTACGGCGGCGCGGGCGCGGATGCGCTGGCCACCGCCATTGTGATCGAGGAGGTTGCCCGCGCCTGCGCGTCCTCCTCACTGATCCCGGCGGTGAACAAACTCGGCACCATGCCGCTGCTTCTGTCCGGTTCGGCGGAGCTCAAGCGCCGCTACCTGACGCCGGTCGCGGCCGGCGACGCGATGTTCTCGTACTGCCTCTCCGAGCCCGAGGCGGGCAGCGACGCGGCGTCGATGACCACCCGGGCGGTGCGTGACGGGGATCACTGGGTGCTCAACGGTGTGAAGCGCTGGATCACCAACGCCGGCGTCTCGGACTACTACACCGTCTTCGCGGTCACCGACCCGTCCGCCCGTTCCCGGGGCATCTCGGCCTTCGTGGTCGAGAAGTCCGATGCCGGGGTCAGCTTCGGGGCTCCGGAGAAGAAGCTCGGCATCAAGGGCTCGCCCACCCGCGAGGTCTACCTGGACAACGTGCGGATCCCGGCGGACCGGATCATCGGCGCGGAGGGCACCGGCTTCGCCACGGCGATGCGCACCCTGGACCACACCCGGGTCACCATCGCCGCGCAGGCCGTCGGGATCGCGCAGGGCGCGCTCGACTACGCCAAGGGGTACGTGGCCGAGCGCCGGCAGTTCGGCAAGGCGGTCGCGGAGTTCCAGGGCGTCCAGTTCATGCTCGCCGACATGGGCATGAAGCTGGAGGCGGCCCGGCAGCTCACGTACGCCGCCGCTGGCAAGTCCGAGCGCGGCGACGCGGACCTGACCTACTTCGGGGCGGCGGCCAAGTGCTTCGCGTCCGACGCGGCCATGGAGATCACCACCGATGCGGTGCAGCTGCTCGGCGGCTACGGCTACACCCGGGACTACCCGGTCGAGCGGATGATGCGCGACGCCAAGATCACCCAGATCTACGAGGGTACGAACCAGGTCCAGCGAATCGTCATGGCCCGGCAGCTCCTGCAGGGCTGATCGCAGGCTGTTTACCCGGCTCGGGCGTGACCGCGTCCTGAGTCGGGTGGAAAACCGTTGCGGGCGCCAGGGAGGTCTTCCCTGGCGCCCGTTCGCGTGCGGGTCGGCGTCGGATGACCAAGATCACGCTAGCGGCGCCGTGACCTGGCATTGCTCGGCCGTTGTCGGGTGGATGTCGGGACGAGTCCACACCATGCTCAGCGCCTCGCCACCCGAGGGTCATCTGGCTACCAATTAATGATCAACGTTTGCAGGACGAATCGTGCCCCTTTCGAGAGGAGCCCCTGCGCGTGATCGCAGAGGAAGACCCCAGACCAGCCGCCCGTCTGGCGCGGCGGCGGTTCCTGACCGTCACCGGTGCCGCGACGGCGCTCGCCTTCGCCACCAACCTGCCCAACGGGTCGAGCGCCACCGCGGCCACCGCGACCCTGCCCGACGACCCGTTCACCCTCGGCATCGCGTCCGGCGACCCGTTGCCCGAGGCAGTGGTGATCTGGACCCGGTTGGCGCCGCGACCGTACGAGCCGTTGGGCGGTATGCCGTACCACGCGGTCGAGGTGGAGTGGCAGGTCGCGAGCGACGAGCGCTTCCGGCGCATCGTGCGCTCCGGCAAGGCGACCGCGCGGCCGGAGTACAGCTACAGCGTGCACGTGGACGTCCGCGGGCTCCAGCCGAGCCGGCGCTACTGGTACCGCTTCAAGGTCGGCCGGTACATCAGCCCGGTCGGCCGTACCCGGACCACTCCGGCGCCCGGCCAGCGGGTCGACCAGCTCACCTTCGCCGTCGCCTCCTGCCAGTCCTTCCCGGACGGCTACTACACCGCGCACCAGCACATCGCCGCCGAGGACGTCGACGCCGTCCTGTTCCTCGGCGACTACATCTACGAGTACGGCGTCTCCACCTCGGGCGGCCTGCGTAACCTCGAACAGCCGGTGCCGAACCAGTTCCGTACCGAGGCCGACACGCTCGACCGCTACCGCCTCCAGTACGCGCTGTACAAGTCCGACCCCGACCTGCGCGCCGCGCACCAGTCGGCGCCGTGGATCCCCACCTGGGACGACCACGAGGTGCAGGACAACTACGCGGGCCTGATCTCCAAGAGCAACGCCCCGGTCGAGGACTTCCTGGTCCGGCGGGCCAGTGCCTACCGGGCCTACTGGGAGCACATGCCGCTGCGCTCACCGGCCCCGCGCGGACCGAACTACATGCTCTACCGCCGGTTCACCTTCGGTCGGCTGGCCGAACTGAACGTGCTCGACACCCGCCAGTACCGCGCCGACCAGGCATCGAGCGACGGCTGGAAGGTCGACTCCGAGGAGCGGCGTGATCCCGCCCGCGCCTTCGCCGGCGCGCAGCAGCAGCGGTGGCTGCTGGACGGCGTACGCACCTCGCACGCGACCTGGAACCTGCTGGCCAACCAGGTGATCATGAGCCGGATGGACCAGGACCCGACGGCCGGGGACCTGTACAACATGGATGCCTGGGACGGCTACGCGGCCGAGCAGAAGGTCACCCTCGACGGGCTCGCCATGCTGCGGGGACGCAACCCGGTCGTGCTCACCGGTGACGTGCACGCCGCGTACGCGCTGGACATGAAGAGGGACTTCGCCGACCCCACCTCGCAGACGTACGGCGTGGAGTTGGTGGCGACGTCGATCAGCAGCGGCGGCAACGGCAGCGAGGTCTCCGCGACCGGGCAGAAGTTCCTGGACAGCAACCCGCACCTGAAGCTCGTCAACGAGCGGCGGGGCTACCTCAGGGTCAAGCTCACCGAGCGCGAGCTGCGGGCCGACTACCGGGCGGTGCCGTACGTCGACCGGCCCGACGCCCCGGTCGCGACGATCAGTTCGTTCGCCGTCGAAGCCGGCAACCCCGGCCTGAACCCGGTATGAGGAAAAGAGTCATGACACGTACTCTCTGGCGCCGGATCGTCGGCCTGTCCCGTGGCCGCAAGGCCGCTGTCGCCGGTGCGGTCCTCGCCCTGGTGGCGATCGGCGGCACGGCCCCCGCGGTCGCCAACCGCCCCGACCCGACGCGGCTGAGCCTCGCCGCCGACGTCAACCTGGTCCAGGTCAACCCGATCCCCTGCGCCAACCAGGGGTTCCAGCTCCAGTTCGGCAACACCGGACGCGCGGACGTGTACGCCGACGCGTTCCTCGAGGTGAGCGCACCGCTGCAACTGTCCAGGAACCTGGTCTCCAGTTACCTGCCGGCCGGCTACACGCTCAAGGTGCCGATCACGGTCACCGCACCCCGGGACACCCCGCCCGGCCGGTACGCGGTCACCGTCCGGTCCGGCGAACGCCGGCTCTCGGTGCCGGTGGAGGTCGTCCCGGGGCCGGTCGACACGACCGGAAACCTGGCGCGGTACGTGCCGGTGACGGCATCCTCGGAGAACCTGCCGCTGTATCCGGCGTGTGGCGCCGTGGACGGCGACCGCGACTCGAACCACTGGGCGACCACGACCGGTTGGAACGACGCCAACAAGGGCAGCTTCCCCGACTGGCTCCAGGTGACCTTCGACCGGCCGGAGACGGTCGGCCGGGTCGACCTCTACACGCTCGACTCCACCAAGTACCCGGCCGCCCGGTACGGCCTGCGTGACTGGGACGTACAGGTGCGGGTCGGCGAGAGCTGGCAGACCGTCGCCCAGGTACGCGGCAACGTGGCCGGTCTGGTCAGCTCGACCTTCACGCCGGTGACCGCGACCGCGTTCCGGATCCTCACGCTGGCCAGCAACGAGACCGCCGGCTACTCGCGGGTGGTGGAACTCGAGGCGTACGCCTCCTGACAACGGGCACGGCGACACGTCGCCGTATGCCAGGTCCGGGCCGAGGCGACTCGGTCCGGACCCGGCGTCTCAGGGGCGTCGCCCGGGGCTCAGCGGGCGCGCGGCTGCACCGGCCGCGCGGCGGGCGCGCGGTTCCAGATGTCGTTGCACTCGGCGCAGACGGCCTCGGGCACCAGTCTGAGCCGCATGAGCCAACCAAAGATCGTGCAGCCCACGCAGAAGGCGAACACCGACTCCAGGGTGGCCGCCACGACCACCGCGCCCAGGACGACGTACGCCGCGCCGTGCTGACCGAAACCCAGTGCCAGCACGCTGGCGGTGACGGTCAGTGCGGCTCCGATGCCCTGGGCGAACCGCTTGGGCGCACCGGGAACGAGCTTCTCCCGTACCGGCAGCCGGGGCGTGATCACCCGAGTGGCGAGTAGGCCGAGTGGACTGAGCTTCGGACCGGTGAGCACCCGCGCGACGAACCCGTACGCGATGACGGCGGTGAGCCACGGTTGGTCCAGCGCGATCGACGCGACGGACAGGATCACCACCCCGCCGGCGACGAGACGGGCCGACACCTCGTTCACCGGGTTCGGGAAGCTGAACAGCGACTTGGTCATGGATCCACTCCCTCGACCGTCCGAGCATACCCGCTATTTCCGATAGCTTTAGTAGTCTTATCGTCTCGTCGATGCGTCTGCGACGCACGTGAGTCGCCACACACTGCCTCGTCGTACGGCTCCACCACGGTCCTGAGAAGGGAGAATCACAGAGCCCGATCGTCCGGCCGCCACTGGGCGGCCCGCCACCACCACTCACCTCGTCCCACTCGCTGCCCAACGTCGGGCACGTCTGACGACGTACGGCCACCCGCAGAGAGACCGAGATGATGAAGCAGTTGGTGGACAAGACCGAGCGCGAGTCCGTGACGGTGTCCGAGGAGGTCCTGCCCGGTGACCTGATGACCGGTCGTCAGCGTGCCCAGCTCGTCCTCGTGCTCGGCGCGCTGATCGCGGTCGGGCCGCTGACCATCGACATGTACCTGCCGGCGTTGCCCGCCATCACGACAGGTCTGCAGACCACCGAGACCGCGGTGCAGTTGACGCTGACCGGCACGCTGGTCGGTCTCGCGCTGGGTCAGTTGCTGGTCGGGCCGCTCTCCGACGTGCTCGGCCGGCGCCTGCCGCTGCTGGCCGGGTTGGCCGTGCACGTGGTGGCGTCCGTGCTCTGCGTGCTGGCGCCCAGCATCGCCGTGCTCGGCGCGCTGCGCGTACTCCAGGGGCTCGGGGTGGCCGCCGCCACCGTGGTCGCCACCGCCGTGGTGCGCGACCTGTTCAGCGGCGCCGCCTTCGCCCGGATCTTCTCCCGGCTGATGCTGGTCATGGGGCTGGCGCCGATCCTCGCGCCGACCCTGGGCAGTGGCCTGCTGCGGTGGACCGAGTGGCGGGGCGTCTTCGCGGCGTTGGCGGTGCTGGGCGCACTGCTGATCGCCGTCGCCGCGTTCCGGTTGCCGGAGACCCTTCCGGTGGCCCGCCGTCGGCGCGGCGGGGTCGGTGCCACCCTGCGCGACTACCGGGGGCTGCTCAACGACCGGGCCTTCGTCGGACTGGTGCTGGTCGCCGGGCTGGCCATGGCCGCCCTGTTCGCGTACGTCTCCGGGTCGTCGTTCGTGCTGCAGAAGCAGTACGGCCTCGACGAGCAGCAGTTCGGCCTGGCCTTCGGTGCCGGCTCGGTCGGCCTGATCGGCGCCACCCAGTTCAACGTCCGGCTGCTGCGCCGGTACACCCCGCAGCAGATCCTGCGCGGCGCCCTGATCGCCGGGACCGTCGCCGGGCTGCTGCTGGTCATGTTCGCGGCGACCGGTATCGGTGGCCTGGGCACCCTGCTGGCGTCGCTGTGGCTGGTACTGGCCGCGGCGGGCCTCGCGCTGCCGAACGCGCCGGCGCTGGCCATGACCCGGCACAGCGAGGCCGCCGGGACCGCCGCGGCGCTACTCGGCGCCGTGCAGTTCGGTGTCGGCGCGCTGTCGGCACCCCTGGTGGGGCTGCTCGGCACGGGGAGCGTACCGATGGCGATCGTGATCGCTGGCGGCATGGCCGCCGCGCTGGCGGTCATGCTCCTCGTCGTGCCTCGCGCCGCCCTCGGCACCGTCGACGCGGAGCTGGCCGTCGCCCTGCACTAGGGGGCGGGCCGGTCACCCGGCCCGCCCGACGATCAGCGGATCTCGGTGGTGTCCTCACCGCGCGGCTGGCCGCGCGGCGGCGCCGACCACGGCGACTCGCCACCCACCCGGCGGGGCAGCGGCTCGGTCGGCGTCGGATCTGCCGGGTAACCCAGAGTGAGCGGAGCGGTGTCGCGCTCCGCGGGCTCGGCCGGCGGCCAGTCGGTGAGCGTGAAGTTGTCGCCACGGGGGGTGTCCGCCGGTGCCGGCACTGGCTCGGTGACCGGCTCGGTCGCCGGACGCGGCCACTGCCGCCAGCGCTGCCCGCTGAACGTCGCCATCAGCAGCAGCAGGCCGATCAGGAAGAGCGTGCCGTTCTCCACCGGCAGCCGCAGCGGCAGCGGATCGCCGAACACCTTCCATTCCTGCGGGATGGCATCCCGCACCTCGAACGGCGCCACGAACATCCCGACGTACGGGGTGACCAGCAGCAGCCCGGCCACCAGCGGGCCCAGCGGCGAGACACGCAGTGTGGCGACCAGGCCCAGCAGGACACCGCCGACACCGAGGTACACGGCCGGCTCGATCAGGTTGGCCGTGTTGAAGGTGCCGATCTCCACCCAGCGGTCGACCGTCCGGCTCGACCCGTCCTGCCCCAGTGTGACCAGCGCCCACGTGATGGGTGCCACCACCAGCCCGGCGAGGAAGCTCCAGAGATGTCGCATCCGCGCACCGTACCGTTTCCAGCATGACCGAGCACCCCTCCGCCGCACCAACCGGCAAGCCGACGTCGTACTCCAGGGTCACGCTGAGTAAGATCATGACCGCCGTCGACGTGAACCTGTACGGCACCGTGCACGGTGGCGTCCTGATGAAGTTCGTGGATGACGTGGCGGGAGCCGCCGCCGCGCGGCACAGTGGCGGCACCGCGGTGACCGCGGCGATCGACGAGATCGTCTTCTCGGAGGCCGTCCGGGTCGGTGATCTGGTGCACGCCCACGCCCAGGTCAACTGGACCGGGCAGACCTCGATGGAGGTGGGCGTCCGGGTGGTCGCGGAACGGTGGGACTCGGCCGAGGACGCGCCCGTCCGGGTGGCCACCGCGTACCTGGTCTTCGTCGGGGTCGACGTCGGCGGTGCGCCACGGACGGTCCGCCCGGTGCTGCCGGAGACGGCCGAGGACGAGCGCCGCTACAAGGAGGCCGAGATCCGCCGCGCGCACCGGCTCGCCCGCCGCCGCGCCATCCAGGCGCATCGCGCAGGCTGAGATGTAAGGAAGGGCACCTTATTAACGCCTGGCGTTGTACAAGGTGCCCCTATTAACACCCGGCGTTAACAAGGTGCCCTTCCTTCGTCCCACATGGGTGGGCGGGTTGGAGTGTGGGGTGGGCACGCGTCGGTGGTCGTAACCGGTGCGCAGAATGGCGCTTCGAGGTAGGGCAAGATGGCGCCACGGCCCATGCACAGTGCCGTGCCGGGCCAGGGGGAGGGTGGAGCAGTGGGTGACGTGCTGTGGACGCCGCCAGCGGACGTACGCGAGCGGTCCCGGATCGGCGGCTACCTGCGCTGGCTGCGCGAGCACCGTGGGCTGGACTTCGCGGACTACGACGCGCTGTGGCGGTGGTCGACCACCGACCTGGACGGGTTCTGGCGCTCGATCTGGGACCACTTCGAGGTGGTGGCCCACACCCCGCCGACCGCGACCCTGGCCGAGCGGGCCATGCCGGGGGCGCGCTGGTTCCCCGGCGCCACGCTCAACTACGCGGAGAACGTCCTGCGGATGCCGGGGCGCGCCGACGACGACCCGGTGGTGATCGCGCACGGACAGACCCGTGCGCCGGTCACGCTGACCGCCGGGCAGTTGCGCGATGAGGTCCGTCGGGTGGCCGCCGGGCTGCGCCGGCTGGGCGTCACCGCCGGCGACCGGGTGGCGGCGTACGCCCCGAACATCCCTGAGACGTACGTCCTGCTGCTGGCCACGGCCAGCCTGGGAGCGATCTTCACCTCCTGCGCGCCCGAGTTCGGCACCCGCAGCGTCACTGACCGTTGGCAGCAGATCGAGCCGACCGTGCTGGTCGCCGTGGACGGCTACCGGTACGGCGACAAGCCGGTGGACCGCGCTGCCGAGGTCGCCGCCATTCGCGCCGCCCTGCCGTCGGTGCGGCACACGGTCAGCATCGGTTACCTGGACACGACGGGCTCCCCGCCGGCAGGCGCGTTGGAGTGGGCCGAGCTGGCAGAGCCCACCGACGAGCCGCTGACGTTCACGCCGGTGCCGTTCGACCACCCGCTGTACGTGCTCTACTCCTCGGGCACCACGGGCCTGCCCAAGCCGATCGTGCACGGCCACGGCGGCATCCTGCTGGAACACCTGAAGATGCTCGCCCTGCACCACGACCTGGGCCCCGCCGACCGGTTCTTCTGGTTCACCACCACCGGTTGGATGATGTGGAACTTCCTGGTCTCCGGGCCGGCGGTGGGTGCGGCCATCGTGCTCTTCGACGGCAACCCAGGGGTCCGGGCCGAGCCCGGCCGGCCGGCCGAGCCCGACCTGAGCGGGCTGTGGCGGTTGGCGGCGGAGACCGGCACCACCTACTTCGGTACCTCGGCGCCGTTCCTGCTGGCCTGCCGCAAGGCAGGGCTGGTGCCCCGGGACGTCGCCGACCTGTCCGCGCTGCGCGGCCTGGGCTCCACCGGTGCGCCGCTGCCCGCCGAGGGCTTCACCTGGGTGTACGAAACCGTCGGCGACCACCTCCAGCTCCAGTCGCTCTCCGGCGGTACCGACGTCTGCACCGGCTTCGTCGGCGGGGTGCCACTACTACCGGTGTACGCCGGTGAGATCGCCTGCCGGGCGTTGGGCGCCAAGGTGGAGGCCCGGTCCGCCGACGGCACGCCGGTGATCGGCGAGCTGGGTGAGTTGGTGATCACCGAGCCGATGCCGAGCATGCCGGTGGGCTTCTGGAACGACCCGGACGGCACCCGCTATCGGGAGGCCTACTTCGACGTCTACCCGGGTGTCTGGCGGCACGGCGACTGGATCACCATCAACGCCCGGGGTGGCTGCGTGATCACCGGCCGCTCGGACGCCACCCTCAACCGAGGTGGGGTACGGCTGGGCACCGCCGAGTTCTACTCCGTGGTCGAGGGACTGGACGAGGTGGTCGACTCGGTCGTCGTACACCTGGAGGACGACGAGGGCGGCGCTGGTGAGTTGTTGCTGTTCGTGGTGCTCGCCGAGGGCTTGAAGCTGGACGACCCGCTGCGCGGAAAGATCAGCCGTGAGCTGCGTACCGCCCTGTCACCCCGGCACATACCCGACGAGATCCACCAGGTACGCGCGGTGCCCCGCACCCTCTCGGCGAAGAAGCTGGAGGTGCCGGTCAAGAAGATCCTCACCGGCACTCCGATCGACCAGGCCGCTGCCAAGGGCGCCCTAGCCAACCCCGAGTCCCTAACGGCCTTCGCCACCTACGCCAAGTCCCGCCCCCACGCGTAACCCGCGCCCCGCTGCGTCCGCCCCCGCCCCGCTGCGCCCGCGCCCCGGCCGCGCCGCGCCCGCGCCCCGCTGCGCCCGCCCCGCCGCGTCGATCTAGGGAAAATCAGCGCTGATTGATCTCAATCCACGACGATTTGCCCTAGATCGACGGGGTGCGGTGCGGGGCGGCGCGGCGCGGGGCGCGGGGCGGGCG